>SXOX01000193.1 GCA_005776585.1 Pseudomonadota bacterium | reverse complement strand
GAGGTCGCCGATCGCGTCGTCGTGATGCACAGAGGACGCGTCGAGCAGGACGCGACGCCGCTCGAGGTCTTCGACCACCCGGCGACGCCGTTCGTGGCGGAGTTCATCGGCGACGTGAACGTGCTGGAAGGCCCACGCGCCGGCGAGCGCACGTGGGTCCGACCTCACGAGCTCGACATCAGCCACACCCCCACGACGGGTGCTGTTCCTGGGACGCTGACGTCGCTCCACACGGCCGGCGCCTTTGCGCGGCTGCACGTGGCGGTGGAGTCCGGTCACGGTAGGCCGGTCCAGGCCGTGCTGGCGCGCGATCGGCTGGATGCGCTCCGGCTCGAGCCGGGCATGGCGGTGTGGCTCGTGCCGCGGCGCCTGCGGACGTTCGCCGGCGACGACGCGCCTCCGGAGACGGGGCTCGGCGCGGGGATCTAGTTCGGCTGGCCCTCGTCGATGAGGGCTCTGACGCGCGAGACGAGCCCGAGGACGTCGAACGGCTTCTCGAGGACGTCCCGCGCGCCGAGACCCAGCACGGTCTCTTGAACGTACTCATCGTATCGTCCCGTGATGACGAGGATCGGCGTCTCGAATGGCGTCTCGTTCCGGCTCAAGTGGCTGAGTACGTCGCGCCCGTCGAGCCCTGGCATGCTCACGTCCAGGATAACCAGCGCGAAGGTGTCCGTCCGCAGGCGGCCTAGCGCCTCGTCCCCCGCGTGGACTACCTCGACGTGGTAGTCCGCCTGGGTCAGCACCCGGGCGATGGCCTGTGCCACGGCGTGATCGTCGTCGGCGACGAGGATGCGAGCGGGTGGCGTGGGCTTGATCATCTCACGATGTTCGGTGTTGAAATTCGACGTGTCAAGCAAGTCATCCTCTGCTGGAATCACGCCGCGCCGACCGCGGTCCAATTGGGCCAACGAGAACACTTGACGTGATGTTGGTCGTTCGCACGTGGGCGACGACGCGACGAGCCTTACGGATTCGAGGCGACTCGCGTCACATGTCGTGCGACGACGTTCCGAATGCCCACGTTGTCCCGCAGATGCTCATACGCCGTCCCAGGGGTGAGCTGAATCTCTCGCTCGACGACGCGCGTGAGCTCAGCCGCCACGTTCGCTGGTATCCATGGCAGGAGCGACATCGCCAGTCGACGGTCGTCGTTGGAGCGGAGGGCAGACTCCAGCAGGGCCCGCGCAGCACGTGCGTTGGCGTCAAAGTACAGCGTCAGGGTCGCGAAGACGAGCTCGCGGCGCGTGTTCCTGACCCGCGAACTTGACTGGCGGAGGCGGTCGGCCATCGCAGCGCTTCCGAACGTCCGTGCGGCCATCGCCAAGCTGACTGCCAACGTCGGCTCGGAGGCCAGTCCGACCATGGCGTCGATCTGCTCGCGGGCGCCCAACTCCGCCAGGCCGACGACAGCAGCCCCGGTTTGTTCCGCCCGTTCACCCGGAAGGTGCTCGTCGATGAGCGCGCGGACGCGACTCCAGTCGACGTCGTACGTTCGCCCTTGAGTGATCTCGGCCTCCAAGGCCTTTCGGTGATACGCCTCGTCGTCCTTCGTGAAGAACTCGCCTCGCATCGCCTGTACGAGCAGCGCCTTCCGCTCTGGAAGGCCAGACGCCGCCAGAGCCCGAATGGCAATCGGCTTCGCTTCGGCAGGACCAACACGTAGCAGCTCGGGGATCGCCTCGGGCCGTACACGCACGATCTCTTCGAGGCTATCGGCGCCAATGCGTCGCGCTCCGTCACCTTTGGCGGAGACCAGCGCCAAGGCGACCCGCTGGCGGATCTCGAGCTTGCCCGTCGCCTCGGCCGCCCGGACGAGTACGCGCGCGCGCACGGGCTGGATGAACGCGGCCTCGCGTCGGGCGATGTCGGCGTATTCGGCCGACATCGCGCTCGGGTCGCCCAGATTGGTCAGCAGATGGATCGGTAGCGACTGTGCCTGTGTCGCGCCTGCAATCAGCGCGCGTCGCGCGTCTGCGCGCCGGAGCGTCCGGGCCCGATGAAACGCCACGATCCAGGCAATCTCTCGCCCTGCCGCGACCGCAGCGTCGTCGGCCTCCAGTCGCTTCGTGTCGCGCTGCTTCTCGGGTCGAGCCCGCTGGGAATCTGCCGAGGCTTCATGGACGAGACGCTGCGCCTCCAACCGTTCGGCGACGGCTGCCAGGTCATCGCGCCGCCACTCAGCAAGTTCCGCCATGCTCGCGACATACAGCGCCGCGGCCGCGCGGCGGAGGTCGCTGCCGTTGGACAGCGCCGTCTTGACGGCCTGGGTCATCTCCGCCGGACGCCGCTTGGCGAATGCGATCAGGTAGGTGCCATTCTCCTCGAGCGTATCCACGCTCAGGAGGTCGAAAGCGATGTCTGGGAGAGCGACGTACGCCGCAGCAGCCAGCGCGACCCAAGCGCCGGTACCGCGCTCCTCGACGAGCAGGGCGCGAATCGCCGACGTCAGCAGCGCGCGCAGCGACGGGTCGAACTCGCGGCGGCTCGCCTCGGCCTGCGACACCATGGCCGCCAGCACCCTCCCCCTGTCCTGCTCGCTCACCGCGTGGTCCGTCCTGCCAGTCACGGCCCGCAGGGTTCCGGCCAGCGCGGTGCGGTTGGCATGCGGCGCGACCGTGCCGTAAAACGCCGACTCCAGGTCGTCCCGCGCGCCAGCGATCCGCGACACCATGACGCGCTGCTCTCGTAGCCGATAGGTGGCCGACTGGATGCCGCCGAGACCGTCGGCCAGCAGCGTTCGAATCCGGGCCTTCGACGCCGCCTGGAGGGCAACGAGCGCGTGTTGGGTGTAGGTAGACGCGAGCAGCCAGGCCGCGACCGCGTCGGCAGTCTGACCCCGATGGAGCTTGAAGATGGCGAGAGCCTGGGCAGCCTCGGCGTTTTGCACGAGCTCCGGGGCGGACGTGAGGGCCTTTCGCCCCTGCAGGAAGCTCAGGGCCTGTTCGGCCGTCGCCAGCCGCACCGGTCGCAGGCGGTCCTCGGCGAGGGGATCACCATTGGCGGCCCCACCGGAGCCGAAGAGCCATCCACAGCCCCCGAGAAGCGTGAGGGTGACGGCCAACCCGGGCGTCGCGGCCCGGGACAGAAGTCGAGTGCTGCGTGACATGCTTACCTCCTTGTCAAGTCATGGCTTTCGTCTGCGTTGAAGCGCGAGCTACCAGGGGAGAAGAGAGAGCCCGACGGAGAGAGAGGCCACCCACGAGAACTGGTCCCCGTAGTAGCCACCGAAGCCGATGGAGAAGGACATGAATCCGACGTCGAGCGTCCCATCCCAGGCGAGGCCGGCACCGAGGCCGTGGACATAGCCGGCCTTGACCGCCGTCGCGACGCGGTAGTCCCATGGCACGGAGCGACGGCCGGTCATGACGTGCTCGCCTTCGACGCCATCGCGGAACCACTGGTATTCGTAGACGAGATGGCCGCCTGCGAACGCACGGTCGTGCCACGTGAGTACCGGCGCGGCGGCCAGCGCATGCGACGTTCGAGCCACGCTCACGGAGCGGGCGTCACACTTCATCACGCCGTCGACGGAGCTCCCCAGGCCGTTGATGACCGTGCGTCGCACGGAGGTGCTCCAGTGGTAGCCGAGCGAGAGCTCGGCGTGCGCCCCGAGCGAGTTGAAGCCTGTTCTGACGCTGTCGCCTCGTTCGCGGTCGATCTTCGTGCTTTGGCCGCCGAGGAGCAGACGTGCGCCGCCGAAGAAGCCATTGCTTGCCAGCGCCCGAAGGTCGAACTGAGCGCCGACTTGGGAACGCGACTCGTCCTTGCGACCCACCATCAGGATGCCGAGCCCGACGTCGAGGTGAAACCGCCCCGTGTCGGCGATCCCGTCCTCGTCCACCCGCTGCTGCGGACAGACGTAGACCGTCGTGTAAATCACGTAGGCGTCGCTCCGAGCCGCGAGCAGAAGCGTGACCGTGGTGAAAAGCCGAGTCAGGAGAGCATGTGAGTGTGTGCTTGCCATGCCGCCCGACTTGGCAAGAGCAATGCCACCCGCATGCGGTCCCTGCCGTCGTCGAACGGAGCGAAAACGTCCCTGCCCGCACATGTGGGCCGCGTGTGCGGGTCACACTGGTCTTGGCCCGAGTGGCGAATCACTCCGCGCCGGGCTGGCGCAATGACGGCTCCTGCCTCAGGACGGACCGCACCTTCGCGGCGAGCGTCGCCGGCGTGACTGGCTTCTGCAGGAAGTGGTCGGTACCCACGAGGACCCCGTGGCGCACGACGGCGTCGTCGGTATAGCCGCTGATGAACAAGATCTGCAGGTCGGGACGCGCGCGTCGTAGTTGGTCGGCCACCTGGCGACCGCTGAGCACGGGCATCACCACGTCCGTAATCACCAGGTCGAGACACTCGAGCTTGTGTTTCGCGAACTCGAGAGCGGCGGTGCTCCCGTCGGCCTCGTAGACCGTGTAGCCTTGCTTCTCGAGCACCCGGCGGGTCGCTTTTCGCAGGGCGTCCTCGTCCTCGACGAGGAGGATGGTCTCCGTGCCACCGGGGGCCAAGGGCGTCGGGCTGCCTGCGGTCGACCCGCTGTTCCCGGCCGCAACGGGCAAGAGGACGCGAAACGTCGTTCCGACTCCGACCTGGCTCTCGACGGTGATGTGACCGCCGCTCTGCTTCACGATCCCGTAGACGGTCGCGAGCCCCAATCCCGTCCCGCGGCCGACGTGCTTCGTCGTGAAGAACGGCTCGAAGAGATGTGAGCGCACCTCGTCGGAGAAACCGCGGCCAGTGTCAGACACCGACAGCTCCACGTACCGACCGGTGTGCGGGTCGGCGACGCCGGGCGGGGCGACCTCGAGGTCGCGGGTTGCGATGGTGAGGCTCCCGCCCGTCGGCATGGCGTCCCGGGCGTTGACGGCGAGGTTGATGAGGACCTGCTCGAGCTGCCCCGGATCCGCGCTGACCCTAGGGCTCTCGGCCGAGATCAGCGTGACGATGCGAATGTCCTCCCCGATGAGTCGCCGCAGCGTGCGATCGCGCTGCGACACGGCCTCGTTCAAATCCACGATGCGGGGTGCCAGGACCTGCTTTCGACTGAAGGCCGGCAGCTGATGTGTCAGCTCCCCAGCGCGGGTTGCTGCGTGGCGGATCTCGACGAGCTCGTCTCGTCGCGACGAGGGCTCGTGCGTTTCGGCTAACATCGACTCGACCGTACAGTTGATGACCGTCAGCAAGTTGTTGAAGTCGTGCGCAACTCCCCCGGCGAGCTGGCCCACCGCTTCCATCTTCTGAGCGTGCTGAACCTGCTCTTCGAGCTGTCGCCGGGACGTGACGTCCTGGATCATTCCCGTAAGGCGAAAGACGTCACCGCTGGCGTCGCGGTCTGCGGTGGACCGGACGTGCAGCCACTTCACGGCGCCGTGCACGACGATGCGCAGCTCGACGTCGACCGCGTCTCCGGTGACCGAGGCGTTCCAGGCATGGTGGAAGCGGGCTACGTCTTGGGGATGGACGATCGCGAGGACGTCCTCGGTCCGCTCGGTCCCTTGCGTCTACCCGCACATGCGATCCGCTTCGTCTGATCACCAGAGCTCGCCCGACTTCACATCGAGTCTTGACACTGACCACGCACGGCCCAACACCGCGCTCGCGCCGAGACCGGTGAGGTGCTCGCAGCCGGTGTCCCAGAAGACGAGACGTCCAACCGGATCGAGCGTGGCCCAACCGACCGGATTGGTCGCATGCTTCCACCGCTCGAGCGCCTCGTGTCGCGCGTCTGCCACCATCGTTTCCATTGCCAGCGCCTCCCGCCAGTCCGTCTATCGGGACGTCGTACCGTTCCCTCAGGCCTCCGGGGAGTCGAATTCTTGACACGACACAGGTTTCGTTCACAGCGCTGTCGCTCATAGAAGCGCGTTGCCCGAGCCGCACTCCGGGTTTCCTGCGCCCTCCGGTGGTCTTCTGCGCGACGGACCGTCGTCACACGCCATTGTATTCGACTTGACCTCGGGCCGAGCCACCTCCAATATCCCCGCGCTTTTCGCCCAGAGCGGAAGCAGAGGTACCCGTGAGAGCCATTCGCTGATTCCAACATTGCTCCGACGTGCTCGGGGCTCCGACCGTGCCTGCCGTTCCGTAGCTGAGCGAGTACCTCCTCGTCTGGCCGGTGCGGCCGGACTTGAGAGAGGTGCTCATCGTGAAGAAAGAATCCGTCATCATTCTCGTCGTCGCGGCCGGTGCGGTCGCGTTTCTGCTGGGGCGCGTCAGCGTCTCGACGCGCGACAAGCCGGCTGCAGCGGGCGCTCCCGCTGCGGCCCCGGCGGCGGCTCCGGTCGTCGCTGCGGCCGCACCCCCGCCTGCCGTTGGAGCGGCGGCGCCACAGGTCGCGCCTGCCGCGGCTGCCGCTCCCACTGCTGCGCCCACGGCAGGGCCTCCTGCAGCAGCAGCCAAGGCGGCAGAGGCGGCTCCGGCCGTCGTCGCGCCACGCGGCTCGACCAACGTCATGGAGTCGCCGCGCAAAGGCCCGGCCGACGCCAAAGTCACAATCATGGAGATCAGTGATTTCCAGTGCCCGTTCTGCAGCAAGGTCGGCCCGACGCTCAAGCAGATCGCCGAGGCCTACCCGAAGGACGTCGCCGTCGTCTGGAAGAACAACCCGCTCTCCTTCCACGCGCAGGCCACGCCGGCGGCGCTCGCGGCCATGGCCGCGGGAAAGCAGGGCAAGTTCTGGGAGATGCACGACAAGGTCTTCGCCAATCAGCAGTCGCTCAATGACGAGTCGTTCAAGAAGTGGGCGGGCGAGCTCGGCCTCGACGCCGCCAAGTTCGACGCCGATCGCGCCGATCCCAAGCTCAAGGCCCAGATCCTGAACGAGCAGTCTGCCGCCGTCGCGCTCGGCCAGGGCGGTACGCCCGCGTTCCTCATCAACGGCAAGGCGCTCTCGGGCGCGCAGCCGTTCGAGGCCTTCAAGACCGAGATCGACAACGAGATCAAGGCGGTCGATGAGCTCATCGCCAAGGGCACTGCGCCGGCCAAGGTCCACGAGGAGCGCGCCAAGGCCAACCTCGGCGCCAACGTCGGCGTCTACCTCAACAGCCTCATTGGCGGGATGCCCGCGCCGCGGCCCAAGCCGCCGGTCGACCCGACCGTGTGGAAGGTCGAGCTCCAGGGGCATGAGCCCATCAAGGGCAAGGCGGACGCGCCGGTCTCGGTCGTCATCTTCTCCGACTTCCAGTGCCCGTTCTGCAGCAAGGTCGTGCCGACGCTCAAGCAGATCGAGGAGAAGTACAAGGACGACGTCCGTATCGTGTGGAAGCACAACGCGCTGCCGTTCCACAACCGCGCCAAGCCGGCCGCGCTGGCGACCATCGCCGCCAACGAGCAGGGCAAGTTCTGGGAGATGCACGACAAGCTCTTCGCCAACCAGCAGAAGTTGGAGGACGCGGACCTCGAGGGTTACGCGAAGGAGCTCGGCCTCGACCTCGACAAGTACAAGAAGACCGTCGCGGATCCGAAGAGCGCGGCCATCGTGGAGAAGGACATGGCCATCGCCGAGGGCGTGAACGCGCGCGGCACGCCGAACTTTTTCATCAACGGCCGCAACCTGCGCGGTGCGCAGCCGTTCGAGAGCTTCGAGAGCCTGCTGGACGAAGAGATTGCGTCGGCCAAGAAGCTCATCGCCGCGGGGACGGCGGCCAAGGACGTCTACGCCAAGGTGACCGGCGGCGGGAAGACCTTCGAGCCCCTGGATCCCAAGGTCAACGAGCTGACGTACACCGATCGCCCCTTTTTGGGCAACAAGGACGGCGACGTGGTCATCGTCGAGGCGTCGGACTTCGAGTGCCCGTACTGCTCGCGCATGGCGCCCGCGATGGAGGAGCTCGCCAAGAAGCTCCCGCGCGTCAAGCTCGTCTTCAAGCACTTCCCGCTCTCGTTCCACAAGAAGGCGGAGGGCGCGGCGCTCGCGTCGATCGCTGCGCATCAGCAGGGCAAGTTCTGGGAGTTCTCACACAAGCTGTTCGAGAACGCCAAGGAGCTCACCGAGGAGAACTTCTCGAAGTGGGCCGGTGAGGTGGGCCTCGACGTCGCGAAGTTCAAGGCCGACTACGCGGATCCGAAGACCAAGGCGATTCTGAAGCAGGACATGGACGAGCTTCAGAAGGCCGGCATCCAGGGCACGCCGTCGGTCTACATCAACGGTCGCAAGTTCGAGGGTGGCGGCGGCATGTCGCCCGAGGCCGTCCAGTCGGTCATCGACAAGTACCTTCCCAAGAAGTAGCGCCACGGTCCTCAGAGGCTGCGGAGTTCGTCCCACGCGAGCGCGAGGCCCATCGCGCGCTTCAGCTCGACGGCACGACCCGCGGCCAACCCTCCAATTCGCTCCTGCTGCGCGGCCTTGACAGGTTTTTGCCTCGCGTTCCGCTTCCCCGTATCCTTCGCGCGCCGTTCGGTGGACGCTGCGTGCGGAGGTTGGTCGTGAGCTCAAGGTGGATGTGTGGTGTCGCGCTCGCGCTTGCGGCGTGCAACAGCGGCGAGAGCCCCAAGGTCGTCGTGCCCGTCGACAGCGGCGTGGTGTCCGTGGACGCCTCGGGCAAGAAGGAGACTGCGGTCTCGGTGGATGCCGGGACCGATCCAGGCGAAGAGCCGGATGACGTCGCTGAGCCCGATGCCAGCGATGTCGTGGAGGTGTCTGACACTGCCGCTCCGGACGCCGCCACGCCGCCCTGCAAGTCGGACAAGGAGTGCCCGATCGGCGTGTGCGACAAGCCCAGCGGTCGCTGCGTCGCGTGCCTCTCCGCGGCGGACTGCACGGTGGCGCCCAACACCTGGTGCAAGCCCCACTTCTACGTCTGCGCGCCCGCTCCTGCGCTGTGCGGCTCGTCGATTGAGTGCAAGGCCACGCAACAGGTCTGCGACGCGAAGGCGAAGATGTGCGTCGATTGCCTCGGCCAGGACGACTGCGCCGCGGGCGAGACCTGCTGGGACAGCGTCTGCATCAAGCTCGAGTGCCCGCTCGGCAGCGTCGGGTGCAGCGCCGATGGCCTCTCCCAGCGCACGTGCGACCCGACCACGGGGACCTGGGGCGCGTACCTCTCCTGTGATGACCTCAACTCGTGCACGACCGACACCTGCGTCTCGGGCACCGGCTGTGGTCATGTGACGCTGCTCGACGGTGCTCCCTGTAACGATGGCGATGCGTGCACGAGCGGAGACGCGTGCATCGCGGGCTCCTGTGCCAAGGGTGTGTTGCCGGTCAGCTGCGACGACGGGAAGGCGTGCACGACCGACGCGTGCCTCCCGGACAAGGGCTGTGTCCACACGCCCGACGGCTCGGACGGCTGCTAGGCCGCCTCATGCGCCATTGACACGGGCCAGTCTTGCCCGCGCCGTTGGCTCCCGCGCGGACCAGGGACGAGACCTCGCTGCTGTTCGCCACGGCCGAGGGGGGCATGACTGCGGAGTGGAGGCGTGGCGCCGTCGACGTCAGCGCGACCCTCGACCGCGGCGCCGACCAGGTCTACGAGCACGTGCTGTGGGTCGATGCGCGCGCCGACGACGAGTGCTGGGTGGCCAGTCGAAGCCCATGGCGCGCAGGGTGTGGGTCCCCCTCGCCGTGATGCCGCAATGCGTTGAGCATGTGCCCGCAGGTGCACGCCTACCTGCCGTTTCCGCACATTGACCATCTGAAACTGGTGGCCTGAGACCGGACACGAGCGCCGCCGACTGGGGACGCGTTCGACGACCGCGACCGCCACCCTCCCTGGTACGGCGAGGCCGCCCAGAGGCACGCCGCCGGGCGTGAACGCCGACGGGCGCCCTCCGTGCGCTGAACCGCCGCAGACCAACCACGTCACGACGCAAGCCCTCGTCAAACCTACGATGCACCCGAACGAATGGGTCCTTTTCGAGGTCTCGGGCTGCCAGGCACGACGCCGCACGCGCGCGCTTCACCGGAGTGCCGCGCTCGGCGTGACGTGTGCGTCCGCACGCAGCTGCACGGCGCCGCGCACGATGACGTCGACCGGCGACGGCAGCACCTGGACCCGGGCCAGCAGCCCTGCGCTGATGAACACGGCCTGCACCAGGGTCGTTCACCTCGCCCGTGCCGCTTGAGCGGTGCGCTCGCAAATGTACCGAGCGGCAGCTTGAACGGATCCATCCCGCCCGGGTTGACCTGGAGCTGGTCGGCGCCAACGGCACCCATTACACCCTCCTGTACCTCGAGCGGCATGGCCCCGATGGCTTCAAGACGGCGTTTCAGCCCCACGCCGTGCTCACCCGCGCGCTGCCCCGCTCGCCCAAGAGCGACCTACCCGGACTCCGGCACGAGCCGCGGTTTGATGCAAAGGCGCTCGAGCAGCAGGTCGATGCGGTGCTGGGGCGCAATTTGGGCCGCGCCCTCAATACCACTCGTCGCTCGGCGTTACGGATTCACCGGCGTCGGGATCGTCCCCGCCGGGGTGAGCGCCTTGGTTGCCTTGCCGCGATTGGCCTCGCTGGCGTCGTTCTTGGCGGCCCACTCGAGCAGCGCCCGGATGCCGCTCTGGT
>SXOX01000192.1 GCA_005776585.1 Pseudomonadota bacterium | reverse complement strand
TCCCGCGCGCGAGCCGCATCGAGCGCCTGCGTCGAGACGTTGGGCGGCTTTGCCGGCACCATCTGGAGCAGTGCCGCGGCCTTGGCCTTGCCAGGCGCCGAGAGCGAACTCAGCTCCTTGACGTTCTCTTCGTCGAGGATGGCCATCAGCCGGATGGCCCGTTCGTCGGGCGCCATGGGCCCGACCGCCGTCTGAGGCACGAGAAGTGGGGCACCCGCGCTCGCCCGCGGCGTCGGTGGCCGCGGCTCAATGGCGAGTGGGACCACCCGATCCAGCCGGGGGGGGGGGGGGGGATCGCCTGAACATGAGAGCAGGGTCATGGCAAGAACTGTGGCCCCCGCGCCTGTCCGATCCGCGACGTGACGTGCAACCATGCGACTGACCTCCTCGACGCCCATGCTGGGCGTCGCTGTGATCGGTGTCAACTCCAAAATTTATGGAACGTACACGACGCTGCATTGGAAAGAGGGACACGAGACGCGAAGTGCCGCTGGAGCAGTGGCCTCAGTTGACGCGCCGGGCCGACCCTCGCATCCTGCGCGCATGACGCGACACGGGCGGGTTCAGGTCTCTTGGTGTGTGGTCTCCGTCCTCGGCGTTGGACTCGGCGCGTGCGGGACCGACGAGGAAGACGCGGCGGTCGCAGTCGCGGACTCGGGCGGCTGGAGCGTCGATGCAACGGTCAAGGACGCTTCAGATGTCGCGGACGCCGTCAAGCCAGTCGAGCTCGATCCCGTCGATGTCCCGACAGCGCCAAGCGATCCCGGTTCGCTCCCCGATACGCCTCTGGCGCCCGACGTCGCACCGGTCAAGGACACCATGGTCGCTCCCGACACGTCGCCCGACCAGGGCGTAGTGACCGACCTGGGACCCGACACGAGCGGCCTCAGCGCCATCCAGAAGTGCTTCAAGGCGGTCACGGTCGGCGGGGGCACCGCCGGTCCGGACTACGACAAGTTCACTCCGAAAGTGGGCACGCACTGCCAGGGCACGAATCACCAGGACATCGCAGGGGTCGAGCAGGTCGTGTTCTTCGGCGACTCGGTCACGGTCGGCACGCCCAACCTCGCGCACCCGCTCAGCACGGACAACAGCCACTTCTTTCGTAACCTGGTGGCCGAGTGGCTGGCCTCCAAGTTCAAGCTCGACAAGGGCAGCCTCCTCGACTGGGGCTTCTGGAAGTCCTACGACTACGTCAAGGGCCAGGGCGGCAAGCTCGAGAGCGGCGCGTTCAAGAACTGCTCGAAGTGGGGCGCGCGGACCGACGACTTCCTCAGCGGCGGCGGCCAGATGAACCAGTGTTTCCCGACCGGTGGCAGCGACAAGAAGACGCTGTTCGTCTTCACGATGGGCGGCAACGACATCAAGTCGATCACCGAGGACGGCGGCAAGGCAACCGACGCCGAGGCCGAGGCCGGGTATCCGAGCGTGTGGGCCGAGGCCAAGGAGATGATCACGTACCTCGACGAGACGATTGCCTACATCAAGGATCCCAAGAACTTCCCAAAGGGAGCGTACGTCGTCTACGGAAACCCGTTCGAGTACACCGACGCGACCGGGAAGGTTGACTCCTGCCTCGCCTCCGGCTTCGTGGGCCTCAAGGCGTGGAAGTACCAGGCGCAGCTCGAGGCCATCGTGCTCTACATCCTCGAGAGCTACCTGGAGATCGCGGTCAAGTACCAGGTCGACCAGATCTTCATGCTCGAGGGCTTCTGCGGGCACGGCTACGTGTCGGCCAACAAGACGGAGCCTCCGCCGGGCGCGTGCTGGATCGGGCCAAATCAGCCGCTGTGGTTCGACGAGACGTGCATCCACCCGAGCGTCGCGGGCCACGCCGCGATCGCGGACATGTTCCAGAAGGTCATCAACGAGTAGCCGCCTACGGCTTGTAGAGCCCCGCCCAGTTCGCGCCGAGGAGGCCGGCGTCGTAGGAGCGCTGATCCATACGCCGCAGCCCGGCCAGCTGCGTAGGCGTTAGCAGCGGACGGTGCGCGACGCGGTCCAGGCGCTCGGCGATCGCGTCCATGGCCGCGTCGCGCAGCGGCCAGTCGAGCGCGTCGAAGCGGCGCAGGTCGATGGGCGGGCTGTACTCGCGGAGCGACTTCTCGTAGTCGAGATTGTAATAGAACTCGAAAAACGACATCACGAGCTCGCGCAGCGACCGGAAGATGGGCTCTCGGTAGCGCAGCAGCGCGACGTTCGACTTGGACACGCAGCCCCAGGCGCCGTCGCGCCGGTAGACGGCGAGCACGTGGTCGTCGTCGCGGTGCGCGCGGAGGTCCACGAGCAGCGGGCGATGGCCGAGCCGCAAGAGCGCAAGCGCAGCCAAGCATGCGCCGTCGAAGCAGTGGGCCTTGCGATCGCGGAGTACCGAACGCGGGCAGCGGTAGATGGGCTCGTCGCTGTAGGGCGTCTCGTCCAGGAAGCACTGGATGCGGTCGGGGTCCGTAAGGCCGTCGAGCACCGAGTGCTCTTCGGAGGTCAGGTCAGCGTTCCAGCGGGTTGGATGGAACATCAGCGCTAGTCCGCTAGAAGCTCGATGTCGTAGCCGCGCTCCGGGCCGCCGGTGATCTTGACTGTGAGTCCGGGCGCCTCCAGTGAACGTCCACTCAGGCGCACGAGCCGGACCTTGCCGGTCCGCGTGGTGCACGGCCGGACGTCGCCGGTGCAGGCCGGCATCCCGAGATCCCCGGGATCCGTCGTGGCCGCCGAGGTGAGGGTGATGGCCGTCCCGTCGTGCAGCGTGAACGCGCCGTTGGCGCCAAGCGCCATTCGGAGCGTGAGGCCCTTGCCAAACGCGGTCGCGGCCTGGGCGGGACGCGTGAGGCCCGTGGGCAGGAGCGGAACGATGCCCCCGGCACGCAGGAACACCGGCAGCTCGGTCACCGGCGCGGCGACCGTGACGTCCTTGCCACCAGCGACGGGCGCCCCCGTGAACAGGTCGACCCAGCGGCCCGGAGGCATGGGCACGACGCGGCTGGTCGCGCCCTCGGCCACGACGGGGGCGACGTAGAGCACGTCACCCAGCAGGTAGGTGTCGCGCACGGTCGTCATGCTCGGGTAGTGGAGCGCCGGATGGCGCATCAGCGGGCGGCCCGTCGCGGCGGCGTCGACCAGCAGCGCCTTCCAGAGCGGCCACAGCCGGACGTGCCAGTCAGCCCAGCGCGTGAAGTGGGCCGTGGTCTCGGCGTCGCGGTCGAGCTGCCAGTTCTCGGGGCCTTTGTTGCCCTCGTGCGTGCGCATGATGGGGGAGAACGCGCCGAAGGTCGCCCAGCGAAACCAGAGCTCCTTGGTCGCCGTCGGGACGCCGAAGCTCGAATAGCCCGCGATGTCGGAGCCGTAGAACGCCACGCCCGCGAGGCCGAGGCCGATCCCCATCCGCACGGCGGTGGGCAAGCCGTCGTCTTCTCCAAACGTCGTCTGCTGGTCGCCGCCCCACACCGCGGCGGCCTTGGCCGACGAGCCCGTGTAGCCGCTGCGAACGAAGTAGAGGCAGCCATCCTCGGCCTTGCACGCCCGCCGATTGGCGTCCTGCCACAGGCGCGGATAGTCGCTCGAGACCGCGGCACCCGTGCGCCCGTCGTGAAAGCGCGCGTCGTAGGGAACCCACTCGCCGTAGTCGGCCATCCAGCCGTCGAGCCCGATCTCTTTGCGGGCGCGGTCCATGTAGCCGACGAGCCAGTCCACGGCCTTGGGATTCGTCACATCCACCACGCTCCCGGTCTTCAGCAGGATCGGGAACTCGTACGGCTTGCCCTCGGGCGTGGTGGGCAGGAAGCCGCCAGCGAGAGCCTCCGTCCACTCCTTGAACTCGACGGTGACGAAGGGGTTGAAGTAGCCCATAAAGCGCAGGTCGTCCTTGTGGAAGTTCGCGATGAGCTTGGGCAAATCCGGATAGTAGGCCGGGTCCCACTCCCAGTGGTACTTGATGTTGAAGCCGGAGAACGGGTTGATGCTCGCGCCGAGCCAGTCCTCGCTCCAGATGGCGCCCATCGGGACCTTGGCCGTGCTGCCACTCAGCTTCGCGACCAGCTCCGTGACGACCTGGGCGCCGCCCTTGATGGCGATCCAGGGAAACAGCGCCCAATCGGGAGGCAGCGGCGGCTTGCCAAGGACGCTCACGAGGCGCTCCAGGGTCTCCAGTGGGGTGCTACCCACGACGAAGGTGAGCTCGAGGGTGCGCGACCAGATCTCGACCCGCCACGCGTCCGGATGCTCCGGGGTGCAGAGCTCGAAGATGACCCGCTCGGTGCCGCCCACGAGCACGGCCTTGCCGTTGGGCGACAGAAACGACGGGACGGGGTAGTACGCCGCGTGCCGGTGCGCGATGGGGGACGGGTCCTCCTCCAACGTGGCGTCGGACTTGCCGAGGCCCTCCTCCTCGACCCAGATGGGGACGCGCTCGCCGCGATGGTCGAGCTGATCGGTCTGGCCGCCGAAGCCGAGGAAGTGATCGTCCGGAGCGCAGGCAAACGTCGCTGAGACGCGGTCGTGGCCCTCGGGTGCCGTGAGCTTCAGGCGCGCGAGGCCCGGGCCCAGGGCCGTAACGGTCGCAGTCGGGGCGTCGACGCGGAGCGGGGTCCATGCACCGCCCGTGTCCTTGAAGCCGTAGAAGCCGAGCGCGAACAGGACGGTCTCCGTTCCGTCACGGGACGCGAGCGGGGAGAGCCGGGCGTCGGTCGCCGGGCGCGTCGTGAAGGGTCCGAGCGAGAAGGTGCCGTCCGCGTTCACCTGGAAGGGCAGGCCCGCTGCTGTGAGCGGGTCGGCGACGTCGGTGTCCGGCGCAGTCGTGTCCGACGCGACCGTTTCAGACGTGACCGTGTCCGACGCGACCGTGTCCCCATTGCCGGAGTTCGGCGGCGCGGCGGTGTCGTTCGAGCCGCACGCGGCCACCACGAAGAGAAACGCAAGCGTGAGGCGTCGTCGCATCACCTGGGAGTATCACGAAGCGGCTTCGTCGGCGAACACGAGCCAGGCTCGAAAAAGTGCGTTTCGATTCGATCACGGTTGGGGTCGAAGACAACCAATGGCGCGTACTCGGGAGATGTGAGGTTGGTCGTGCGAATCAATGCGACATGGGTCGGAGTGTGCGCTTTCATCGGCTCTGCGTGCGCGGTTGCCGTCGATGGGCCGGCCGTGGTCGACACGAGTACCGAGGTCGCCTACGGCGTCGACGTGGGGTCCGCCGCTGAGCCGGGCGAGGAAGTCGCCGCCAACTCCCCGAGCGAGCCGACGGCCCCGGAGGAGGTCGAGCTCACCCCCCTGCCCGCCCCGGCACCGCCGACCGCTGCCGTTCCCGCGGCCAGGCGTGAAGACAGCAAGGGCTCGGTGCCGTCCGACTCAGGCGGACCGGGCGAGGCAGACGCGACCCTCGACGCCCTCTTCCCCTCAACATGTCACGCGAAGCGAGTTCCCCTGCCCAACGCGCAACTCGGGGGCATGCCGACTGCCATGTCGGTGGCACACGGGGCGATTGCGGTCGTGGGAGTCGGGGGGAAGTCCAAGGTGCCGTACGTCGTCCGAGTGGCGTTGGACGGGACGCCGACTGAGACCACGTCATTCCATGATCTCAAGGCCACCGACGTCAGCGCGCTCGCAGCGATCCCGTGCGCGGCCGGTGGTCTACTCGTCACGGTCGGCCCCGTGACGCCGGCGCCGGACGGGCTCGTATTGCGCATCGACGATGCCGGGACGGTCACCTTCTCGGCTCCGGCATCGGGGCCGCTCATCCCCGACATCAGCGGCCCGGCGCTCTTGGCCGCCGGCGAGGCGGGTCTGACGACGATTGCGCAACCGACTCAGGGCGGCAACCTCCTCCTGTACTCGGTGACTGACTCCCTGAAGTGGCTCCCGATGACGACCCCCCTGGCCGGCCTCGGCGCCCCGACTCCGCGGCGCATCCTCGCGGTTGGGAGCGCGACGCTCATCCTCGCCCCGCAGGAGCTCGCAGCGGTCCCGAACGGAGACGTGTCGGGCACGGTGCCGTTTCGCAGCGAGCTCGGGCTGCCGCTGTGCGAACCTCGTGCGACCGACGCGCTCGCTCTCGTCAATGGGCACGTGATCGTTGCGGGCCGCGATGCCTGCACCAGTCGCCCCTTCTCGGTCGAGCTCGATGAGAGCGGTCGGACGGTCCGTTCGATGTCTCCAGAAGTAAAGCTTCCAGCGTCGGTGAAACTGCTGGCGGCCGCCGATGGGGGCTTGGCCGTTGCGGCCCTGGCCAACACGACCGGATCTGGCGAAGCGACGTCGGGCTGGCTCGCTCGGCTCGGACCGCTGGGCGACACCGCGTGGAACGTCAGCGGCACGGTCGACGAAGCCGGCACCCCAGCGCGGACCGTGACCGTCGCCGAGCGCGCGGACTCGCAGTCGTTCGTCATTGGTGGCACGGACAACGGCGTTCCGTACCTGGCGTTGCTCTTCGACAACCTCCTGTGCTGTGGCAGCGCTTCTGAGTCCTGCTCTGAGCCAACGAACAGCAGCGCCACGGTCTGTCCTGGGCCCCAGAAGGTGGGTGGCACCGCGGTCCCCGGCTGCGACGACAACAACCCATGCACGCTCGAGGCCTGCGATCCGACCGTGGGCTGCGTCTACGCGGCCCTCCTCGACATTCCGTGCAACGACGGAAACCCGGCGACGGAGTACGACCGTTGTCACGGCGCCATCTGCATTGGGACGTCGAAGTCTCCGTGCGGCGAATCCGGGGCGTGCATCGCCGACTTCGCGGCGCCCAAGAGCACGTGCAAGTACATCTCCGCCAACCAGCCCGGGCTCATCTGGCAGCAGGTCCTCGGGTCGCCCCACAGTCGCGAGATCGGGCGGGCGGTGGCGATGACCCCGAAAGGGCGCGTCATGGTTGCGGCCGAGAGCGATGGCGTCGGCGGGACGTCGACAGACCTTTGGCTCTTGTCGTTGTCGATTGATGGCAACGTCGAGTGGGAGGTGAGCGACGCGTCATCGACCGAAGACGTGGTCGAGGACGTGGCGACTCTCGGCGAAGAGACGGTCGTTCTCGTCACGCGCCGCACCGGATTTGGCCCGGGCGCCAGCTGGATTGTCCGTTACAGCGCCTCCGGAGTGCACGTCAACGACGTGTTGCTGACCGGGACCGAGCAGTTCCACGGCCGCGCCATGGCGATTGGTCCAGAGGGAGAGCTGGTGATCGCCGGCTCGGAACTCAAGGCAGGAGAGGCGGCGGATCGGGAGCCTGTGCTGCTCAAGGTCGGCCCGGACGGTAGCGCGCAGAAGTCTCAGTCGATTCAGACGGCTGCGACCGCGGTCGGAGACGCGACGGCCGTCGTGGTTCTGTCGACCGGCGACGTGGCGGCCGCGTATGGAGCGCTGCTCGAGGACGCACTCGTCCCCCGCCTGGCGTTCATGGCGAAGAAGTCCTGGCAGTCCTGGGAGCTGGCGAACTCGGGCTTCTGGCACCTCGCCGCGCGCGACGACGACGCGATCGTGTTCGCCGGAGGCGCTCCGTTCACGGAGACACCCTGGATTGGCCGAGTCAGCGCTGCCGGGAACGTCGCCTGGGCAGGAGCGTACGGAGGCGTCGACAACGCCGAGGTTGCCGCCTTTGACGTGGCAGTTCTCGGAGGCGGAACCGTCGTCGTGGTCGGAGAGCAGCGCAAGCAGAGCTCGGCCAAGGCGCTGCGCCGACCGTGGGAGCTCATCCTCGAGGACCCGGGAAGCGTGATGTCGGGGTACTCCGGTACCTATCCCACCGGTGGCCTCCGGCGCGTGGCGCCCGCCAAGAGTGGCGGATTCGTCGAGGTCGGATGGGTCGCGGGCGGACCGACGTCGCCCCCGGACCTGCTCGTTCTTCGCAGAACGGTGTCATCGTCGGTCTGCAAGGTCGCCCCGTGAGCGAACGAACCCCCCTCTTCCCGCTGCTCGTCGCCGCCGCGCTGGGTTGCGCTGAGCCGGACTCCAACCGTGACACGGCCTCGGACCGTGCGCTTTCGTCGCAGTCTGGGCGCAGCGAGCTTTTGCTCGGATACTATGTCAACGGTACAATGAACATTCCTGCGGCCTCGTTCGGTCTGCCCAGCGCTCAGTGCACCGCGGGCAACGCGACGCTGACGGACATCACCACGACCTCGGCCACCAGCGCCACGTTGGACACGTGTCGGCTTGGTGACGGTGCGGTGGGAGTCCTCCGAACGGACGCGTTTACGTCGGTCACTGTACCTGCGATGGGCGCTGGTGCGCAGGTGACGCCGCTCCCATCGCTGGTCAGCGGTCGATTGCGTGTACGGTCGAGCGAGTTGGTCAGCGCGCTCGCGGTCACCTCTGAGGGCGCGACGGTCTTGATCGATCTTCAGCGCGCGGCAACGGACTGGACGCTGGCCGCAACCCACCCGGTTCGACCGATGGGTCTCGAGATCGCCGCGAGCGCGATGTCCGCGACGGTCGGTGACGAGTTCATCGCCGCGTTCGAGACGAAGCCTGGGAGCGTGCCCGTGAGTGACGTATACGGCGGCATGTATCCGGCGCGGATGTCCCTCATCGGTCGCATCGACGTCCTTGGTCGATTTGAGCCGATCGGGATGCGCTCGCCCCTCGCTGCCGGTCACATCGACGTCCTGACGGCCTTCGAAGACACGGCCCTTGCTGCCGGTACGTTCGAGGGGGCATTTGGTGCGGTCGCCAAGCTCGACGCGGCCGGAGGAACGCTCTGGGCTAGTACGGCCACGACTTCAGCGGCCGCGGTTACACACATGGACACCGTCGACCTTCGGCCGACGGCGGATGGCGGAGTCCTGGTCGCAGGAATCGACAGCGGAGGCGCCCCCAGGCTCGTGCGTCTCGGTCCTGACGGCGCTCGGCGGGCGGAGGCCGCACTACCCTGGCGCTCGGAGCCCCGCTATCTTGCGATCGTTGAGCCTGATCAGCTCCTCGTGGTGCCCTCGAACGACTCGGTGATCGAGCGGTACGATCTGCGCGCTCGTCTCCTCGATGCGACCGTGATCCCGCAGGAGCTCGACCTCAGCGGTCCCGCTCTCGTCCTCGGGCCAAGCAGTGTGGTGCTCTTTGGAACGCGCACGCTGGGAGGCAGCTCAGCAACTGTGGCGGTCCAGTGGTCCCCGAGCGCCGCGTGCTGCGATGACGGAGACCCGTGCACTGAGGACACCCTGGATACCAACGCGGCCTGTACCCATACCCCGACCGAGTGTGACGACGGCAACCCCTGCACCGACGATCACTGCGCCGCACCCATCGGGTGTGGAGTGACGCCTCTCAGCGGTGGCGCGTGCGACGACGGGGACCCCTGCACGAGCTGGAGTCAGTGTTCATCGGGCATCTGTAGTGGCACGGTGGCCCTGCTCTGCGATGATGGCGATCCTCAGACTGCCGACGTGTGCTTCCCGGACGTTGGTTGCGTCAACTCGCCGCCACCCAATGGCGCCATCGTATGGCAGCGACGACTCCTTCGTCCGGACGGCGACGAGTTTGCACGTGCCGCCACGGCCACTGGAGACGGCGAGGTCGTGATCGCGTACGAGCGCCGTCCGTACGGCGGTAAGGCCGAGCTGCGCGTCGTCCGGGTGGCCACGTCAGGAACGCTGGTGTGGGACGTCGCGATGGCCGGTCCGGAGGGGCCAGCGTTCATCGATATCGCGTCAATCGGGGACACGGCCGTCATCCTGCAGAGCGCGACGCCCCGTGTCGTCGCGGGTGGAACCATCGTGACCCGCTTGTCGGCCACGGGGGAGGTCCTCTATCGAACCGACATCACGCTTCCCGGTACCGTCGGAACGCTCATCGGCGGCCTCCCGGACGGCGGAGCCGTGGTCGCCGCGACCTGGATCGATCCCATCTACCCCTACCTTGCCCTCCGATTCGTGAGACTCACGAGCGACGGCGTCCCGACGGTCACGACCCTGCCGACAGGGGGTGCGTTCTCGTCTGGGCACTTCTATCCGGCGGACAACGCAGTCTTTACGGCAACAATCACAGAAGATGGAGTTCTTTTCAAGGGCGTGGCGTGCACCTGGGGCTGTGACCCCGCCGACTACGCGTTCACAGCACTGCCGACTCCAGGCAAACCGCCACCGTTTCGGCACCACGCGAAGATCGTACGCCACCTGTGGTTCCCGAGCTGGAGCGCGCCGGATGAGCCCCCGCCGACGGGGACGTTCGACGGCCACATGCTCAACGGAGTGACTGGACACCTGATCGATGGAATATCTGGCTCCTTCGTGTCCGTGGACGTCGCCGGGTACGGCTCGCTGAGCGTCGGCGAATCGACGGCCGGAGTCCCGAGGGCAAGGCTCGGCGGCACGAGCCCAACCAACGCCAGTTTTGACTACAACGTCCACAGACACTATGCCGATGGCCTGCGCGCAGCAGTGGCCCTTCCCGAAGGAGGCCTCGTCGCCGCGGGCTGGGCACAGGATGCACCGTCGGGCCATCGTGACCTCTGGATCCTGCGATTTCACATGACATCGAAGTTGACGTCGCTGAAGTGACGCGCGACGCGACCGCGCGGGAGGAGAGAGCACCATGAGGAATACCGCTGCGGCTTTGGGAACGCTGCTGACGCTGAACGTCGCGTGTAGCGCAGGTGAGCCGGACTCGGTCAGTCTGCCGCTCGACTCGATGCGGGACCCCGGGGATGCGGTTTCATTCGACGGCACAGCGGCAGACGCGCACGCGCTGGCTCAGTCGCGTCGGAAGGCGCCCGACGCCACGAGCCACTCCATTGAAACGGACATCAACGTCCAGACCCAAACCGAGCCATTTGCCGACGCCTCCGGAGAGGTCGTCATGGGAGGGCCGCCACTGGTCGACGTCGGGGGGGCGTCGGACGACCTCTTGGACGCTACTCCCGCTGACACGGGCGTCCTCGCGCAGAAGCCAGACATTACACCACCGCCGCCGCCGCCGGCCGAGAAGCCACCCGTCCTGCCGGCACCGGGCTCGGGTTGGCAGAGCGCGCCGCAGGCGCCGCCGTACTGGACGGATGGCTCGACGCTGCCGACGTTCGAGTCCGAGAAGCCACCGGCGCCGGTCGCGCTCGTGACACCGAAGCGAACCCCCTGGACGGAGGGTCACGCCATCGCGGTCCGCGGTGACGAGATCTTCGTCGCGGCAACAGATCACGCGGCAATGGTCGTCCTCGACCGATTGACGGGCCTCGTGCTGCGGACCGTTCCGGTCGGCGCGCGCCCGGTCCGACTCGTGGTCGCTCCGGACGGCACGGTCTTCGTCGCGGTCCGCGGCCAAAACCAAGTGGTGCGAATCGCTCCAAACGG
>SXOX01000191.1 GCA_005776585.1 Pseudomonadota bacterium | reverse complement strand
CGGCAACCCGATGGTGGAGCTGTTCGGATTGCCGTCGCGCGCTGCCGGCGGCAAGGGGTGGATGAACCGCGCGCTCGAGACACACCCGGTCACGACGTTCTGGGTGGCTAACAACGTCAGCCAGATCGACCCGGCGTTCCTGCGTCGCTTCGACGTCATCCTGGAGGTCCGGGCACCGCCCCCGAGCGTGCGACGGCGTGTCCTCGACCGACACCTCGCCGACCTGCCCGTCCGCGACGCGTGGCGCAATCGCGCCGCACGGGACAATAGACTGGCTCCCGCTCACATCGGCCGGGCCGCGCGCGCCGTTCGACTTCTCGGAGCCCGCTCCGCCGAGGCCACGGAGGCCGCCTTCGATCGGATCCTCGGTCCCCAACTCGCAGCCGTCGGCCCCGCCACTCCGGCTGCGCCCCTGTCCTGCGGCTCGTACGACCTGTCGCTGGTGAATTCAGACATGCCGATCGAGCCGCTCGTCGCCGCGCTCGCCGGCAGGCCACGCGGCACAGTCTGCCTTCATGGGCCGCCGGGCACCGGAAAGTCCGCGTTCGTGGCTCACCTCGCCGAGCGCACGGGGCGGCCGCTCCGCATCCAGCGTGCCTCCGACCTGCTCGGGATGTACGTCGGCCAGACGGAAAAGGCGATCGCCGCCATGTTCCGCGAGGCACGCGACGATGGCGCCGTGCTCTTCCTCGACGAGGCGGACTCCTTTCTACAGGACCGCGCCCGTGCGCAGCGGTCGTGGGAGGTCACGCAGGTCAACGAGCTGCTGACCCAGATGGAACGCCACGACGGCCTATTCGTCTGCGCCACGAATCTGCTCGAGACGCTCGACCAGGCGTCGCTCCGTCGTTTCGCGATCAAGATCCGATTCGATCCGTTGCGGTTGGATCAGCGCATTCTGGTGCTCCGCGCTGTCCTCGCCGAGTTCGGGCTCGCGGACCCTCATGAAGTTGAGGTGGACGTGCTACGCAGTCGCTTGGAGCGCCTCGACAGCTTGACCGTCGGCGACTTCGCGGCCGTGTCGCGTCAGTGGCACATGCGGGGCGGTCGTTCGTCGCCGTCGGACCTGGTCGCAGCGCTGGAGGCCGAGGTGCGGCTCAAGCAGGGCCCTTCGAGCCGCTCCGTCGGCTTCCGGAGCGAGAGGTGAGCACTGTGACCACCGTCGCAGCAAGCGTCCGATCGACCTACTCCGCGTAACACGCTGCCATGAGCGCCGTGACCTCGCGAAGCTCGTCGCGCAGCTCCGGCGGTGACACCACCTCAGCAAGGTCCCCGAAGCCGAGCAGCCACGTTCGCAGCTCGATCGTATCGGGGAGGGTGACCTCCAGCATCACGTCGTCGTCGGGCAAGTCAACGAGCCGCTGATCCTTCCCGACCGGCGCCTCTGCCAGACGATGCGTTACTACGCGACGAAACTTTACGCGCAACGCGAGCGGTGCATCGCCGAGGAGCATCCCGAACGCGCCACTTCGTATGTACGCGTCGAGGTCGAAGGCGTCGGGCGTGCGACGGGGTGTCTCGAGCACCTCGGCCGCCTGCATCCGGTGCAGTACGAGCTGGACTGGGCCCTCCTCGCCTTCGCGCCAGACGACGAGGTAGACGATCGCGTCGCGAAACACGAGCCCGAGCGGGTGCACTTCGTAGGTCTTCGACTGATTCGCGCCGCGACGAGTGTAGGTCACGCGCAGACAGCGGTCTTCGAGAAGCCCTCGATAGACCGCGTTGAGTACCTCGCTGCGCACGTCGGGCGGGGTGACGGGCACGCCGCGCGGCAGCACACGAACCTTTTCGGGCCAGCCGGCGAGGAGATTCTCCGGCAGCGCGCCGAGCACCTGCTCTGCCCGCCGCACATGGGGCGTCAGCGCCGCGAAGGTCGTCCGTGGGAGCAACCGCACAAGGTAGTCTCCAACGAGTCGGAAGGCCAGCGCCGTTTGCGGATCCATCGCTGGAACTTCGAGCGGATCGGCGTCCCGGGCCCACGACCAGCCGAACGGCTTCGTGCGGTCGTCGCACACGACCGGGAAGGCCCGCGACAGGTCGATCAAGTCGCGCTGAACACTCCGGCGCGTGACCGACATGCCACGCTCGTGACACGCGCGCTCCAGCGTGGCAGCGTCGACCTTCTTCGGCGACACGGGGAGGTGCCGTAGGAGTAGCCAGTGGCGTAGCAGAGTCTCGTTCATCGGCGCCCATCGACAGAGGAGGATGCTGGCGCGATGTCGGAGGCATAGGCGCTCATGAGTGGCCGGACAGCGAACGTGATGGACGAATCGTGGAGTGCGCCAGTCCTCTCCTCGCAGCTCGTCGCGGCGACGACGCACCGCGTAGAGCAGACGCGATGGATTGCCGGGGAAGGAGGTTGAGGTTCTCCGATTGTGCCACTGCATTCTGTTCAGGCAGCCGCACTTGGGTCAGTCGAGCCGCGCCTCTTGCCACGGAGACGCTACGTCGCAGTTCCACTTGTAGACGGTGCCACTTTTTTGTGTCCGGTGTGGAGGTACACGACCCACAGGTCGTCATCGCGAAGATGACCCTTCTCGTAGCCGCGAACCAGCCAGCCAACATGGGCCAGAACGTCAACTTTGTGTTTCTCGGAGCCAAGCAGCACCCTTGGCCGCACCGGCGATGGTAGGGCAAGCACGCACATCCGACTGACAGTGCTCGTGCCAGCCGTACTTGGCAATGGCTTGGTCAAAGGCGTCCTTCACGTGCTTGGTCGTGAGCTTGTTCAGGTCGTAGTCCCTCGTGTGCCTTCGAGACCCGAGTCGACCGGTACTCTCGCGAACGGAGCGTGCTGCGAATCCGCAACGGGGTCAAGCAAGTGAATGGTCGCCTGAACCCGTCGTCGGGCGGGCACGCGCAGGGCGCGATCAGGCAGAGCGCCGCGATGGTCAGGCTGCCGACAGCACCTTGGAGCGATCTACCAGACGCAGAGGGCGGATGCGAAGCGGGAGATCGTCTCATCCGCCGTGACCAGCGACGCACGATGGACCTGCGCGGTCGCAAGGATCAAGCGGTCCGCCGGGTCTCGGTGGGTCCAGTCAAGGCCGGCTGCCACGACAGCGATCTCAGGGGTGGTCGGGAGCAGCGTGACGCGGGGCCTCGCGAGCGCCTGGTGCAGCCACGTCAGCGTGTCACGGTCGAATCGCACGCGCCCTTTGGCCGCCAGCCACGCTACCTCGACGCAGGTGGTCGCAGAGATACCGACGACAGCTGCCGCGTCGATCGCGCTCAGCGCGGCGGGTGAGACTGCGGGACAGCCGGGACCTCCGACCCACCAGATCCAGACGTGGGTGTCGAGGACGACCACCTAGTCGTTCAGCATGTGCCAGTCGGTCGGATCGATCGCCGGGCTCAAGAGATCGCCGCAGTAGAGGACGCTGCCCTCGAGCACCTTGGGCTCGTCGATGGCACTGACCCGAGCGATCGGGCGACCCCGGCGCGTCACCACGAGGTCGACCCCGGTGCGGGCTACCTCGTCAAGGATAGCAAGGCAGCGGTTCTTGAACTTGCCAATGGGAACCGTTTGAACCATGGCCATCAGCTTATGTCCATAGAGTTCCGGGGTCAACGTCGTGCCCTTGGTCCGCATCGCCGCGTGCTCGCCTTGGCCCCGTATCGCTTCGGCCTCCCGCGTGCGCCGCTATCCCCGTGACAGACTTTCGCCGCACGGGCCCGAGTCACCGGCCGCGATACGCGCGCAGCTCCCGATCGCGCCACGCAATCCACAGCGTGCTCACGACACACGCGACGCCGCCGGAGATGACCGACACCGGCGCGCTCGTGAGCCTGGCCACGATGCCCGCCTCGAACTCGCCGAGCTGCGGGCCGCCCATGAAGAAGATCATGTTCACCCCGGTCATGCGCCCGCGGAGGTGATCGGGCGTGTGGAGCTGCCGCAGCACGTGCCGGATGGTCATGCTGATGGTGTCGAAGACGCCGGTGAGAAATAGCGCGAGAAAGGCGATCATGAGCGAGCGCGCCACGCCGAAGAGAACGGTCGCGAGCCCGTAGCCGACGACCGCCACCAGCAACACCACACCGCGGCGATCGAGGCGCGCCAGGGCCGGCACCATGACCGCACTCGTGAGCGCGGCGCCGACCGCGGGCGCGGCCTGGAGCCAGCCGTAGGCCTCGGGGCCGACGCCGAGCAGCGTGGGGTCGAGCGCCATCATGGGCAGGAGGAACGTGGCCGAGGAGAAGAAGGTCGCGAAGAAGTCGAGCAGCATCGTGGAGCGGAGGAGCGGCGTGCCGAACACGAACCGAAAGCCCTCTACCGCGGCGTGCAGGCCGCTCTGGGTCGTCGGCTCGGGCGGCGCGGCGGCCGGCATGCCGGCAAGCGCGACGACCACGGCGAGAAACGAGGCCGCATTGAGCGCGTAGACCCACGCGACGCCGCTCTGACCGGCGCCGAAGGACCCAATCAAGAGCCCGCCGAGCGCCGGGCCAGCCACCGAGGCGACCTGAAAGACCACGACGTTCAACGAGACGGCGTTTGGCAGGTGCTCCCGCGGCACGAGGGTGGGCGCCAACGACTGCCGCGCGGGCGCGTCGAAGGCGGTGGCTGCGGCGCCGACGGCGGAGAGCGCGTAGATCAGCAGCGGTGTGGCCAGACCCGCAAACGTGAGGACCCCCAGGAGAGCCGCGACGCCAAGCAACGCCACCTGCGTCCGCAGCATGAGCTTCACGCGGTCGACCGAGTCCGCGACGACGCCGCCCCAGAGCGCGAACAGACAGATCGGGACGAAGCGGGACAGGCCCACGAGACCGAGCGCCGTGCCGCGGTCCTCGGCGGGCACGAGCAACGCGACGTGCCAGAGCAGCGCGGCGGACTGCATCATGGAGCCCGTGACGCTGATCGCCTGGCCGATGAAGAGGCGGCGAAACGCAGGATACCGCAGCGCGACCAGAGTCTCGGAGAAGCGCATCTAGGAGCGTGTTGCGTATTGCCGGCGCGAAGCCGTTGGTCGGTTCACGCGGCGATTCTCGCGAGGCGCGAAGCGCCGGTCAAACGGTGAAGGGCGGGCTGGATGCCTGTCCGAACCGTTTGGCGCGAGAAGCGCAAGTGAGGCGTCCAACGGCGAGTGACGGTCAATCCGCAACACGCTCCTAGCCGAGCGCGACGTGCGCCGCGGCGGCGTCGAGGAGTGCGCCCGAGCGCACGAGCTCGGTCGCCGTGCGGATGTCGGGATAGAGCACGCGGTCCTCGTCGAGCCGCGGAATGCGCGCGCGGACGGTGGCGTGGACGGCCTCGAGCGCCGGGCTCGAGCGCAGCGGCCGACGCAAGTCGAGGCCTTGGGCGGCGCAGAGGAGCTCCAGAGCCAGGACGGTCTCGACGTGCTCTACGACCGCGCGCGCCTTGTTGGCCGCGTGCGTGCCCATGGACACGTGATCCTCGCGATTGGCCGAGCTCGGAATGCTGTCGGTGGAGGCGGGCACCGCCAGGCGCTTGCACTCGGTCACGAGCGAGGCCGCGGCGACCTGGGCGATCATGAAGCCAGAGTCGAGGCCCACGCGCGGCGCAAGGAACGCCGGCAATCCACTCGAGAGCACCGGGTTGACGAGCTGCTCGATGCGACGTTCGGCGATGTTGCCGAGCTCCGAGACGCCAATGGCGAGGAAGTCCAGGACGAACGCGACCGGCTGCCCGTGGAAGTTGCCACCGGAGAGGATCTCGCCGTCGTCGAAGACGAGCGGGTTGTCGGTCACCGCGTTGACCTCGATGGTCAGGACCTTGCGGACGTGCTCCAGCGTATCCCGCGTGGCCCCATGCACCTGGGGCATACACCGGAGGCTGTAAGGGTCCTGAACCCGACCGCATTGGGCGTGACTTTCTAGGAGCTGGCTGCCCGCGAGCAGGTCGAACAGCAAACGCGCGCTGGCCTGCTGGCCCACGAAAGGCCGCAGCGCGTGGATGCGTGGATCGAAGGCTGTACGGCTATCGGTCAGCGCGTCGACCGTGAGGGCGCCGATGACGTCGGCCGTGCGCGCGAGACGCTCGGCCCGAACGAGCACATTGGCGCCAATGCCCGTCATGGTCTGCGTGCCGTTGATGAGACACAGGCCCTCTTTGGCCTGAAGCACGATGGGCTGGATGCCCGCGCGAGCCAGCGCCTCGGCGCCCGTGAGCGTCTCTCCACGAAGCTCCGCGTCGCCCTCGCCGATGAGGACGAGCGCGAGATGCGCCAGGGGAGCGAGGTCCCCCGACGCACCGACCGAGCCGAGCTGCGGTACGAGCGGGTGCACGCCGGCGTTGAGGCACGCGCAGAGCGTGTCGATGACCACGTCACGCACCCCCGAACGCCCCAGGCCGAGCACCTGGGCGCGCAGGAGCATCATGGCGCGCACGTCCTCGGTCGGCAGCGGCGCCCCAACGCCACAGGCGTGGCTGCGGACGAGGTTGCGCTGCAGCTCCCGGATCTTCTGGTCGTCGATGCGCACCTCGGCCAGGGCGCCAAAGCCCGTGTTGATGCCGTAGTGCAGCGGCTCGCCGGGCCCGAGGTGAGCCTCGACCCGCGAACGCGTGGCCTGGACCCGCTGCCGCGCGGCGTCGCCGAGACCGACCGGGGCGTGAGTACGCGCGACGCGGACGACGTCCTCGAGAGTCAGCGGCTCGCCAACGATGACTGGGGTTGCGTGTGCCATTCGCGGGCGGGAACGTACTTGGTTGCCACCCGCAGGGCAAGCGGCCGTTGACACGCGCGGTGCCCCTGGCAGGCTGCGCGCCATGACGGTCATGCTCGCCCCCAAGATCGCGCAGAGCCCCATCACGGCGGACGGGCTCATCTACGACTGGAACCTCGTCGAGAGCGTCCGGCCCATCGCCAAGGCCGGCCGCATCCTGTTCTTCGATGAGACGCTCCGCGACGGCATCCAGAGCCCGTCGGTGAAGGACCCGTCCATCGAGGACAAGCTGCGCGTGCTCCACCTCATGGACGCGCTCGGCATCGACGCGGCCGATCTCGGTCTTCCCGGTGCGGGTCCACGCGCGGTGGAAGATGTGACGCGGCTCACCCGCGAGATCGTCGATCAGCGGCTCGCCATCCTTCCGGGAGCGGCTGCTCGGACGCACATCAACGACGTGCGGCCCATCGTCGAGGTAAGCCAGCGCGTCGGCAGGCCCATCGAGGTGCTGGCGTTTCTCGGCTCGAGCCCCATTCGCCAGTATGCCGAGAGCTGGGACCTGGAGCGCATGACGACCATGGCGCGCGAGGCCATCGCCTTCGCAGTCAAGGAAGGGCTGCCGGTCTCGTTCGTGACCGAGGACACGATTCGGAGCCGACCCGAGACGCTCGACAAGCTCTTTCGCGCAGCCATCGACGCGGGCGCCACGCGGCTGGTGCTCTGCGATACGGTCGGCCACGCCACGCCGGATGGCACCATGGCGCTCATCCGCTTTGCGCGCGCCGTCATCGCGTCGATGGGGCTCACGGGCCAGATTGGCCTCGATTGGCACGGGCACAACGACCGCGGCATGGCGCTCGTCAACGCCATCCACGCGTTGGAGGCGGGCGTAGACCGTCTGCACGGCACGGGCCTCGGCATCGGCGAGCGCGTCGGCAACACGTCGATGGACCAGATGCTCTTTAATTTGAAGCTCCTCGAGTGCATCGACAACGACCTCACGCGGCTCCTCGACTATTGCCGCGCGGTGTCGGAGGCCTGCGATTGGCCGATCGCGCGCAACTATCCGCTGGCGGGCTCCGACGCGTTTCGCACGGCCACGGGCGTGCACGCGGCCGCTATCATCAAGGCCGAACGCAAGGGCGACGAGTGGCTGGCGGACCGCATCTACTCGGGCGTGCCGGCGGGCATGTTCGGCAAGGCGCAGGAGATCGAGGTCGGGCACATGTCGGGAGCCAGCAACGTGCAGTACTGGCTCGCCAAGCGCGGCATCGCGTTCGACGAGGGCCTGGTCCAGCATGTCCTCGACCAGGCCAAGCGCACGAACCACACGTTGGCCGAGCCGGAGATCCTGGCCGCTGTGGCCGCCTACGCTCAGGCGCCGCGCTGATGCGCTATCGCCTCGACCCGACGCAGTCGCGCCTCGTCATCACCGGGCGCTCGACGCTGCATGGGATTACGACGCGCGGCGACCAGCTCACCGGGGAGGTCACCATCGACTGGGATGCGCCAGAGCCGGCGGCGACCATCAGCGCGCCGCTCGAGCGCGTCCGCTTCGGGGACTTCGTCCGCGATGGCTTCCTGCACCGCCACCTGGACGTCAAGCGCTGGCCGACGGCGACCTTCACGCTGACCGGCGCGACTGTCGTCGGCGCGGGGACCGAGCACCGGGCCTCGCTGACCGGGACGCTGAGCTATCGATCGCACAGCGCGCCCATCACCGCGGAGGCCACGGCACGTCACGATGCGTCCCGGCTCGACGCTTCGGCGCACTTCGCGCTCGACCTGCGCGACTTCGGGCTTACCCCGCCGAAGCTGCTCGGCCTCGAGGTCGAGCCGGTCGTCCACATCGACGTCACTTTGGTCGGGAGGGCGAGCTAGGCATGGACCTCGGCCTGCTCGGCAAGACGGCGCTCGTGTGTGGAGGCAGCCGCGGTATCGGCAAGGCCGTCGCGTTGGAGCTGGCGCGCGAGGGGATGCTGGTCACCTTCTGCGCGCGCGGCCAGGACGACGTCGAGGCCAGCGCCAAGGAGATCGCGGCCGCCTCGCCCCGCAAGGAGGCGTACGGCGTCGTGGCCGATCTCGCCAAGCCAGACCAGCTCGACACCATGGTCGACCAGATCGTCTCGCGCTTCGGCCACGGCCCGGACGTGCTCGTGTGGAACGCGGGTGGCCCACCGCACGGCGCGCTGCTCTCGCTCGGTGACGAGGCGCTCGACCAGGGCTACGCGCTCCACCTGCGCGGCGCGTTTCACGTCATTCGTCGCGTGGTCCCGCTCATGATCGCGCGCCGTTTCGGTCGGGTCATCGCGCTCACCTCTACGGCCGTCAAGCAGCCGCTCCAGGCGCTGGGCGTCTCCACCGCGGTGCGCGCGGGGCTCCATGGCCTGCTCAAGTCGCTGGCCGTCGAGGTCGGCGCCACCGGAGTGACCGTGAACATCGTCATGCCGGGCTACACGCTGACCGAGCGGCTCGAGCGGGTCATCCAAGCCCGAGCGGAGAGCGAAGGGCTCCCGCTCGACGCGGTCCTCGCGGAGGTCTCAGCCGAGATCCCGCTGGGCCGGCTCGCGCGCCCGGAGGACATCGCGTCGGTCGTCGCGTTCCTGGCGAGCGAGCGCGCGGGCTACGTGCACGGCCAGAGCGTGGCGGTGGACGGCGGCTTTGCGCGAGGGTTGTTTTAGACCGAGATTCCGACGTGCATCGAGTTTCATGTAAACCGTACAATCTCCTCTCATTGCCATGGACCGACCATGGACCGCCCGCGAGCAGGCCGAGGCCGATGCACGACCGTTGTCGCGCCGAGCTTCAGCGGGCCGTTCGTGGCCTTCCTCGATGCGTTGGCCAACTGGGACCCGAGGCCCTGTAGCTCAGAAGGTCGAGTCTTCGACATCATGGCTCACATTGAACTCCGCGCATTGCCGCAAAGACACGAGCACCCTTGCACCCGTTGACCACAGCAGCACGGTGATTCTCGACGTCAACAATGACCAGCTGACCCAGGATTGACAGGGCGGCGAATGAGCGACCGCATATGCTTAGACCTTCGACAACGTCAGGCTCAATATGCAAGCAATGTGAAACGTACGATGGATCGTGAGGACCGCTGTGCGCCAGCTCAATGCCAGGGTTGCCCAGGTCGTTGACTGGCAGCGGAGTCACACCCGGCGAAGGCGTGGGCGAGTCGTTGCATGGTCCGATGCATCGCTCAAGTGTGAGCACACCTGGATGTGCTCGACTTGTTCGGCGCCGACAGGGTACGTTCGCAACGTCCTCGATGGAATACGGCAGGCGTGGAGTCTCTTTCGAGACGGCTGACAGCGTGCACGTCCGACGAGGACCGCTTGCGACAACCTCGAGGGAGAGAAATCGCAGATCGCCTATCACTTGGAGCATGCCGATCCTCTCGTGATCCAGTCGATCGACCTTCGTTCCCTGACATGCGATCGCGATGCCATTGGGCAAGCCGAGACGTTCCAGCTCAGTGAACTCAACTGCCGTAAGGACGGAACCGCTTGGAGCCGAGAATGACAGCATTACTTTCCACACGATCGCGGGGGCCACGGCCAAAGGACTGTACCTGGGCGGGATGCTGCGCGTGATCCAAATGATTACACATACACATATTGCCCAGGAGACAGCCTCGACTGCGATCACCACGACCGATAGATGCTGCAGCGTCGCCTCCGCGGTCGTGTCGCTAACCCGGATAATTCACGAAAGGTACTTTTGGTGAGAGGCGTTTCGGGGTAAAGTGCTTGTGTTGAAAGAAAAATCCCAGCACTTGGAGCCCCGGAACGCCGATGACAGCCTGTATCCCACAGCTTGGCTTTGATTTCCACTCG
>SXOX01000190.1 GCA_005776585.1 Pseudomonadota bacterium | reverse complement strand
GAAGGGCAACGTCATCGACCCCCTCGACATCGTCGAGACCCATGGCGCCGACGCGCTGAGGTTCACGCTGGCGGCGCTCACCGTGGCAGGGCGAAGCATCAAGCTCTCCGTCGACCGCGTGGGTGGTTATCGCAACTTCGCCAACAAGATCTGGAACGCCTCGCGTTTCGCCCTGATGAACCTCGAGGACTACGACGCCGAAAGGCCGCTCGACGCCTCGTCGCTCAGCAGGGCGGATCGCTGGATCCTCACTCGGCTGGTCGACACCACCGAGAAGGTCAACGGCGAGCTCGAGGCCTTCGACTTCGGCGCTGCGGCGTCCACGGTCTATCACTTCTTCTGGAATGACCTCTGCGACTGGTACATCGAGCTGGCGAAGGTCGGTCTCGACTCCCCCACCCGGCACACAACGCAGCACACGCTGCGCCGGACGCTCGATGGGGCGCTGCGTCTTCTCCACCCGTTCATGCCTCACCTCACCGAGGAGATCTGGCAGCGTCTGCCGAGGCTCCGGGGAGACGGCATGTCGCTCATGAGCGCGCCGTTCGCGCTGACCGGGGTGCCCCGGTACGGCAAGGAGTCGGACGAGATGAGCGCGGTGATCGCCGTGATCGACGGAATCCGCACCATCCGCGGCGAGAACAGCCTCGCCCCGCGCCAGCCCATCGGCGTGCTGCTCAGCGTCGACCCGGGCACCGACCCGGCCGTGTTCGAGGCCGAGCGCGGTCTCATTCAACGCCTCGGCGGTGCCGCGACGCTCGAGATCCGCGTGGGGCTCGCCCCGCCCGAGGGTTCGGCCGTCGCCAGGGCCGGGTCGGTGGAGGTGGTCGTGCCGCTGGAGGGTCTCGTCGACTTCGGTGAAGAGAAGCGGCGCCTCGAGAAGGTCATCCTGAAGCTCGACCAGGAGATCCAGCGGATCGGCGGCAAGCTCGCCAACGCCAGCTTCGTCGAGCGCGCGCCCGCGGAGGTCGTGGTCAAGGAACGAGAGAAGCTCGGCCAGCTCGAGGCTGAGCGCGCCACGGCGCAAGCCGCCTTGGCTCGGCTGCCGTCCTAGCTCCGGTGCGCTCTCGGGACGGTGCCCGGCCTTGCGTCACAACCCGCGGCGCGACCATGGCGGCTCTGCGGGGCTCGTGAACCGGCGTCCGCCTCACGCTTGGGTGGTCGGGCTCGGGGCCACCGGGCTCGCCGTGGCCCGCGCGCTGGGGCGTCGGGGTTACAGCGTCCTCGGTGTGGATCCGCGGGCCTGGGAGATTGGGCGCCTGTCGCGTTATGTGAACTCGCGGGTCAGCTCCATCGAGGCCGCGATGGTCTGGCTCGGCGGACGCACGCCTCACGAGAGCGAGAGGCCCGTACTGTTCGCCTGCGGCGATCCTGAGCTCGTCGTATGCGACCGGGCGGAGCTCGCCGCTCATGTGGTCCTGCTCCCGGCGCCGAGCTGGCTCGACAAACGCACGCTGTATCGCCGCGCGCTCGACGCCGGATTCGACGTTCCGCCCTTCGCTGTGGACGCGCCTCCGGCCGGCCCCCCACCGTGGCTGGCCAAGCCGGCGCTCGCCGGTGCCGCGCGGACCAGGCCGTTCGCCGAGAAGGCGCGCCTGGTCCAGGCCGTCGATCCCAGCTGGCGCGACGTACTGGTCCAGACGTGGGTCCCGGGCTCCATCGAGCAGGTGATCGTCTGGGCCGCCCACCTCGGCTCCGACGGCTCCGTGGGTCCAACGGTCACGGCCCGGAAGCGCCGCGAGGTCCCGAAGTTCGGGAGCGCGTCGTGGCTCGAGACCATTCGCGATCTCGAGGTCCACGAGGCCTCCCTGGCCCTCTGTACGGCGCTGGCTATCCGGGGCACCGTGGCCATCGAATGGAAACGCGCCGATCGCCTATGGCTCATCGAGGTCAACGCCCGCCCGGTGCTCTGGAGCGCCGTGGCCGAGGAGCTCATCGTCGACGCCTTCCAGGAGCGACGCGGCGCCCCGCGGCCGCGGCCGTCCCCTGTTCCCTCCGGGCGGACCTGGCGATACGGAGCTCGCGATCCGCTCGCCCCACGGGCCGACATCGACGCGCTCTGGGCCAAAGACGACCCGCTCCCCGGCCTTGCCGGGCCCGCCTATACCGCCGCGCTCGTCGCCGCCCGCGCCACCGGGCGGCGGTTTGCGTGGTGAACCCTCAGCCCCAGACCCTCAGCAGGAGCTCACATGGCCACGTTCACAGGGACCCAACGCCGCGACCGGATGTTCGCCGGCATCTGGCTCCTCTTCGCCGTCACGAGCTTCGTGGTCGACTCCCAGGCGGCTTGCGGGGTCGACTTCGAGGCACGCGGCACGGCCTTCGACGCGGCCATCGCCAACTACGGGCGCACCGTCGACCCCGTCTTCCTCGCTCGCCCTGACTGGGCGCTCGTCATGCTGCTCTTCAGCACCTTCGTCTTCGGACCGCTGAAGATCGTGACGGCCGTTGCCCTCTGGAAGGGGATCACGCGACTTCGGCCCCTGGTGTTGGTCTTTGCGGGGGCTTACGCCTACAGCACCGCGCTCTGGATCGCCGTGGGTCTCTTCGGGTCCCTGCCTTCGCCGGCACCTGTTCAGTACGTGATGACGAACGGGCCCTACCTGGTCGTGCCGCTGCTCTTCGCGTGGCTGGCGAGGCGCGAGCGCTGAGCGGAGGGCGACCCGCCAGCGAGCGCACGCCGCTGTGAACCTGGCTTATCGCTTGAAGGCGCGGAAGCGCACGAACACCTGAGTGACCATGTAGACCGGCTCCGGGCCGCTGCGGTCTTCGTGGACGCCAACGCCCACGTGAGTCACGTCTGGGTCGAGGAGATTCCGGAGGTGGCTCGGGCTGCGCACGAGGTCGGCGTGTACGGCCTCCGGTGACGGTCCGAGCGCGATGTTCTCCAACGCCAGAGCGTGAGGGACGCGTCGCAGGCGGTCGGTGAGCCCGCCCCGTGTGGGTGAGCGGTGGCCGAAGAAGCCTCCCGTGGACATGTCCGTGGCATGCACCCGCGCCTCCTTCGACAGCTCGGCTGAGAGCTTCACGATCGGGAGCCCGTAGGACTCGCGCGTGGCGTTGACCAACGCCAGGGAGCGCCGCTCTGCCTCCTCGCGGTCGGAGACGGCGACCTCTGGCGGGCGCAGCCTCACGGTGGGGACGGCAGCGTTTTTCCCCACGGTGACGTCGAGGAGATTCAGCACCTGCGTGCCGAAGCGGTCCTGCGCCTGCACCTCGACGTTGTATCGGCCTGCGCCGTCGTCGAAGCCCAAGGTGATCCAGAACGTCTGATTCCTGAGGCGCGGCTCGAGCTCGTAGACCTCTCCCCGCGGCGTCGCGACCAGCACGCGCGGCTGGGACAGCCCGTCGCGCAGGCGCCCGTTGAGCAGAAACCGCTCTCCCGACCCTATAGTCTTGGGGAACCGCGCGAGGTCGGCTCCGCGCCGAACGAAGAGCACCGCAGCCGTCGTGACCCGACCGACGGTGGCCAACCCCACGCCGAAGTGGGTCGGCCGCTCCCGGTCGATCGCCTGCTTGAGAAGGTCTCGAACGGGGCCGAGCGCGTCAGCCCCGCGCACGCTGAAGCGCAGCGGCACCACGTACGTGTCGCTGACGCCCGCGGCCATGAGCGCGTCGCCGGCGTTGCCGTCGTGCCGTGCGTACACGCGAGCGGCCTCCACCAGGGGAGAGTCCACGACTGGCTCGCACTGGGTCAGCACCTCGAGTACGCCCGTCGATAGCCGAAGCTCGAGCTCCGACAGGCGGACCTCGGTGAGCTCCGGGTGCCAGACCGACCGGTGAAACGGTGCTTCCGCCAAGGCGGTGAACGCGAGGCAAGTTATCAACAAGGCGGATCGTCCAAGCACAGCGGCGACACGGTACGTCAGAACCGTTGATCTGCGCCAGAAGCCCACTACGCTACGCGACCATGTCCACCGCCGAAACCTGCTCCGCCGCCCGGCTCGCCCAACCCACGCTCGCGACGCTCACGGCAGCGAGGAAGAACGCGTGGCTGCACCGACTGGCAAACACCCTCAGCGAGCTCACCCCCGCGATCATCGAGGCCAACAGCCTCGATGTCGCCGCCGCCTCGGCCTCGAGCGCCGCCACTCGGGACCGGCTCACGCTCACCGCAGCGCGACTCGAGGCGCTCGGCAGGGGGCTCCGGGAGATCGCGGCGCTACCGGACCCGATCGGCGAAGTGGAGAACCAGGTGCTGCGGCCGAACGGGCTCCGCATCGGTCGTATGCGGATCCCGCTGGGTGTGGTGGCCATGATCTTCGAGTCGCGGCCCAACATCGTGGTGGACGCCGCAGCGCTCTGCCTCAAGTCGGGCAACGCGGTGATCCTGAAGGGCGGAAAAGAGGCAGCGCACACGAACGCCGCGCTGGTCGGCGCGGTCCACGCCGCGCTCCGGGCCGAGGGGCTCCCGGTGGGCCTGGTCGGTCACCTCGAGCGTCGCGAAGACGTCGACGAGCTGCTGCGGCAGACCCAGACGGTAGACCTCGTGATCCCCCGGGGCGGCGAGGGGCTCATACGGTACGTCACTGAGAACAGCCGCATCCCCGTGGTCCAGCACTTCAAGGGCAACTGCCACTGCTACGTGGACGCCGGCGCCGACCTCGACATGGCCGAGAACATCGTGGTCAACGGCAAGACCCAGCGCCCCGGCGTCTGCAACGCTTTAGAGACACTCCTGGTGCACGAACAAGAGGCCGCCGCGCTGCTGCCGCGCCTCGCCCGCGCGCTGCAGGGAGTAGAGCTCCGCGGGTGCGAACGAACGGCCGAGCACATCAAGGTCGTGCCTGCCACCGAAGACGACTGGCACACGGAGTACCTCGACCTCATCCTCGCGATCCGCGTGGTCCCCAGCTTCGAGGCCGCGCTGGACCACATCCGTCGGTACGGCTCCAACCACACGGAGGCGATCGTCACGCGTGACTACGCTCGGGCCAACGCGTTCGTCCGAGAGGTCGGCTCGAGCTGCGTGGCGGTAAACGCGTCCACGCGCTTCAACGACGGGGGCGAGCTCGGCCTGGGCGCCGAGATCGGGATCTCCACGTCGAAGCTGCACGCCTATGGACCGATGGGGTTGCGGGAGCTCACGACCCAGAAGTGGGTCATCTACGGCGAAGGCCAGGTCCGCGCGTAGCGGACGGCACGCTAGAAGCGGTACTGGAGCTCCAAACGGACGCCGTGCTCGATGGCCGGGTCCGGGCTCTCCGGGTCGTCCACCGACCGATAGGTCCACACCAGCGACGCCACGCCTACGTTCCGGAGGAAGTAGGTGTGAAGCGCCGCGCGCGCCTGGAGCTCGTCCAGCTGCCGGCGCAGCTCGATGCCCATCTGGTCGCGCGGGATATCGAAGTCGCCAGCAAGGAACTCGCCGAAGTCGGCGCCGAGCAGGAGGTACTTCTCTACGAGCAGTACGCCCAGCTGCACGTTGTAGGCGAGAGCGCTCGCGTTGAAGTCGAACTCTTGCTTGAAGAACGCCTCGGCAGACAGCGCGAAACGGCCCCAGCGGAAGACCGTCTTCACGTTCTCGGCGACGTACCGCTCCTGCTCGCGTTCGTCGTACTTGGCGCCGGCCGCGAGAGCGAGCGCCATGGGCGCGGACGTGTAGAGGAACTCGGAGTCCCAACGGCTGTGCCGGCCGATGATGTTGAACGTGAACGAGGCCCCGCCGCCCCACGAGAAGTTCTGACCGTCGAAGCCGAAGTACCGCCCCCCGACGTTGCCCGTGCTGAAGCCCGAGCCGCCGGCGACGTAGGCGCGGTAGCTCACGATGCCGCGTTGGTCGATCGGCCCCGTGAACTCGGCGGAAGCGCTGTTGCCCGGGTCGAACGCGCTGGTGAGATAGAACGCCGGGTCGATGAGCAGGTGCTTCGAGGACGACAGCGCGAGTGCGTTCGAGAGCCCGCCACCGCCGCTGTTGATGTTCACGAAGTGGCCCTTCACGATGGGGACCTGAAACATGGCGAAGGTGAGCCGCGGCGTCCGCTCCGCGCGCAACGAGATGTAATAGAACGAGTCTTGAATCAGCGGCATCGGGCCGAAGGTGCGCAGCTGCAGCTTCGTGAAGTTGACGTCTGGCTGCTCCAGCTCGAAGTCGTAGCTCGCCGCGACGTTGGCCACCACGGAGAACCGCATCCCCGGGTTGCCTTGGCAGACCTTGATCTCAGGGTCGAAGCGGCAGCCGAAGTCGGCGCAGTCCGTGCGGCCGTCGTTGTCGTTGTCGACGCCATCCGCGCAGAGGTACTCGTTGCGCTCGCCGTCCGCGTCGCTCCCCTTCCCGATGAGGTCCTCCACGCTCTGGCCCTCGCCGAGCTCGGGCAGGTCCTCGCCGGTGACTTCGGCCGCGCCATCGCCCGCGCCGGTCCCGTCGAGCGGACCCTTCCAGGTGCCCTTGCACACGCCGACGCCCTCACGGCTGCAGCCGGAGTCGTCACAGTCGATGTAGCCGTTGTTGTCGTTGTCGATGTAGTCCGAACACCGCGCGTCGGTACCCTCGGGGTTGCCGTCGGGCTTGCAGGTCGGCGCCTCGACGCAGTCGGCGTCAGCGCAGTCAGGCAGGCCGTCTCCGTCGTCGTCGGCCTTGTTGGCGCAGTCCGCCTCCTTCGGCGCGTCAGCCTGGGCGGGCAGGGCGCCCAGCGTGATGAGAGCAGCGAACCAGAGCGTCTTCATTGCGTTACTCACCACACACCTTGCTTCCGGCGCACACGGTCACCGCCGGGTTGTAGCTGCAATCCCAGTCCTGGCAGTCGACGAAGCCGTCGCCGTCGTTGTCCTTGCCGTCCTGGCACTTCTCGTCGGCGGTGGCCGCCTTCTGCACCACCGTGCCCGACGCGTCCTTGCACTCCGCGACCGTGGCCAGCGACTCCTGACAGGCGAGGCGCACACACGGGTCGTCCGCCTGGGCGCACGAGTAGTCCTCGCAGTCCGCGAAGCCGTTGCCGTCGTTGTCCTTCCCGTCGCTGCACTTGTCGTAGGTGACCTCGAGGATCTTGGCGCAGTAGTCGGCAGCCTCGGCGTTCGACCCGTCTGGCTCCGCCTGCGAACACGAATAGTCCGCGCAGTCGGTGAAGCCGTTCTGGTCGTTGTCCTCGCCGTCCTTGCACTTCTCCAGGGAGGTCTCGGCCCTCTCGGCGCAGAACGCAGCGACGATCGCGTCATCGGCGCGTAAGCAGGAGAAGTCCGCGCAGTCGATGAAGCCGTTGCCGTCGTCATCCACGCCATTCTGGCATTGCTCGAGGGTGCTCTCCGACCGCGACGTGCAGAAGTCCTTCACCGCTTGGTCGTCCGCTCGTGAACACGAGAAGTCGTCACAGTCGGTGAACCCGTTGGCGTCGTCGTCCACACCGTTACCGCACGCAGCGATCGTGTTCTCGGCCTTCGCCGCGCACACCGCGAGGATCTCGCCGTTCGCGGACTGCGAGCACGAGAAGTCGCCGCAGTCGGTGAAGCCGTTCTGGTCGTTGTCTACGCCGTCCTGACAGCGCTCCACGGTGTCTTCCGGCTTCTGACATGTCGCGAGGACGGCGGCACAGTCGGGGTCGGCGCAATCGCCTTTGCCGTCGCCGTCGTCGTCCGCGCCGTTATCGCAGGCGGTCTCCGTGCACTGGGAGAGCACGGCGCAGTCCGGATCCTTGCAGTCGCTGAGCCCGTCTCCGTCGTTGTCGAGCTGATCGCCGCAGGTGGCCTCGACGCAGGCGTCTGGCTGAGCCACGCAGCTCTCCTCGGCGCAGTCGACGGTGCCGTCGAGATCGTTGTCCTTGCCGTCGGTGCACGTGGCCGCCGTGGACTCCGTGCAGACGGTGACGAACGGGCCGCGGGCGCAGCCGAAGTCGGCGCAGTCGGCGAAACCGTTGAAGTCGTCGTCTATGCCGTTCGAGCAGGACTCGTCGGTGAACTCGCGGAGACAGCAGGCCTCACCGATCGCCTGGCACTCCCGGTCTCCGCAGTCGACGTTGCCGTCCTCGTCGTTGTCGATGAGGTCGTGGCACTTGCTCGGCGTGTTCTCGGCTTCGCGGAACGGGATGCGCGGGATTACCTGGCCACACAGCGTGGACTTGTAGATGCAGTCGGGGTCCTCGCAGTCGATGAACCCGTCGCGGTCGTTGTCGAGGCTGTCGTTGCAGGCCTGATCGTTCTGCTCGTAGCCGAGCGGGGGAAGCAGCGGATCGACCCGGCTGCAGGCGAGCGCAAGGAGCGCCACCCCGAGGCCGCGCGTCATCAACGGAGACATGCGGCGCGCGAGGCGCCGTAGCGGCGCGTGAAGTCGACGTAGAGCATGCACGACATCACCTTGCCGCTCTTGGTAAGCGCTCCGGTGGCTACCGCCTCCGTCAGCGGCTTCTCGAAGGTGGCTCGATCGACGCCCGGCGGGAGGTGCGAGGTGATGGCACCCTGCGAAAGTAGCTCGGTGATCAGCGCCTCGAGCGCGGTCTCGTCCAGCCGGGCGTAGACCCCCGCGGAGTCAGCGACCTTGAGCGCGTGGGCGAACGCACGGACCTTCTCCGGGTCCCCGTCGTCCGTGGGCTGGCAGGTCGCGCTGCACTCTTCGTAGGTCTGATGGTGCTCCCACTTACGCGAGGAACCGTCCTTCGTGGACACCATACGGTTGTACGGCTGGGGATAACCCTCGGCCGCCGAGTGGTTGGAGGTGAGCACGTAGTCCGGCACGCCGTGCGCCCACATCCCTCTCTTGGCCGCGATCGCTTCGGCCTGCGCGGCCAGCACGTCGGCGTCGGCGGGCGCGTCGGACACGGTCATCGCATGGGCGAAGCCTTTGCGGACCTGGTCGATAGCGAGATCTTTACACCACCAGAGGAGACGCCCGTAGCCGTCCTTGGTCAGATCGGACGTGCACCGCCAGACGCCCTGACGCCCGTTCGTTGTCGCCAGCTTCGAGTAATGGGCCAGCTCCTTCCGCGTCCACGTCCCCCACTGGTGGACGGGCCCAAAGCTCTCGAGGGAGTTGTAGCCTCCAAGGCGCGACTGAGCGCCGGAGTGCGGCCCCGCGAGGATGCGGAAGCTGTCGCCGTCGTTGAAGTTGACCGGGGTGGCCACTCCGTTGAGGAACACCCGCGTGGGGTGCTGCTGCGCGCTCGCCGACGCCGCCAACATCACCACCACTACGCCGAGCCGCCAGTTCATGGCCTTCACCTCCGAGCCGGCGGTGACCCTACCCGGTCACGGGGCCTGAGAGCAACCGGCACGTCGCGGAGCTTTCCTTCCGTTTCGGAGCCCGTATCATGGCCCCAACAGGGGACTCCGGCCCCCGAGAGAGCATCGACCCCGACGGGCGATCTTCGCCTGCGCATCGGCTGCTGAAACACGAACTCCGGGAGGCTCGCCACACATTGTCCGCGTCTGAATCCACCCTGCCACTCGTCCACGCCATCATCGACCTCGCCTTCGAGAAGAAGGCCTTCACGCCACGTGTCTACGACGTCGCGGCCCTAACGGGCTACACGGACTACGTCGTCGTGCTCAGTGGCCGCAGCGACCGGCAGGTGCGAGCCATCGCGGATCACGTCGCCGGGACACTGAAGCAAGACCACGGTGTCCGTACCCTCGGGATCGAAGGCGAAGACCTCTCCCAATGGATACTGATCGATCTCGGGGACGTCGTGGTTCACGTGTTCAACGCGCCCGTGCGGGATTACTACGATCTCGACGGCCTGTTCCAAGACGCCCCCCGCGTCCCCGTAGACGACCCGCCGTGGGAGTCGGAGATCCGCGACGCCGTATACGAACAGCCGGCCTACAGCCCCTGAAGGCGCTGGTCCTCTCCACGGCGCGCCTTCGCGAGCCGTCTCTCCTCGAGCGGTTCGATTACTACGGGAAGCTCCTTCGCTCGCGAGTGCCGGTGGAGCACCGCCTCGTGAAGCGCGGGCCGCTCAGTGACGTCGCTCCGAGCGACTGGCATCGCGTGGTCCTCGATGAGCGCGGTGACGAGTGGACCTCGACGCAGCTGGCCGAGCGGCTCCGCGTCTGGGAGCGGTCGGTGCCCGGAGTCGCGTTTCTCGTCGGCGACGCCGACGGCCACCATCCGGAAGACCGGGCGCGGGCCCACGAGCTCTGGTCGCTGTCGCGGCTCACGCTGCCCCATCAGCTCTGCTTCGTCATCGTCGCCGAGCAGCTCTACCGCGCGACGTCGATCGTGCGCGGAGAGCCCTACCATCGCGCCTGATTGGCCGGTACGGTGCAGCACGTGCTCGACCTCGTCTTTCCGCACCGATGCGTCGCCTGCGAGGCGCTGGTAGGCCGGCGGGGCTTCTGCGACGGGTGTGCGCAGGAGCTCACCACCAGCGGCGAGGGGTGCGACCGATGCGGTGTTCCTCGCGAGGCCGCTGGTACCTGCGGTGCCTGCGTCGTGGAGCCACCGCCCTACCGCCGCGCGAGCTGGGCGTTCGAGTTCGGCGGGGGCGTACAACGCGCGCTTCACCGCCTCAAGTTCGGGGGGCACGACGGCGTCGCCGCCGACCTCATCGCAGCCCTCCCCAGCCTCCCGCCTGCCGACGTCAACGCGGTGATCCCCGTGCCGCTCCACTGGTCGCGCCGGCTACTCCGCGGCTACAACCAGGCGGCGCTTCTCGCATCCGCGCTGGCGACGCGCCTTGGACTACCGGTGGACTATGAGGTCTTGCGGCGCGTGCATCGCGGCCGAGTTCAGTCGCGCCTCGCAGAGGTCGAACGCGCCGTCAACGTCGCAGGGCTCTACGCGGCGGCACGTCCCGTGAGTGGCCGTATCCTCCTCGTGGACGACGTGATGACCACCGCCGCAACCGCGGCCGAGTGCAGCCGCATCTTGCACGGCGCCGGCGCCGAGTCGGTCGACGTCTGGACCTTGGCGCGCGTTCTCTAGTCGCGTTTCCCTTACCCGGGCCGCCTCCGGCACGTTTCACAGGAGTTGTGGGGCCCGTCCCATGCGTGCCCGAGGGGCACCAGTCAACGAGAGGGACGAATGCGCTACGGCATCTTCAGTGACGTTCACGGCAATCGAGAGGCACTCATGGCCGTGCTCGAGGCGCTCCAGACCGCAGGCGCGAGTCGCCTCATCAACCTGGGCGATACCGTCGGCTACGGCGCCGAACCCGACGCGTGTGTCACGATCGTCCGCGAGGCCTCCGACGTGGCCGTGATCGGCAACCACGACGCGGCCGCTGTCGGGAGGTTCGACATCGAGCACGCGAACATCCTCGCCCAGCAAGGCATCGAGTACACGATCCGGCAGCTGGGAGCCCAGAATCGCCGGTGGCTCCGCGCCCTGCCGTACTCTGTTCGAGAGGGCGACGCTTGCTTCTGTCACGGTGCGCCCATCAACGTTGAGACGTTCGAGTACGTCTTCAGCCTGGACAAGGCGGCGATGCTGACCGAGCTCCACCCGCGGCTGGCGCCCATCACGTTCGTGGGGCACTCGCACCTGACTTCGACCTACGTCGTCACCGACCGGCTCACCCTGCAGCTCGACAAGTCGCCGCGTTTCTGCCTGCGGGACAGCGCGAAGTACGTCTTCAACGTGGGGAGTGTCGGCCAGCCCCGCGACCGAGACGCCCGCGCGTGCTGCGTCGTCTGGGACACCGTGGAACGCACCGTCACCTTTCTGCGCGTGCCCTACGACTACCAACTCGCAGCGTCGAAGATCTTCGACGCGGCCTTGCCGAGCGTGTTCGGGCTCCGGCTGTTCCAGGGCATGTGACCGGCGCTGTGCCATCGTGACACACCCAGGGGTCACTGGGGCCGGGCGCGACGCGCGCCAAAAAGCGTAGCAATTACAAGGGAGTGCGCGGAGCGAGGCCGAGCGTCGAGCTCCAAAACCGAGCGTCGGTTCGGATGGTACGAAGGGTGCAGCATCACGTCTCATCGGGTCCGAAGCCCGACGCGGCGTCCTCACCCCCACCTCCCGCTCCTACTGCTGATTCTCGCGGGTGATGGCTCCGGTTCGTTCTTCGGCCCACCCCGATCGCGCGCTCGCACCGGGTCTAGCTGCACAGCTCCCCCCTGGCAGTTCGACTCCCGGTCTCCCGACCTCATGCCCTGTTCGACTTCGATTGGACGCGGCGGACCCGGTGCGGGCGTCAACTTGGTCTATCCCTTGGTGTGAAGCCCGCACTCCTTCGAGGAGGCGTCCTCCCACCACCACCGACCGGCTCGGGCGTGCTCGCCTGGGGCAACAGCCCGCGTGCACGGGGCGCAGCCGATGCTCGGATAGCCCTGCGCGTGGAGGGCGTTCGCGGGCAGGCGATGCTCGCGACAGTAGGCCCACACTTGCTCCTCGGTCCAGTCGGAGAGGGGGGCCACTTTCACGCGGCCAGACGAGTCCACCTCGACCTTACGGAGTGCGGCGCGGGTGACGCTCTGGTCCCGTCGGAGCCCGGTGAGCCACGCCGGGGCGTCCGCGAGCGCCCTCGCCAGTGGGGCAACCTTCCGGATCGCGCAGCAGGCCTTCCGCAGCTCGACCGAGTCATAGAACGCGTTTGCACCGTGGTCGTTGACGTAGCGCTCCACGGCCTGGCTGTCGGGAAAGAACACCCTGGGCGCGACGCCGAGGGTGGCCTTGACCCGGTCCAACATGTCGTACGTCTCTTGGTTGAGGCGCCCCGTGTCCAGAGTGAAGACACGAACCTCCGGCCCAGCGCGCTTCACGGCGAGGTGCATGAGCACGACGTCCTCGACCGCCAGGCTCGAGGCCACCTGGACGCCCAGCCCGTAACGCGAGAACGCCCAGTCGATGAGCGCCGGCGCGTCGAGATCCTCCAGGCGAGCGAGCTCGGAGGGCGAGAGGTCCGCGGGGTCGTGGAAGCGAGTTTCGGCGGAGGAGGCCATGACCGCGCATCAAAGCGGATCGATCCCTCGCCCGCAACCACCGGGGCGGGCCTCTCAGGTGGCGGACCAGGGATCGATCCGCGCCGGCTGCAACAGCCCGTGCCAAGGGCGGCGTGCCCGGGCTCGCACGTCTTCAGCACAGTCGCCACCGACCTTGCAGCGGGAGTCCCACCCCGGTCGCTCGGCGGCTGGTGCGGCCTTTCCACCAGACATTGCACCGGAAAGCCCCAGCTTCCCCACGGATCATCCACCGGTGGCAACTTGCTGTTTCCGAAGTAGAGACAACGCGTTGCCGGGATTATTCACAGCGAGCCCCTTCCAAGGCACCCTCGCCCCTCGTATAGTCGGCCCGGGAGGAACCGAACCGTCGGGGTCGTGCCTTTGGAGGGAAGGGCAAGGTCGCGTGGTTCGGTCGTCCGGGGGATCGAGTTGGAGAACCGCTTGCGCGAGGTGCGAAAAAGAAGTCGTGTCGCCGGGACGCCGTACCGGAGGCAAGGTTTCGCGCCGTCGTTCGCCGCGCCAGGATGTTGCCGCTGTGGTAGGCCACCACTAGCCGCGCTCCTTCGTGAGGTGAGCTGACGGGTCGCACCTCGACCCTTCCGCCAGCTGTTCGAGAACACGTCTCTCCGGGCGCCTCCGGGTTCGCCTACGCTTCAACGAGGGGTTGATTCGTAGGGGCTGGGTGCGTGAGCGTAGAAGAGGAGGGAAGCATGACGAAGCATGCATCCCGTTTCGTTGTCCCCGGGTTTTTGGCCATGGCTGCCGCGTGCACGGATGCCGCGGGTGGCCCCGACGTGCTGAGCGAGCTGCCCGGAGAAATCCGGGCGCGCAGCTACCAGGCGGCAGCCACTACCCCAACCATCGAGATCACCTCGCCGAAGAACTTTGGCACGGGGACGCTCGTAGGTGCCGACACCACCTATGCGGTGAACGTCGTCTTCACGACCAACGTGGAGGCGGAGCTCGCCGGCGGTGTCTATCAGGTGGCCTGCTACGACAACGGCACCCTCATCGAGCCGCCGGGCAAGACCACCAATCCGGCCCCCGTGCTCGCCAACCTGGAGTATGGCGACCACCTGATCACCTGCATCCTGCTCGATGCGGCTGGGACCCCCCTCGGCACCGCTGCGTCGCGCGCGGCGGTGCGCTTCCTGGTCACGAAGTCATGCAGCAGCAGCAACGCCTCGGCGGAGTGCGCCGACGACTTCTTCTGCAATAGCAACGCGTGCGTGTTCGCGGGCCTCGTCGAGGGCAAGCAGACCTACGTGTGCAAGTTCGGCGCGGCGCCCTTCGGTAACTGCTGCCAGCACGACTTCGAGTGCTCGGTGGGCCAGTTCTGCGAGACGACCAAGCACACCTGCGTCGCCTGCCTCACTGATGGCCATTGCGACGACGGCAACTCGTGCACCACGGACCTTTGCGTCACCGGCAAGTGCGAGCACCCGAAGCCCGACCCCCAGTGCTGCGACTGCGCCGTCCAGAACCTCGTGGGTCAGACGATCAACGAGCAGTGCAACGACGGGAAGTACTGCACCCAGGAGAGCTGCGACTGCGTTAATCGGAAGTGCGGTCACAACCAGGTCGATGAGACCTACGGCAAGTGCTGCGAGACCGACGACCACGCGGCGTGCGCCGATGACGACGCCTGCAACATCGACCGGTGCGTTTCGCACATCTGCCGCCACGGACCGGCGCTCACCGTCGGCAGCACCGAGATCTGCTGCAACGTGGCTGGCGACACGAAGTGCAAGGACGGCAACGCCTGCACCACTGACGGGGTCTGCAACCTCACCACGAACAAGTGCGAGTTCCCCGCCGTCAACGATCCGCTGTGTTGCAACACGGCCGCTGACTGCGACGACAGCGACTTCACCACCATCGACTCGTGCACCTCGTTCCAGTGCATCCACACGCCCGACACGGTCTGTGACTACCCAGCCCCGTCTTACCGCAGCGACCTGGTGATCAACGAGATCATGGTCAACCCGAACGCGGTGGCCGACGGCGACGGCGAGTGGCTCGAGATCCACAACGTCACCTCTTCGGCCATCGACATCGGCGGCTGGACGCTGACGGACGCCGGAGGGGCCCAGACGCTCACCATCTCCGTCGCGACGCTGCCTGTCCCGGCCAAGGGCTACGTCGTCCTGTGCCGCAACTCGCTGTCGTCGAAGAACGGCGGCATCACCTGCGACTACGAGTACGGCACGGCAATGGCGTTTGCCACCGCGGCCGACAGCGTGCTGCTGAAGAACACCCTCGGCAATACGATCGATGAGGTCAGCTACGACTCGGTGAACTGGCCGTCGATGGCCGACGGCGGCGCCACGCTCTCGCTGTCGAACCCCAACATCAACAACAACGACGGCAGCAAATGGCGTCTCGCCACCACGGCGCTCAGTGCCAACAGCACCGACTTCGGAACCCCTGGTGTCCAGAACGACGTGTTCGAGTACATCAATCATCCGGACTGCCCGACAGACAACAACACGTGTACGTACGAGGTATGCAACTACGAGACCTTCCGTTGTCTCGGCGCCACCGAGAAGCCCAAGAAGGAGAACTGCTGCTCCACGGCGGCTGACTGCAAGGCGCCCTCGGCATGCCACACGGCGGCCTGCGTCAACAACGCCTGCCAGTTCACGCTCACCCCGGCGCCACAGTGCTGTGTCGACAACGCTCAGTGTGCGGACGGCGACGTGTGCAATGTGGACGTTTGCATCGCGAACACCTGTCGCCACGGCCCTCCGCTCGGTGGCACCGGCAGCTGCTGCGACTCTGACTCGGACTGTTCTGCCGCGCTCGGCAACAACTCCTGCATCATCGCAGAGTGCGACACCGGGACCAACGTCTGTAAGACGCCGCTCGTCTCCACGAACCCCGAGTGCTGCACGGTCAACACACACCCCGCAGCCTCCACCAACGGGGAGTGCGACGACGGCCTCCCTGAGACGGTTGACTCCTGCGACAACTTCAAGTGCCTGCACAAGGCCGACAATAACTACTGTACGTCCGACCCCGGCCTGGGTGGCGTGAACAACTGTGCCAACGCGGACGACAACCCGTGCACGGACGCGTCCTGCAATGAGGCCACCAGCCGCTGCAACCTCACGGCCAGCGCCGGCTGCTGCAGCGCCGATTCTCAGTGCAACGACAACAACCCATGCACCACCAACAAGTGCACGGCCAACGTCTGCGAGTTCGTCACCACGGCCAACTGTTGCGAGACCGTGGCCGCTTGCAACGACTCAGACGCTTGCACCAACGACTACTGCATCCTCAACAACACGGTCGACGGCAAGTCGATCGGCTCCTGCCGCTCCTACCGGCTCGACCCGAACTGCTGCAACGAAGACGCGGACTGCGAAGACAAGAACGCGTGTACCACCAACGCGTGCGTGGCGAACAAGTGCACGTACACCCAGATCACGCCCACCGACGGCAGCGTCTGCTGCGATAGCAACCTCCCGATCTCGATGGGCGTCCAGTGCAACGACAACAACGACTGCACCTCCCCGCTGTGCGAGGCCAACCGCTGCAAGCACGTGCCGATCAACGAGAGCACCCTCGGCAAGTGCTGCGACCTCAGCAAGCCCGAGTCGGAGGCCGTCCAGTGCGACGACGGCGAGGCATGCACGGACGACCTCTGCATCTTCGGGCGGTGCAAGTACTTCACCAAGACGTCCAACTCATGCTGCAAGACCGCGGCCGACTGCCCCTCGGATGGGAACTCTTGTACGGAGGAGATCTGCGACGCGAAGCAGTGCACCGTGGCCGCAAAGGCCGAGTGCGAGGTCCCGCTCAAGTGGTGCGACAACTGGCAGGGCGTGGCCACGGTGGCGAGCACCACCGATCTCGCGACGGGCTTCCAGAAGTATGGCTGGAAGGTCTGGAGCAATGACACGGTCGCCACCCAGGACGCCAGCGGCAACTGGCGGCTCTCGCAGCTCGGTGATCTCGGCGCGGACGACTACCTCCGGTTCAACTCGTCCCCGAAGAAGCTCACATTCAACGCGTGTCTGATCTCGCCCGTCATCGACACCGACTGCGGCCTCGCGAAGCAGAACGATGGCAGCTACGCCTGCCCGAACAAGATCACCGGTTACAAGGAGGACTACCTGAGCCTCCAGTTCCGTAACTCGTTCGAGTACCTGGGCGCAGACACGAAGGTCACGGTCTTCGCATGGGACAAGGCAAAGCTTGGACCCGATACTCCGACGTCGTACGCGCCGGTCGACGGCCTGATCCAGATGGGCACGTTCAACGGCGCCGAGCTCACGGCGTCCTGGGCCGAGCGTATGGACAACTTCGACATGTCCAGCTCGGCTCTGTACGGCAAGAAGGTCCGCATCGCGTTCTGTATCGAGGGTTCGTCCACCTTCAACCTCGGTCACTGGGGCCTTGACGACATCTGCATGGCGCACGGCGTGGCGCCGGAGTGGGGCCATTCCTGCGTGGGCTTTGCCGGCTTCTGCATCTCGCAGGCGCCCCCGCCGTCCGACGTCACCGCCATCCTCGGCAAGCGCAAGGAAGTCCTGCTCGTGGCGCACGAGAAGGACCCGATCCTCTCGCCCTACCAGCGCGGACTGACCTTCAGCGTCCGCAAGGGCCCCGCCCACATCACGATCAAGAATGCGCCGGTGGCCTACGAGTTCACGGGCCGCGGGTACTACTACCAATACCTCGTCATCGAATCGAACGACCCCACCCTCGCGGGCGACCACGAGGTCGTCGTCTGTGTCACGGACTGGAGCGGCTTCGAGTCTTGCTCCACGATCACCGTTCACCAGCTGCTCGGCAGCGGCTACGTCGTGTGGCAGCCCGAGGACGTCACGAGCAGCGCCGGGGCGCTCCTCGAGTCCGAGCTCGAGGCCTATGGGCGGCCTGCCCACCTCATCAAGAACCTCGCCCTCTACAACCAAGACGCGCTCAAGAATCTGAGCGGCTTGTTCGTCGTCCTCGGGAATCGCGGCGCCAACCACGTCCTCACCAGCGGCGAGGCCGCCAAGCTGCAGTCCTACCTGTCGGCCGGCGGACGGATCTTCCTCGAGGGCGGTGAGACTTGGGCCGACGACCCGCAGACGGCCTTCCATCAGCAGTTCAAGCTCAGCGCCGTGCTGGGCAGCGACAAGCTCATCGGCGACGTCATCGGGCGCAACTTCCTCGCCAGCGGGGACTCCAACAACGTCGCCCGTAAGTGGTCGCTCGACCCGTCGGCGAGCCTCTTCCACAACTCGTTCGTGGACACGCTCAGTCGCAAGCCCGCGTCGAAGTCGTTCGCGATCCTCACGAAGGGCAGCAGCGGGACGGCCGACCGGAAGACCGTGATGATCGCGTACGACGCGGCCACCGAGTCCAGCACGCTGACCTACCGCACCGTGGCGTCCAGCGTGTCGATCGCGGGCGTCCAGGCGAATCCTGGCGCTCCGACCGAGCCTGCCCAATCGCTAATCCGAAAGATCGTCGACTTCCTCGAGGTGGGCCGCCCGCCGTGCGCGTACTGCGACGAGTCGTTCCTCGACGGCTGTGACTGCGACGACGACAACCCGTGCACCAAGGAGATCTGCAACGCGCTGTCGAGCTGCGAGAACCCCGTGGAGGGCTCCTGCACCCCGTGTGGCAACGACAACGACTGCGCGGAGAACGAGGCGTGCGGCGCGGAGAAGGTCTGCAAGATCATCCCCGGCAAGAAGCACAAGGTCAGCCCGCTCTTGTCGATCGACAATGGCGCGGGCACCACGCAGCGCATCATCGACATCGACACCTGCCCCATCACCAGCGGCTCCAACGAGCTCGCGAAGGTCAACCTCAAGGTCCGCATAAACCACACCTGGCGCGGTCAGCTCACCATCGAGCTGAAGCAGCCCAACGGCTCGTGGCTGACCATGAAGGAGGCCAACGCCTCCGACGCCTCCGACGGTATCTACGAGACCTACTCCCTGGGCGTTCCGGCCGCGCAGGCCACCCCCAACACCGGGAGCATCTGCGTTACCGGTCAGCCGTGGCAGGTGCGCATCACCGACAATCTCGGCCTCACCGAGTCCGGGCTCATCCAAGACATCTTCGTGTTCACGGTCGACAAGACCAAGACCTGTACGGCCCTCGACTACGTGACGGCGTGCAACGACAACTCCGAGTGCACGGTCGAGACCTGCGTAGACTTCGTCTGTAACTACACGCCGAAGGTCTGCAATGACGGGTCGGCCTGCACGGACGACACCTGCGATTCGAGCACGGGCTGCGTCTACGCGCCCAAGAACTGTGACGACGGCGACGTCTGCACGGTCGACAGCTGCGTCCCGGCCACGGGCTGCGCGTACTCCAAGGTTCAGCACTGCACCAAGGGCTGTACGCACCACCGTGACTGCGGCTACGACGACTACTGCGACACGAGCGCGGGCCAGTGCAAGCCGATCCCCGGCGACACCTTCCTCGAGACAACCGGCGCTTCGACGGCGATCCCGGATGACAACCCGGCGGGTGCGGTGTTCAACCTGGCTACCACGTCCACGAAGATCATCACGGGGCTCAAGATCAAGATCGAGACCACGCACACTGCGTCGGACGATCTCGAGATCACGCTCGTCTCGCCTTCGGGTCTCACGCTCAGCCTGCGCAACAACGACGCGGCCGCGGGCCTCGACAACCTCTTCGAGATCTACGACTACGACGCCCTGAACTCCGGCGATCTCACGTCGTTCGTCGGCAAGAAGATCAAGGGATCGTGGCAGATCAAGATCGCGGATATGGTCCCCGCCGACACCGGCAAGGTGGACAAGGTCAAGCTGTACTTCGTGACGGCGCCGTGTGTGGTGGACGCGGACTGCGACGACAGCAACGCCTGCACCATCGACACCTGCGCCGCCTCGGCTTGTAGCAACGCCACGCGGGTCTGCGACGACGGTAACTACTGCAACGGCGTAGAGATCTGCGACCCGGCGTCGGGCTGCGGAACCAAGGCCGGGTCGCGGCCGGACGTCGAAGACGGCGTGCCCTGCACCATCGACACCTGCACGGAGAACGGCGATGGCACCGGCCTCGTCACCCACGAGCTCAACAACCTCGTCTGCGATGACGGGTTGTTCTGCAATGGCGCCGAGCTCTGCGACCTGAGCCTCGGCTGTGCCGACGGCACGGCGCCGACCACCGACGACGGGATCCCCTGCACCGTGGACTCGTGCGACGAGGTCACGGACACCGTGAAGCACGTCTCCGACCACACGGTGTGCTCCGACGGCGTCTTCTGCGACGGCGATGAGATCTGCGACGCGAGCACCGGCTGCAAGGAGGGCACGCCGCCACTCACAGACGACGGGATCCCGTGCACCACGGACGCGTGCGACGAACCGACGGACACGGTCACCCACACTGGCAACGACGCCGCTTGCGCCGACGCTCTGTATTGCAATGGCGCCGAGATCTGTGACGTCGCCACCGGTTGCAAGGCCGGCGCCGCGCTCAAGCTCGACGACGGCGTCGCCTGCACGCAAGACGGCTGCGACGAAGCGAATGATGTGATCACCAACACGCCCAAGAACTCGAACTGCGACGACGGTGCGTTCTGCAACGGGGCAGAGACGTGCGACGCCACGCTCGGCTGCCAGGCAGGGACCGCGCCCGACCTGAATGACTCCATCCCCTGCACGGTCGGCTCCTGCGACGAGGTCAACGATGTCGTGAAGCAGACGTCTGATCACACGGTGTGCTCCGACTCGACGTACTGCAACGGCGAAGAGGTCTGTGATCCAATCGACGGGTGCAGAGCCGGCAGCGCGGTGGTGCTCGATGACGGCGTCCCGTGCACGGTCGACAGCTGTGACGAAGCGACCGACACCGTCACTCACACCGGCCAGGACAGCGCCTGTGACAACAGCGTCTTCTGTGACGGCGCCGAGCAGTGCGTCGTTGGGCAGGGCTGCCGTCCCGGCACCGTGCCAGGATTGGACGACAACGTTGCCTGCACGCTCGACGCTTGCGACGAAGCCTCGAAGACCGTGACCCACACGGCCAAAGACACCGCCTGCGACGACAAGCTCTTCTGCACAGGCGTAGAGACGTGTAACGCAGTCACCGGCTGCGTCACCGTGGCGGTCGTTCTCGACGACGCCATCGCCTGCACCACCGACAGCTGCGACGAGACCACAGACACCGTGAAGCACGTCGCGAACAACTCGGCGTGTAACGACGGGCTCTTCTGCAACGGCATCGAGATCTGCGACGCCGCCACCGGCTGCAAGGTGCAGGCGGGGACGTTGCCCGTGGTGAGCGACGGCGTGGCGTGTACGGTCGACCTCTGCAACGAGACGACCGACACAGTGACGCACACGGCCGATCACTCGGTCTGCTCGAACAGCCTGTACTGCGACGGAACCGAAGTTTGCGACACCGTCACGGGCTGCGGCTCAGGGGCCGCGGTCGTGGTGAGCGACGGCATCGCCTGCACGCTCGACGCCTGCGACGAGTCGGCGGACACGGTCACCCACGTGCCCAACAACACCGCATGCAACGACTCGCAGTTCTGCAACGGCGTCGAGACCTGCGACGCGGTCCTCGGGTGCCGCGGCGGCGTGGCGCCCGTAGCCGACGACGGCGTTACCTGCACCGACGACTCGTGCGTCGAGGCGACGGACAGCTTCCTCCACACCGCCAATGCCTCTCTCTGCAACGACGGTCAGGACTGCAACGGCGTCGAGACCTGCGACGTGTCCAGCGGCTGCGTCGCGGGCTCGGGGATCGACATCGATGACGGCGTGGCCTGCACCACGGACGCGTGCGACTCCGCGACGAACACGGCGACGCACACGGCCAACAATGCGCTCTGCGACGACAGCTACGGCTGCACCATCGACGTGTGCTCCGCCACGAGCGGCTGCGCCAACACGATCGCGAACGGCTACTGCCTCATCAGCACGTCCTGCTACATCCAGGGCGCCGCGAACCCCACGGACTCCTGCAAGGAGTGCGACCCCAACAAGAGCCAGATCGCGTGGAGCGCCAAGGCCGCGTCGCCGGAGACCTGTAACGGGCTCGACGACGACTGCGATGGTCTCACGGACGAAGACGCCGCCGGCGACGCGCTGTCGCGCGGTTGCACCAGCGCCTGCGGCGACCCGGGCACCGAGACCTGTCAGTCCGGGACGTGGTTCGGTTGTACCGCCGTCACGCCAGCCGAGGTCTGTAGCGACACCGTCGACAACGACTGTGACGGGATCACGGACGAAGCTGACTGCAAGGTTCCCAAGCCGGCTGTCGCGGGCGCCGAGGTCAAGTTCGCCTCCACGCGCGGCTGGCCGGAGAACGTCATCACCGACAACGGTGACGGGACGTACTCCACGCTCGTTCAGGACCTGGTCAACTCGAATCAGGCCGGACAGGTCACGGCCACCTCCTACGGCGTGACCACGCCGGGCGCCTCGAGCTTCACGATCTCCGCGCTCCAGCCGGCGATCCTCGAGGTCGTCAACGTGCGCGACACGCTCTACACCGATGAAGCGCGCACCGACGTACACCTCCAGGTCTCGGACGCGTTCGGACGCCCGGTCGCGACGGGGACGGTCGTTTCGGTCAAGTTCACGGGCGCCGGTCTCGCCGTCGCTGGAGAGACCAAGACCTGCACCACCGGCAACGACGGGCACTGCGTCGTCAGCTGGACCGCGCCGACCACCAGCTTCGACGCCGGCGGCACCATCACTGCGGAGGCCACTGTCGCGGCGCTCCCGGCGGTGACCAAGACCCTCACGGCTGTTGCTCGCCCGACCGCGCTGGCGCTCACGGCGGCCGGCGGCGGTATCGATCTGCCGAAGTCGCCGCGCTTCCCGGGCACGACCTTCACGGTTCCGGTCACGCTCCACACCGCCGCCCGCGAGGCCAAGGCCTATCTCGTCCAGCTCGACTACGATCCTGCGAAGCTCGAGGTCACCACGGTCACTAACGGCGGCTGCGCGGCATTCGAGCTGCCAGTCTCGAACCTGAGCGGCTCCGCCAACACGACCGGTCAGCTCAAGTTCAACGCCAAGAACGTCACCCCCGGCGCTGCGTGCGGAACGGGCACGGCCGTGCACGTTGCGAATGTCACGTTCAAAGTGAAGTCCGGTCTCACACCGGATGTTGCGGCGGGCGCCGCGACCATCACGGGTAAGCTGCTCGAGCTCTTCGACCCCGTCTATCAGCCGATCGTGCTCAACGCCGACCTCAAGGTCGCTGACGCGGCCGGCGTGTCCACCTCTGGCAAGGTGGAAGCGTGGTCTGCCAGTGTTCGCGGGATCCTCGCCCGCGCCGGCGATTACCAGCTCCTCAATTGGTCCGCGGTTACCGGCGTCGCGGATAGCACGCCAGTCACCGTCTCCGGCTACCGGCGCGACTTCACCACGGCGGTACTGGGCGCGGCCGACGGAGTCACCTTCACCAGCAGCGACAGCACGGTCGCCACGATAACCACCGCGGGTGTCGTTACGGCAGCCAACAAGGGCGGGCTCGTTACACTCACGGCTACTGCCGGAACTTCAACAGCCACCACGCGCGTCAAGGTCTTGGTGCCGGGCACGTACCAGGTCAACCTCACGGACACGACGCTCAACACCATCACCGGCGCGGGCGGCCAGATGCAGAAGGCCGGCATCGTGGTGAAGGTCTCGTGGAAGGACGCGGCCAGCACGCTCTGGACTCAGGACATCACCGACGACGTCGTCCTCAAGGCGCCGAGCGGGATCACCTACGACGCCGTCCGCAAGACCTTCAGCGGCACCACGGCGGGTACCTACACGATCCGTGCCGAGGGTACGGCTGGGGCTCTTCTCGGCACTGCCGATCTCCAGGTCTCACCGAGCGCGTCCACCACTTGCACCGGCCTCTCGGTCATCGCGCCGTGCGAAGTGCTCATGGAGAAGGTGAGCCCGACCAATCCCACACCGTCGCTCGCCAAGCTCACCGCGACCGTGTCCGTCAACGCGTACATGAAGACGTACAACCAGACCTGCCAGACGGAGGTCTACGCCAACTTCGCGGACGGCGCCCGGATGCGTCTCACCGGCGACTCCAACATCACGGTCACGTCTCAGAACCCGAACGTGTTCACGTCCACCAGCAGCGGTCTCCTCACCAGCGCTGGCGACGGCACCGCCAACGTCCAGGCCGTTTGGAAGATCGGCGCCACGACGGTTGGGACCGGCAATGCGCCAGTGAAGGTCGACTTCCCCGACGCCACCGGCATCAGCGTCAGCCCGGCATCCCCCCTGATCGCCGTCAGCGCGAGCGATCCGGCAGCGACGATCAAGGGCCTCGCGGCCACGGCGCAGCTCACCGTCCAGCTTCAGTTCGCGGATGGCAGCTCGGTGAACTTCACGAACAACCCGTCCACCAACTACGACGCCGTGTCGGAGGACGCTGGCGGTTACATCGCCGTCACCGCCGGCGGGCTCGTCTCGGCCCAGGGCTCCAATGCGGGCACCGGCAAAGTCGTCGTCACGATTTCGGGTCACCCGGGACTAACGGCCTCCTCCACCGTCACGGTGGTGAAGGCCACCGGCCTCACCGCAGAGATCTACGAGAGCTACACGCCCTCGAACCCGCGCGTGGCGGACCACACCTTCTCGTATATCGAGGGCACCACCACGTGGCAGGACGGCACCTACGAGGTGCTGCTCGGCTTCTCCGATGGCTCTCAGAACAACGTCACCGGCCACGCCAACACCGCGGTCACCGTGCAGAATGCCGGAACCTCCACGGAGAACACGGGCGTCCTCACGTTCGACAAGGCGGCGGGCAAGGTCACGGCGCAGGCCGTTGGCCACGTGGACCTCTTCTTCACTCACGGGACCCTGCCGGCGGTGCTCTCCAGCTTCCGGGTCAACACGGCCAATGAGTCGATCGCCGCGCTGACCGTGGCCCCCGCGAGCGGGCCCACGTTCAGCGGGGTGAAGGACGAGGGCACCACGAAGATGTCGGTGTGGGGCCGCTTCGACGACGGTACGCGGCGACGCTTCGACGGTGACCGCTTCGTCACCGGGCTCCTCGCGTACACCTCGTCAGACACTGGGGGCGCCACCATCACCTCGAGTGGAGAGGCGACGATTCGCGGCAACCGCGCTTCGACGTTCTCGGTGGACGTAGAGTCGTCGGTCGACACCGCCCCGGCGTTCACGGCGGCCACGTACGATGTCGCCTGTAACCTCACGCCTGGCTGCGCCGACTTCGACTTCGGCGACATCTCGGGCCTCGCGTACAAGAACCGCGGAATTGGCGAGGAGTTCGAGCTCGACGGGCGCATGAACACCTGCAGCCAGAACCTTGGCGGGTTCGACGTCGTCCTCGACTACGACCCGGGCGTCCTCGAGGTGATCAACGTTCAGCCGTACGGCGCCACCGTCGGTGTCACGTTCAATTCGAACCACCTGAATACGCCGGGCAAGATCCTCATCAACGCCGTGCTCCCGACCACGTCCACCACCAACGGCGCCGCGGTCGACGTCTTCCGCATCAAGTTCAAGGCGCTCAAGACCAGCCTCACGAACCAGCTCTCTGAGATGGGGGGCACCATCGAGTCGTGCGTCGCCGCGGACGGCGTCACGAAGATCGGCGCTACTGCGCCGCGCGCCATGATCGCCGCCGTCGGCGACCTCGACCCGGTCTGCACGGCGGATCCGCTGTACGGCGACGCTGACGACAACTGCACCTTCGACGTGGCGGACCCGCTGACCATACAGCTCTACAAGACGGACGCGGTCACGCTCACGGCGGACGGCCTCGCGAAGGCCGACGCGTACCCGGATGGCAAGGTCGACCTCGCCGACGTGGGCTTCATGTCGGACGTGCTCGCGCGCCTCACCTACTTCCTGAAGTTCGAGATCAAGAGCTCGGTGTTCCCCACGGGCAACGCCGACCTCGTGGCCACGTTCTACGACAAGAAGCAGGCCGTCGTTCTCAAGGACATCTTCGTCAAGTTCGAGGTCCAGGCGTCCGCGAACCTCCCGTCGATCACCTTCGACGTCCCCACCGAGACGGCCATCGACCCGAACTCGAAGCTGGTGAAGGCCACGCACCTCGGCGACGGCCGGCACCGCGTGTCGATGTTCGGCCTGACCAACCCGACCACGGTGCGAGTCACCGTCATCCTGTATGTCCACCAGCCGGGCTCGCAGGCGCAGGTCATCAAGGTCACGCCGTTCCTCGCCACGAAGGAGGTCGGCTCGGTCTACACGTTCAATCCCATCAAGGAGTTCACGGTCCCGCTGTCGGGGAACTGCGCGACGCTCACGTGCAACGACAATAACCCGTGCACCAAGGACACCTGCGACGACACGAAGGGCGCCTGCAAGTACACGAACCAGAACGGCGTAGCGTGTGACGACGGCCAGGCCTGCACCACGGGCGACACGTGCGAGGCCGGAGCCTGCAAGGCCGGAAGCACGCTCAGCAGCCTCTGCTCCTGCCTCACCACCGCAGACTGCGCCGCGGTCGAGGACGGCAACCTCTGCAACGGCACCCTGAAGTGCGAGAACTACGCGTGCGTCATCGACACCGCCACCGTGGTCGTCTGCAGCACCGCGAGCGACACGACCTGTAAGAAGAACACCTGCACCACTGCGACCGGTGTGTGCGCGCTCACGCCGGTTACGGCGGGCACCAGCTGCTCCGACAGCAACCTGTGCACCACGGCCGACCAGTGTGACGCGAACGGCGACTGCGTCGGCACAACGAAGGTGTGCGGCGACGGGCTCTTCTGTACTGGCGGCGAGGTGTGCGACACCGCGACCGGTGGATGCGTCGCCGGTCAGCCGCCGATCATCGACGACGGCATTCCCTGCACCGTGGACTCGTGTGACGAGGCCACCGACACAATCAAGCACGTCGCCGACAACTCGAAGTGCTCCAGCACCAACTTCTGCCGCGACGCGGTCTGCAACGCCGTCGCTGGCTGTACCACCGTGGCCAACAGCAAGGCCTGCGACGACGGGACCGTCTGCACCAAGGACGATGTGTGCTCCAACGGCGTGTGCGCTGGCGTGGTGGACGCCACGAAGTGCACCTGCAACGACGACACGGACTGCGCTCAGTACGAAGACGGCAACGTCTGCAACGGGACGCTGCAGTGCGTCACCACCACCGGCAACACCTGCCAGATCAACTCGGCCTCCCTGGTCACCTGCCCCGCGGACCCGCCGGATCAGCCGTGCATGGAGTACCGCTGCAACAGCGGCACGGGCGACTGCGCGCTGGTTCCGAAGGATCCTGGCGTCGGCTGCGACGACGGCTCGAAGTGCACGGACAATGACATCTGCAACGGTACGGGCGTCTGCGTCGGCGAGCCCAAGGCCTGCGATGACGGCCAGTGGTGCAACGGCGTGGAGACCTGCTCCACCAACGGCGACTGCCAGACAGGCACCGCCCGCCCGGTGGACGACGGCATCGCGTGCACCGACGACTACTGCGACGAGAGCGGCGACACGATCATCCACGCGCAGCGCCACGACCTCTGCGACGACAGCCTCTTCTGCAACGGCGCCGAGTACTGCGACCAGACTGCTGGGTGCCGATCGGGTGACACGCCGTTCAACGACGACGGCATCCCCTGCACCGTCGACACCTGCCAGGAGGCGACGGACACCCTGGTCCACACGCCGAACGACACGCTGTGCGACGACGGCGAGTACTGCAACGGCGTCGAGGCCTGCCAGGCCGGCGTGGGCTGTATCAACAACACGTCGCCCGTTGCGGACGACGCGATCGACTGCACCTACGACTGGTGCGCCGAAGCGCAGAACGAGATCCGGCACGACGCCGACGACAGCATGTGCGCCGGGCTGGACTTCCCGTGTACCAACTACATCTGCGACCCGAACCAGGGTTGCCTCACGGAGTTCAACGGCGAGCCTTGCGACGACACCGACGAGTGCACCCAGAACGACGCGTGCGACGCAGGCAACTGCTTGTCGGGTCCGGTGAGCCCAGCGTGCTACTGCGTCAACGACACGGACTGCGCGCAGCTCGCGACCAACCTCTGTCTCGGCGGGCCCCGCAAGTGCGTCAGCGGCAAGTGCATCGCCAACCCGGCCACGAAGGTGACTTGTCCGCCGTCCGCGAACCCCTGCTACGAGAACAAGTGCAGCACCACCAACGGCCAGTGCCAGCTGACCGTACGCACGGGCGCGCTCTGCACCGACGGCAACGCCTGCACCAAGGACGACCGCTGCCTCAACACGGGTACCTGTAAGGGCTCGATCCTGTCTTGCGACGACGGCCAGTACTGCAACGGCCCCGAGTCTTGCGACACCGCCAAGGGGTGCCGCCCTGGCACGGCGCCGCCGAAGGACGACGGCAAGGCTTGTACGCAGGACGAGTGCGACGAAGCGAACAACGTCATCAAGCACATCCCCAACGATCAGGTCTGCCAGGACAACAAGTTCTGCAACGGCAAAGAGACCTGCGACGCCGCCACGGGCTGCAAGGCGGGCACCGCGGTCGTCGTGGACGACGGGATCCCGTGTACCTACGAGTACTGCAGCGAGACCACGAAGAGCGTGATCCGCGAGCCGAAGCACAACCTCTGCGACGACGGCAAGTGGTGCAACGGTCCGGAGACCTGTCAGCTCGGGAAGGGCTGTGTCGCGGGCAACTCGCCCACGGCCGACGACTTCATCGACTGCACGACCACACAGTGCAACGAGACGACCCGCACGTTCACGCACGTGCCCAGCGACGCGCCGTGCAACGACGGCAACGTCTGCACTACCGACAAGTGCAACACCAAGACGGGCTGCGTGTACTCCGCCAACGCGCTCACCTGCGACGACGGCAACCTCTGCACGTCGAACGACAAGTGCACCTCGAAGGTGTGTGTGGGCCAGGCCAACACCGTGACGTGCGATGATGGCAACTTCTGCACCTCGACCGACCGGTGCAAGAACGGGAAGTGCTCGGGCACGAACAACAGCGTCGCGTGTAACGACAACAACGGCTGCACCGCGAACGACCAGTGCACCGGCGGCAGCTGCGCCGGTACCCCGACGCCGTGCGCCTGCACCAACGACTCGCACTGCGCGCAATACGACGACGGCACGGCCTGCAACGGCTGGCTGCGCTGCGTGGCCAATGAGTGCAAGTTCGACGCGACCACGGTGCCCAACTGCGGCACCACGGGGAACACGCTCTGCCAGAAGCGCGAGTGCTCCAGCGGCAGCGCCCAGAGCTACAGCTGCCCGTTCGTGGCCCGCAACAACGGCGTCAGCTGCAGCGACGGCAACCCGTGCACCATCAACGACGCGTGCAGCAACAAGTCTTGCGTTGGCGGGCCGAAGGACTGCTCCGACGGGCAGTTCTGCAACGGCCTCGAGTCCTGCAACGGGACCAACGGCGCGTGCATCCCCGGGACCCCGCCGTCTGTTCCGGATGCGCACGCGTGCACGTACGACTACTGCGATGAGGCAGGGGACACGGTTCGCCACGACCCGCGGCACCATGTCTGCGATGACGGGAACTACTGCAACGGTGATGAGACCTGCAGCGCGACGTCCGGGTGCGGCAACACGCCGCGCGTCGTCAGCGATGGCATCGACTGCACGGTGGACAGCTGTGATCCCGTGAACAAGCGGGTCGACCACGTGGCCGACCACACCAAGTGCAAAGACAGCAACTGGTGCAACGGCGACGAGTACTGCAGCGCCTCGGCGGATTGTCAGCGGATCCCGCGCGACCTCTCGGACGGCGTCACCTGTACCTTCGACTACTGCGACCCCGTGTCGCAGAGCGTGAAGCACAACCCGGTGCACACCAACTGCAACGACGGGAAGTACTGCACGGACGACATCTGCGACCCGAACCAGCAGGCCAACGGGGGCTGCCGGAACCCGCCGAACTCGCTCACCTGCGATGACAACATCAGCTGCACCGCGGGCGACAAGTGCAACGGCGGGGTCTGCACGGGCTACGAGGTCGCGCCGGGCTGCGAATGCACCATCGACTCCGAGTGCGTCGACAAGGACAACAACCACGCGTGCGACGGCTACCTCGTCTGCGTTGCGAACCACTGCGCAGTGAAGCAGGGCAGCCCGGTGACGTGCCCCACCGGCAGCGACACGCAATGCAGCAAGAACCTGTGCACCTCCACCGGACGCACCACATACGTCTGCGAGATGAAGCCGGTAGCGAGCGGTATCAGCTGCAACGACGGGAACCCCTGCACCACCAGCGACCGCTGCAACGGCTCCAACAGCTGCGTGGGCAGCGGCATCCCGTGCAACGACGACAACGCCTGCACGAACGACTCGTGCAACCCCGCCACCGGTCTGTGCGAGTTCGCGTACAACAGCAACTCCTGCGACGACAGTAACTTCTGCACGCACACAGACACCTGTACGACCGGTGTGTGCCGCGGCACGGCTTACGCTGAGCCCTGCGAGTGCACGCAAAACAGTCACTGCGCGGGCTACGAAGACGGCAACCGCTGCAACGGCACACTCCACTGCGCCGCGCACCGATGCGTGCTGGACACCTCCACCATCATCAACTGCAGCAAGGCCAACGACAGCACCTGCTCGAAGGTCGCTTGCCAGACCGGTACGGGCGCCTGCGTCATGATCGCGCAAGACACCAGCACCGTCTGCGACGACAGCATCGCGTGCACCACCTCGGACCGCTGCAACGGTAACCACGGCTGCGCCGGCTCTCCGGACGACACCAAGTGCGCGGATGCGCTGTACTGCAACGGCGCTGAGTGGTGCAAGGTGGGTGCCGGTTGTCAGGATGGCACCGACCCGAACACCTCGGACAACATCCCGTGCACAACGGACGCCTGCGTGGAGGCCACGGACACGATCACCCACACGGCGAACAACACCGCGTGTGAGAACGGTGACTACTGTGACGGCACGCAGTACTGCGACGTGAACAACGGCTGTCTCACGCTTGGCGGGTCCGTGCCGTCCATCCCGAACGGCAACGCATGTGTCACCTATGGGTGCAACGAGTCGACGAACTCGGTCGAGCCCAGCCTCGACAGCGGGAAGTGCAACGACAACAACCCGTGCACCGTGGACAGCTGCACGATCAACGGCTGCGTCCACGCCTACGAGGCGCTCGAGGGCACGGCTTGTACGCCCAAGAACGCTGCGGCGTGTCTCATGAACTACACGTGCACCGCAGGGACCTGCGGGTCCACCACGTACAACCCTGCGTGCAACGACTGCAACACCGACTCCGATTGCGACCAGTACGAGACCAACAAGTGCGCAGGTCTATACGCGTGCCAGGGGAACAAGTGCACCATCATCGCCGGCACCCCGGTGACATGCAGTACAGCGGGCGACACGGCCTGCTCGAAGAACACCTGCAATCCGAGCAACGGCACGTGCAGCCAGGCGGCGCAGACCGGCTTCGGATGCACGGACGGGAACGTCTGCACCGAGAACGACACCTGCAACGGCTCGGGTCAGTGCGTCGGTACAGCGAAGAACTGCTCCGACAACAATGCCTGCAACGGCACGGAGAGCTGTCAGGTGGGCGTGGGCTGCAAGTCTGACAACAACGCCCCGACGCTGTCCGACGGCGTGGCTTGCACCGTCGACACCTGCAATGCGGTCACCGGCGTCTCGAACACCCCGTACGATCCCAACTGCGCCGACTCGTCCTACTGCAACGGCGACGAGCGGTGCACGGCCACGGGTTGCGTGGCCTCCACGGGCCCGCGCCCCGTCGACGACAACATCGCGTGCACGGTGGACACCTGCAACGAGGCCCAAGACCGCGTCGACCACGCGCCGACGGACTCAAAGTGCACCGACGGCAAGTGGTGCAACGGCACGGAGACCTGCAGCGCCACGTCGGGATGCGTGGGCGGCACCGCACCCTACGGGTCTGACGGCATCGACTGCACGAAGGACGTCTGCAACGAGGCCACGGACTCGTTCACGCACACGGCGGACGCGTCGCTCTGCAACGACAACAACCTGTGCACCACCGACTACTGCCTCCCGGCCAAGAAGGGCTGCGTCAACAACAACAACTCGGTGAAGTGCGACGACAACAACTCCTGCACCGCCGATAGCACCTGTACGGGCGGGAAGTGCGTGGGCATCCCGGATCCAATCGCGTGTCAGTGCACCAATAACGCCGACTGCGCGGGTTATGACGACGGCGACATCTGCACCGGCACGCTCACGTGCCAGGGCGGCCTCTGTGAGACCGACTATAGCGGCGTGCCGTCTTGTGATCCCTCCGGCGACACCCTCTGCCTCAAGAACACCTGCACTGGCGGCGGGTGCGCCATGGTCAACATCTGCGGGGCGTGCTCCACCGATGCGGACTGCGACTTCCTGAACGCTGACGGCGATCTCTGCGACGCCGCCTACACCTGCCAGTCGGGCGTCTGCTCCATCGCTGCGGGCACGGCGGTGGTCTGCCCCACCGCCAACGACACGCAGTGCCGGAAGAACACCTGCAACCCGGGCAACGGGCTCTGCAGTTTGCAGGACCTCGACACGACCGTGGACTGCAACGACGGCAACGAGTGCACCGTCACCGACAAGTGCGACGGCGCCGGCCTCTGCGCTGGGTCCACGCGGCAATGCAACGACGGGCTCTACTGCAACGGCGTCGAGACCTGTAACTCGGCTACCGGCTGCGTGGACGGAGCGGATCCGGTCCTCACGGATGGCGTGGCCTGCACCGTCGACGAATGCAACGAGACCACGGACTCGGTCGAGCACACGGCGAATCACGCCACCTGCGGCGACAACACCTTCTGCAACGGCGTGGAGGCCTGCGATCCGAGCTCGCCGCTGGCGAACGCCACCACCGGTTGCCGCGCCAGCCCGCCGGACCCCACGGACGACAACATCCCGTGCACGACGGACTACTGCGACGAGACCACGGACAGCGTCCAGCACGTGCCGGACGACAATGCCTGCAGCGACAACCTGTACTGCAACGGCGTCGAGATCTGCGCCGCCGGCCTTGGCTGCACCCAAGCGATCCCCGCCCAGCCCGCCGGCTACGACGATGGCTCTACGTGCACGGTCGACACCTGCATCGAGGCCAACGACACGGTCACGCACACCGCGTCGAACGCGCTGTGCGACGACGGCCTCTACTGCACGGGCGTAGACACCTGCGAGCCCACGCATCCTGACGCCGTGTTCGGCACGGGCTGTGTCCACGCCTCTCCGCTCCTCGGCGACGGCGTCGATTGCACCGATGACTTCTGCGATGAGGCCCTGGACAAGGTCGTGCACACCGCCAACAGCGCGGCTTGCGACAACGGGCAGTACTGTGACGGGGTGGAGGCCTGCAACGTCACGTCGGGCTGTCAGGCGGGCAGCGCGGTGGACACGAGCGACGGGATCACGTGCACCGTCGACAGCTGCGACGAGATCACCGACGCGATCGTGCACACGCCGAACCACACGCCGTGCTCGGACGGCGTGTACTGCAACGGCACGGAGGTCTGCAACGCGCTCCTCGGATGTCAGCCGAGCGCGTCGCCCGCCGCGGATGACGGCAAGGTCTGCACGATCGACTCGTGTAACGAGGCGCTCAAGCAGGTCACGCACATCCCGAACAACGCGATCTGCAACAACGGGAAGTTCTGCGACGGGCCGGACGTGTGCTCCACCGCGGCGGACTTCGACTGCTTGGTGCGGCCGTCGGACGACTTCCAGTCGGTCACTCTGAACACGGAGCTCTGGGCCACCAGCAGCTCGGGCTCGGTGACCGGCGCGCCGGGCACGGCGATCGTCAGCTCGCTGTTCGAGTCCGAGGGCACGCTCACCACCTCTTGGCAGTACACGGGCGACTTCGAGTTCAGCGTCCAGTTGAAGACGCTGGGCGCGGAGCCCGACTGCACGATGGAGATCTTCGGCTTCGACGGCTCCACCCAGTTCGGCTGGACCTACTACAACGGCTTCGGCGCGTCGCCGGCCTCCGAGGCCGCCTTCGCTAATGGGCTCAACTTCCGGACGGGCTTCGGGCAGATGCTCGGCGGCTACACGTTCAAGCGCTCGGGCACCAACCTGACGATGACCGCTCCTGGGGCCGGAGGCTCGTTCACTTGCACCGGTTGCGTCGGCACCTCTGCCGCCAAGTTCCGCGTTCGCGCCACCTGCGGCACCAACGGGACGAACGGGACGCTCACGGTCGACAACTTCAAGCACATCTCCGGCAGCCACACGTTCGCGCTGGGTCTGTCGGACAACGTCGAGTGCACAACAGACACCTGCGACGAGGTGGGTGACACCATCCTCCACGCGGTGAACCACGCAGCGTGCTCGGACGGCGCGTACTGCAACGGCACCGAGGTCTGCAGCGCCACAAGCGGTTGTCAGTCCGGCACCGCCCCGGCCACCACCGACGGCGTGACGTGCACCATCGACAGCTGCAACGAGACAACGGACTCCATTGAGCACTCCCCGGATGACGCGCTCTGCCAGAACAACGTGTTCTGCGACGGCACCGAGACGTGCGATGTCAACAACGGCTGTCAGGCGGGCTCGATCCCGGTCACCAACGACAACGTCGCGTGCACCGTGGACGCGTGTGACGAGGGCATCGACCAGGTCACCCATGTCGCCAACAACGCGGTCTGCGATGACGGTCAGCTCTGTAACGGGGCTGAGGTCTGCAACACCACGAGCGGCTGCCAGGACAGCACGCCGCCGAGCTGTAGCGACGGCAACCCCTGCACCGCGGACGTCTGCGACTCGGCAGCGACCGGCGGGGCGGGCGCGTGCAGCAATAGCGGAAAGGTCGCCAGCTGCGCCGGTACGGCCTGTGGCGGAACTCACGCCTTCAACGCCGGCGACGATGTCTGCGGCAGCGAGGACGCCTGCGTCGGCGGTATCAACGGCGCAGGCCAGGGTACGTGCACCCTGATCTGCCCGGCCGGCAGCTGCGTCCGCGCCACCACAGGGGTGATCGCCGAGCCGATCTCCAACACGCTCGGCTGCATCACCAAGCAGCTCACGATCAACGCTGGGACGACGAAGTACGTCCAGAAGTTGTCGGTCAAGGTCGAGCTGGACCACGCGGCCGCCGGCGACCTCACGGTCAAGCTCACGTCGCCCACGGGCGACCAGTTCACCCTCCTCCAGAATCAGGGTGGACTCAACGACGACGCGTTCAACACGTATGGCGTGTCCTTCCCCGCGGACTTCTGTCGCGCAGAGGGCGACGCACCGAACGGCATCTACACCGTCGAGGTGTGCGACACGAAGCCGGGCGACTCCGGGTTCCTTCGCGGCGTTCAGGTGGCGGTCACCGCGACCGACTCGGACGTCAAGCTCGGCAACACCTGCAGCAACGCCGTCGACCTCGGAGACGACACGGGCATTGGGAACGCCACGCCGCTCTCGAGCTGCCCGGTGGGCACGACGAAGACGGCTTGGACCAGCACGCAGTCCACGCAATGGACTCCTGACGCCGGCCTCGCCGCCTACATGTACGACTGCAAGTACGCGGGCACGCCAGCGGTCTCTGGCAGCTCGAAGGACTTCTGGTCGCCGAAGTACGACATCTCGCCCTTCGGCGCCTGGGCGCAGATCGCCTTCGGCTCCACGGTCACGATCAACGAGGTTCACCTGCATCAGGAGCTCTTGAGCACCCTGATGTCTACGCTCGTGACGCCCACTCGTCGCGCGGCCTACGTCAAGGACGCGACCCTGACGTTCTCGGACGGCTCGTCGCAGAACGTGACCTTCACCAATGCGCAGATCGGAACGGTCAAGATTGCCCCGAAGAACACCGCCTCGGTGAAGATCACGGTCAACAGCTTCCACCCGCTGCCGAGCGGACAGCCCGGGATCTGGGTGAACGAGATCGACTTCCCGGGCACGGGCACCGGTATGGCGGCCGGCGGGACCAAGTCGATCGGCATCAACGGCGACACGGCCTGCCTCGACAACAGCTACTTCGGCAGCTGCGGCGGCGCGGGCGCGCCGGACAAGGTCTACAAGGTCAAGCTCAACCAGAAGCGTCGCGTGACGGTCACAGCGTCGGGCGCGGGGCTCGACACGGTCCTCTACTCACGCACCGGGACGAGCGTCGCGTGCGGGACTGGCGCCACGCAGACGCAGTGCACCGACGGCGGCGCCGTGGGCAGCACGGAGAGCCTCGACGTACAGCTCGGGGCTGGCACCCACTACATCTTCATCGACGCTGCGGGTTCCACCGGCGGCTCGTTCACGGGTCAGGTCGTCCTGGGCGAGCTCGCGGCTGACGGCGGCGTCTGCACCAACGCCATCGAGTGCGCGTCGGGCTTCTGCTCCAACGGGTTCTGCTGCGGCGGCGTCTCGGGTCAGTCCTGCTGCGGTGTGGCCACGGATTGCCCGGCCAGCTTCGAAGGCCCGGCCAACTGCGATGACCCGGCCAACTGCCAGGGCTCACGCGTCGGCAAGGTCTGCACCGGCAGCATCTGCGGCTCGTCCACGCTCACCGACGACTCGGGCTGCGCCGGTCAGGTCGCCAACACCTGCAGCTGCTACCAGTCCATCACGTGCAGCGCGGCCGTGGATCAGCCGATCCCCAGCTGCCCGACCACGTGCTCCTCGGACTCCGCGTGCGATAGCGGCAGCTGCTACTGCGGCGGCGGCGGCTGCACGTCGAAGCTCCCGGATGGCCAGGCTTGCACGGGCGACAACGCCTGCCAGAGCGGGCACTGCCAGAACGGCTACTGCTGCGCCACGGGTGACTGCTGCCAGGTGGCCGCGAACTGCCCGTCCTCGTACGCATCTGTTGCCACCTGCTCGGACGCAACCCAGTGCGAGGGCTTCCGAACCGATAAGGTGTGTAGCGCGAACCAGTGCGGATCCGTTCAGGCGCCGGACGATAGCGGCTGCGACGCCAACACGGTCGCAAAAGATTGCGGCAACTTCGCGCCCGCCAAGTGCAATGGTGCGACGGAGCAGACCGCGCCTACGTGCTCCACGAACTGTCGCGTGGAGGTCGCTGGAGCGGTGGACGCGGCTGCCTCGGACGGCAAGTGCGACGCCGTGGCGTACTGCGACGCCGGTACCGGTACGGGCAACACCAACACCTGCGTGCCAGACAAGAACAACGGTCTGACCTGCGGCCGTGTCGGGATGTGCGTCTCGGACTACTGCGAGAGCGGGATTTGCTGCAATAGCGGGAGCTGCTGCACCACGGCCAGCGCGTGTCCGGCCAGCTTCACCGAGGCGCCGAAGTGCAATAGCCAGACGTCCTGCCAGGGCTCGGAGAAGGCGGCCAGCTGCGTCGACTTCACGTGCGGCTCACAGGTGGTGGACAACGACACGGCATGCGTAGGCCAGGCCAAGACCTGCGGGTGTTATCCCGCGGTGGCCTGCACCGGTGGCGCGGACCAGGTCGCTCCGGAGTGTGCCGCGTCGTGCGTCACCTCTTCGGACTGCTCCGACTGCAGCTGCACGGGTGGGGTGTGCCTCGGCAAGGTTGGCAACGGCTCGCCGTGCACGGCGAATGCGAACTGCCTCTCGGACTACTGCAAGAACGGCTTCTGCTGCGACGGACCCACCGGCGACTGTTGCGCGGGCGGCACCGACTGCCCGGCCTCCTACAGCTCTGCCCCGGTGTGCGTCACGCCGTCGAAGTGTCAGGGCACGCGCAGCAACGCCACCTGCACGTCCTTCAAGTGTGGGTCGCTCCCGGGCGACGACGACTCCGGCTGCACTTCGGCGAATGGACTCGACTGCGGCTGCTATCTGGATGTGGCGTGTACCGCCGGTGTGAGCCAGTCGGAGCCGACGTGCCCGACGGCGTGCTCGGTGGACGGCCAGTGCAAGGCCAGCTGCCACTGCGATCCCGAGGGCTGCACGGCAGACCTCGTGGACGGCTCCGCTTGCGACGAGGCCACGGACTGCCAGAGCAACTACTGCAACAACGGCTTCTGCTGTACGAACGACGGGACCAACCCGACGTGCTGCGGTGCCGTGGACAACTGTGGCGCCTTCGCGGCCGCTCCGACCTGCGACGTGCCCGCCACGTGCCAGGGCAAAGAGAAGAAGGCCCTGTGCACCTCGTCGAAGTGCTCGTCGGACCTTGTCGACAATGACTCGGCGTGCTCGAGCTCGGTGCAGGCGGTGGACTGCTCGGCGCAGCTCTGCGCCGACAAGTTCTGTAATGGCGCCACCGAGCAGTCGGCGCCGCAGTGCTGCGCGTGCATCAGCGACGCCAGCTGCAGCGACAACAAGCTGTGCACCGGTACCGAGACCTGCGACGCGGTTCAGGGCTGCAAGTCCGGAACGGCGCTGGACGCCGCGGATACGCTCAGCTGCACGATCGACGAGTGCGTCGAGCCGGCCATCTCCGGAGGCGCGGCCACGTTCACGCACACGCCCGATGACATGGCCTGCCGCGACGCACTCGCCTGCAACGGGCTCGAGACGTGTCACCCCACGGACGGCTGTACGCCGGGCGTTTCGTTCGACGCGAACGACAACGTTGCCTGCACGGTCGACACCTGTCAGGAGCCCGGCATCGCGGTGAACACGCCGAAGGACGAGCTCTGCGACGACGGCCTCACGTGCACCACCTCGACGTGTCTGCCGACCGGCTGTAGCCACGCTACCCAGCCCAACTTCTGCCTGATCTCTGGGTCGTGCTACGCCGATGGCACCGTCAACCCCACCAGCGCCTGCCAGGCTTGCATCTCCAGCACCAGCGCTACGGCGTGGACGGCGACGAGTGGGACCGCCGAGGTCTGTGACGGCAAAGACAACGACTGCGACGGTCAGGTCGACGAGGGCGTCACCCAGCCCTGCACCAACGCCTGCGGCCAGCCCGGCACCGAGACTTGCGACAATGGCGTCTTCGTGGGCTGCACTGCGCCCGTGTTGTCCGAGGCTTGCGAGGATTCCATCGACAACGACTGTGACTCGTCCACGGACGAGGCACCATGCTCCATCGTCAGCCCCGGTCAGTCGGGCGCCGAGGTTACGTACTTCATCAGCGACAACCACGCGTCGAACATCGTCACCGACAACGGCGACGGCACCTACACGCAGAAGTACTTCGGCTTCGCCAACCCGAACACGTCGGGCACGTCGTGGGCCGAGGTGAACCCGTCTTCGCCGGCCGCGCCCTGGTCTATCGGCGCCCTTGGGCCCGCCACGCTGGAGATGGTCGTGGCGAGCAAGACGCTGTACGTCGACCGGAACTCGACGCGTGTGTACTTCCAGGTTCTCGACAATCGGAAGCGACCCGTGCCGTCGAACACCGTCGTCTCCGTGACGGTGACGGCGCCCACGGGTGTCCAGACGCTGGACTGCAACACCTCGGCTGGCGGCGAGTGCGACGTTCTGGTCACGATCCCAACGGGTGGCTTCGCCTCGGCGGGTCTCGCGACGGTGTCGGCGACCACCGGGACGCTCTCGGCGGTGACCGACACGATCACCCTGGTCGCGCAGCCCGCAGCCGTTACGCTGTCGGACTTCACGGTTCGAATGGACCTGCCGAAGAGCCCGCTGTGGGACGCCAGCGTCTCCTCGAGCCAGACCTTCGTGGTCCCGGTCTACGTCGTGAATACCGCGCTCCGTCAGCTTGGCGCGTACGACATCTCCCTGACGTTCGATCCGGCGAAGCTGTCGGTCGACACCGTCACCGCCGGAGCAGCCTCCGGAGCGTTCAGCGCCCCGGTCCACAACATCTCTGCGGCCAACGTCTCCGGCGGCCTGAAGATCAACGCCGTCGCGTACGACCTTGGTCACGCCCACGGGCGCGAGGCGCTCGTTCACGTGGCGAACATCACCATGCGCGCGCTGAGCGGCATGACGGCGGGCGTCGTCACTAACATCACAGCCAAGACGGTCACCCTGACCGACGCCAACCAGGTCAACCTGGCGTCGAACACCGACGTCCGGTTCAGCGACGCCGATGGGACGCAGCCCCTGGGTCGTGTTCGCGCTCGGGGCGTCGAGGAGCGCGGTGTCTTCATCCGGCCGTCGCGCACAGAGCTGTATGCGTGGTCGCCCATCACGGGCACCGACGACTCCACCTCGCTGCTCGTCTCCGTGATCTTGTCGAACAGCTCCACCAGCGGCGGGGCGTCGGCGCCCACCACCTACGCGGTGTCTGAGGCATCGCTCTTGTCTGTGTCCGCCTCGGGCGTGGCCAAGGCCGCGTACAACGGCTCGGTCGATGGCGCGTGGGTCACCGTCACCGCGACCCGCGGCTCGTTCGTCAAGACGACGCTGATCGCCGTGATTGTGCCGAAGTCGTACCAGGTGAAGCTGTCCGACACGATTCTCCAGACCATCGCCAACTACCCCGGCGGCAAGGTCCAGACGTCCAAGCTGGCGTTCCTCGTCAGCTGGTGGCGCGACGGCGCGGCCGACCAGCTGCACGACATCACGGACCAAGTCTCGGTCTTCACCGACGCGGGGCTCACCTACACCGCCACGTCGCGCCTGTTCTCCGGGACGACCACCGGCAACTACGCGATCACCATCAAGGGCGCCACCGGCACCACCCTGGCCACGAGCAGCCTGCAGGTGAACACGGGCTCGCAGGCCACGGTCACCTCGCTGACGGTCATCGCGCCGTGCCTCGTCGAGAACGTGGAGCTGGATCCGCCTGCTCTGACCCCCGAGCTCGGGGCGACGGACCTGACCATCGCCGTGAAGGGCCTCATGCAGACGTTCCTGGAGACCTGCCAGGTGCAGGTGTTCGCGAACTTCAATGACTCGAGCCGCATGAACTTCACGAACGACCCGAATGTGACCGTGACGTCGAGTGCCCCGACAGTGTTCTCGTCGTCCGCCACGGGTCTCCTCACCGCCAACAGCGACGGCACCGCCAACGCCAACGCGGAACTGAAGAACGGGGCCACAACGGTCGCGACCGGTTCGGCCTCCGTGAAGGTCAAGCTGCCGACCGCAACCGGGATCGAGATCAACCCGGGAGGGGCCACGCTGGCCCTGAGCGCGACGGATCCTGCGAAGACGGTGAAGGGCCTCTCTACCTCGGTGACCGTGACTGTCCGCGTGCGCTACGAGGACGGCAGCAGCATCGACTTCTCCACGAGCCCGCACCTCGTCCTGGACGACGCGAGCCAGGATCCGAGCAACCTCGTCTCCTGCACCGGCCTCGTCTGCTCCTCGACGGGCGTCGACTCCGGCGAGACGAAGATCCGGGCCACGGTCGCGCTGTACCCGACGCTCTTCGGCGAAGCGACGATCACGATCGTCAAGGCCAGCGGCCTCACGGCAGACGTGTTCGAGACGTACACGCCCACGCTGCCCCGCGTGGCAGAGCGGCGCCTCTCGAAGATCGAGGGCACTGCGACGCGGCAGGACGCCAAGTACGAGGTCATCATGTCGTTCTCGGACGGCAGCACCAGCGACGTCACGGGTCACCCGGCGACCGTCGTGACCCCCGTCGTGCCCGGCTCGTCGACCCCGCTCACGGGTGTGCTGACCTTCACTCCCTCCACGGTGACCGTGGCTGCCACCGCGCCTGGGACGATCGATGTCACCTTCGTGAACGGGACCCAAGCGTTCCGCCTCTCGAACTTCGTGGTCGACAACACGAACGAGAACGTTTCGTCGCTCGTGCTCACGGCGGCGAGCGGCGCCACGTTCAGCGGGATCAAGGACAGCGGGACCACAACGACCGAGATCTGGGGCACGTTCGCGGATGGCACGCGGCGGCGCTTTGACGGAGCGAGGGTGGTCCCGGGTCTGTTGACCTTCGGCTCCACGAACACGGCCGGCGCCACCATGGCCACCGACGGCACCGCCACCATCCGGGGCAACTTCAGCACGAAGTTCACGGCGGACATCTCCGTGGGCGTGGACTCCGGCGCGGCGTTCGACCCCGTCTCGGAGTACGCGGTGGACTGCAACCTGCTGCCGGCGGTTGGCGACGTCGACCTCGGCGACGAGACCGGTCTTGCCTTCAAGGACCGCGCCCCGAGCGCCACGTTCGTCCTCGGCGGTCGAATCAATACCGGCGCCGCAGCGCTGGGCGCGTTCGACGTCACGGTCGAGTACAACCCGGCCCTGCTCGACGTGTCCAAGGTCACGTCTGGCGCCGATATGGGCGGCGAGACGTTCAACGCGAACGCGTCTTCGGTCCCCGGCAAGATCTTCATCAACGGCCAGATCGGACCGACCTCGTCTGCGCGCACTGGCGCGGGCATCCGTATCTTCAACGTGGAGTTCGTGGCGAAGGCCACGAAGGGCACGTCGGAGACTCCGATTGGCGGCACGGTCACCAAGGCGGTGAACGTCGGTCTGACGGACATCGGTCCCGCCACGCCGCGGGCCATCGTCGCTGGCGACGGTCGCTTCGACCCGAACTGCCCGGCTGAGCCGATCTACGGTGACGGCAACGACAGCTGCTCGTTCGGCGCGGAGGACGGCTTGTTCGTCCAGCGTTACCT
>SXOX01000189.1 GCA_005776585.1 Pseudomonadota bacterium | reverse complement strand
TACGTGCTCGCCCATCGCGGCGACGCGACGGGAGGTGTCGCGTGAGCCAGGGACGGTTCGTGATTCGTGGGGGCCGGGTCGTGGATCCGCGTCACGGGGTCGATCGCGTCGCCCACCTCCTATGCGAGGACGGGCGCGTCGCAGGCGCTCGCGAGTGAGCCCGAACAGCCGGAAGTACTCGCGATCGCTTGGGAAGAGGTCGCTGCCCATGCGCTCCTTCTGGATGCGGAGCATCATGACGACGTCTGCGCCTTCGGTCGCCTCGTCGAGCGTCCGACAGACGCGCACGCCGAGCGATTCGATTCCGGGCGGGATCATCGTGAGCGGACCCGCAAGGCGCACGTTGGCGCCGAGCGTCTTGAGCCCGAAGAGGTTCGACCGCGCGACGCGGCTGTGAGCGATGTCACCGACGATCGCGACCTCGAGCCCCTCGATGCGGCCGAGGCGCTCGCGCATGGTCATCAGGTCCAGCAGCCCTTGCGTCGGATGCTCGAGCGAGCCGTCGCCCGCGTTCACGATGGCCGCGCGGCTATGGCGCGCCAGGAAGTGCGGTGAGCCGGCCGCGGAGTGACGCAGCACGACGATGTCGGGCGCCATCGCCTCGAGGTTCTTGAGCGTGTCGAGCAGCGTCTCGCCCTTGACGAGGCTCGACGCGCTCGCCGTGAGCGAGAGCGTATCGGCCGACAGGCGCTTGGCCGCGACCTCGAAGCTGACGCGCGTGCGGGTGCTGGCCTCCACGAACAGGAAGCAGACGGTTTTGCCACGCAGCGACGGCACCTTCTTGAGCGGGCGCTCGCCGATCTCCTTCATGCGGTGGCCGAGTTCGAGCAAGGCCGTGAGCGTCTCCCGCGAGAGGCCCTCGAGCCCCAGCAGATGCTCGAGACGTAGTGGAGAGTGGGGTGCGTCGATCATGGCGCGCGCGTCTCCCACAGAGTCACGGCATCCGACAGCGCTCCAAGCTCGCTGAGCGCGACCTCGACCTGCTGGGTCGCCTCGGTGCTGACCGTCAGGCCCACGACGTCGGCGTGAATGGGGAGCTCTCGGCGGCCGCGATCGACCAGCACGGCGAGCTGGATGCGCTCGGGGCGGCCGAAGTCCATGAGCTCATCCAGCGCGCATCGCACGGTGCGGCCGGTGAACAGGACGTCGTCGACCAGTACGATGCGGCGCCCCACGAGGTCGAAGGGAAGGGCGGTCTCGCCGACGATGGGCTGCGGAAGGCTCGTTGCCGCGTCGTCACGGTACAGCGTAATGTCGACCATCCCCAGTGGCAGCTCGCTGCCGGAATGACGCCGTATCCGTTCCTGGAGTCTGGCGGCCAACGGGACGCCGCCGCGATGGATGCCGACGAGCGCAAGCCCATCGACGCCGCCGTTCTTCTCCAGAATCTCCAGCGCCATGCGGTCCAGCGTGCGCCCGAGCGCGGTCGCGTCGAGCAGCTCGCGCCCGTGGCGCCGACCGAGGATCGACGTACTCATCAATGCACCCTCCGAAACAAGCGACTCCAGACGTCCTCCCAGGCCCACCAGATGAAGCCGGCCTTGCCGACGATCCGCTCCAAGGGGACGACACCCCAGTAGCGGCTGTCCTGCGAGTTGTCGCGGTTGTCGCCCATGACGAAGACGTGGCCCTCCGGCACGACCATCTCGGTGTCTCCGCTCTGCAGGAACCGCACGGAGCGCCGGAGCTCGTCCGAACTGTCGGTCGTGGGTGGCCGTGGCCAGCCGCACAGGAAGCGCCAGCGGCACTCGGAGGTCGTTCGGTACTCGCAGGTCCGATCCCGGTCGTCGTCTTTGCAGAGCTCGGCGAGCTGTAGGCGGTCGATGCGGCTCGTTGGAAAGGTCGAGGCGGGCGGGGGCCAGTCGTGCCCGTCTTGGGGCTCCGCCACGGGATCGTCGGCCACGTGCTGCGAGAGCCAGGTCAGCTCGCGCGCCGACTCCTTCATCACCGTGCACAGGTGATCGGGCGCATGTACCCGAGGTCCGGAGGCCTCCAAGCCCGCGCAGGTCCCCTTGACTTGACGTGCCACCAGGCGCGGCGCTCCGGCGGGCTCGCCGTTGACGTGCCACACGCTGTCCACAAGACGTATGCGATCTCCCGGGGTCCCCATGACGCGCTTGATGAAGTCCTTCCCCCGATCAGGCCCCGGGCCCGTGTACTCGAACACGATGATCTCGCCGCGCGCCGGCTTGCGCAGGTCCAGGAGGCGGCGGTCGGTGAATGGGATTCGGACGCCGTAGACGAACTTCGACACGAAGATGTGGTCGCCGACCAGCAGCGTCGGGAGCATGGAGCCCGACGGGATGCGGAAGGCTTCGAACAGGAAGCCGCGGATGAACAACGCCAGCACCAGCGCCGTGAGGACGGCCTCGATGAACTCCCACGTCCCAGCCGGGCGCGCATCGGCCAGATGGTGCTCCACCAGGGCCTCGACGGCACGGCTGTGTCGGTCGAGGGCCTGCCAGTCGCGCGTGTGTCTTGCTGCGAGCAGCCCCCGCAGCTCGCGAACGGCGTCGGCGATGGTCCACAGCAATTCCAGGGACAGCGTCTCGCGTGCGCGTCGCAGCAGCCGAGGCGCCTCGCGGCTCACGCTGCGGGCCCGCTCGAGCACGGCGCGGCGGGCTCGCCAGAGCTCCCAACGCGCGCGCACCGACTCGGGCGTCGCGTTGAGGTCGATGGCTGTACTTGACTCCAGGGCCTCGGTCACTCGGTCCTCACGACCCGCCGGGGTCGCAGGCTTGTAGCCGATGCCTCGCGGAGTGGCAAGGGAGCGCGCCTCGCAGTTGCTCGCCGTAGACCGTGCCTCGCAGTTGCTCGGCAGGTGACCCGCCGGTATACTGCGACGAACTGCTGACCGCCCGCGAGCTTTCGCGTCACGTCAGCCGCTCCGCTCGCGAAAGGAGCTCCGCATGCTCGAGCCCATCATCATTCGGCGGATTCGCGAGGAGGAGGAGCGGCGTCGCCGTGAAGAGCGTCAGCAGCCTCAGATTCCGCTGTATTACGAGCCGCCCCCACACGACCGCAAGCGCCGTGATGAGCTGGAGGACAGCACCTCCGGCGAGGGCGGGACGGTCATCGAGATCGATCTCTAGACTGAGGTTCCAAAAGCTTGCTTCCGTAAAATCGAGGGTTGTCACTCGAACCGGACGAACGCGGACCAGCGTCTTGGAACCGAGATGCTATGCCCACACCCCCGTCGTCCGAGCTGCTCGCCGTGCCCACCCTCGCATCGCCGAACTCTCGCACTCCGGAATGCCTGTTCTTGACGGTGATGTGGGTGACTTGACCCGCTTCGGCCAGCCGAACGTCGGGCAAGGAGGCACTTGCTTGGTCCCTACGTCGATGAAAAGAAAATTCTTGTTCGAAGGTCGATTGTTGTTGATCTGGCTTGGCGTGGGGCGTACGTAGACGAAGCCAACAACACCGTCGCTCCTACGGAGGCCGTGATGCGTCGTCGCTCCATCCTGGCTGCTTGCGCCATTCTTGGCGCTCTTGCGTTCGTTGTCGTCTTCCTGGCCCGCGGACCGAAAGAACAGCCTACGGACTCCACCGCTGTAGCAGCGGAGCAGGTACAACCACCGGAGACGGAAGGCCGAACCCAAGAGCCGATTGAAGCTCCAAATTCGTTGAATAATTTACAATACCCCCCCCGGTAGTCGGGCCGCGTGAACCGCTGACACAGGCCGACCCGAGACCACCGCAGGAGCCCGCGGGCCCGCAGCCGTCGCTCGCCAGCTCGGCCGTCGCCGCTCCTCTGACCGGGGTGCCCACCCAGACCCGGCCAAGGCCGACGTCTCCGCGGAAGCGCGCGAGCCAACGCCCCACGTCCGACGCCGCACCGGTCCTGCGCCCCGATCAACGGCCAATCGTCGAGGGCCGCGTCTTGGTCGCCGGCGGCGAAGCGCCCCCTGCTGGCGCGACCGTGATGTGCTCCGGCGATGCTGGCACAGTCGACCCCGGCGGGCACTTCAGCGCCACGCTCACCAGCCGCGGTCGCGTCGTGTGCGAGGCGCGGGCCCCAGGCTTCGTTCCTTCGTCGCGCTCGGTCTCCGCCGTGCGCGGAACGACATTCGTCCCGACCCTGTGGCTCGTGCCTGAGGACACCGTCGCGACGACGATTGGGCCGGCCGGAGGGCTGGCCACCAATCGCCAAGGCGACGTGGAGCTCGTGTTCCCGCCGGGCGCGACGGACAGGACGCTTCGAGTGACAGCAACGCGCTTCCACCAGCTCGAGAGCCTGCCGGTGGAGCTGCCGGCGACCTCGATCTTCACCTACCTCGTATGGTTGGAGCCGTCCGGGTCTGAGTTCTCGGATGACGTCATTCTTCGGATTCGCAATGACCGCGGCTTTCCGCCAGGGACACCGATCCCCATCGGGCACTTCAATGAGGACCGCTATCGCTGGGAGCACCATGGCACAGCGCACGTGAGCGCCGACGGCGCATGGGTGGCAGGGCCTGTGCGCCACTTCAGTCCTAAGGACATCAACCTGGCCTCCCAGGCTGAGCTGTGTCGTAGTTGCGAAGACGACGACCAGGCCGATCCCGGGGGTGAGTCCGGGGACGAGTCCGACGCCGCGGATGAGCTGGGTGACGACACCGGGGAGGACTCCGGGGGCGACGACTCGGATAGCGGCACACCTCCCGGCGACGACCCGGGTGACCCGCCGTCTGACGATGATGGCGACGACCGGGGCGACTGTCCCGGCGATGTGGGTCAACGCCAGGACGAGGGCGGTCGGGGAGCCGTAGCGGTGACGATCGCCGACCGAGCGGACGCAACTGAGCCGCTGGAGTCGAGGCCAGTCGATCGCGTCGCCTCCACGGTCGGCAAGGTCGACGGTGAGCTGCGTGTGCGATTGGAACCGCCGACCGTGCAGACTCATGGCCGTGCCGATGGTCTGGGCCTCGTCTATGACAGCTCAACCGCCTGGCCCGCGCCGCGCTTTGCCAGAACGTACAATTATCGTCGCATCTACAACGGCCCGTCGGGAGCCGGCGTGCTTCCGGGCCTCTACTCTCTGAAGTGGAGCCTGTCGTTCATGGGACAGGCTACTGCTCGCGTGTACGATGGCGCCGAGGACTGGACGTACTGGTTTGCGGAGGTGCTCGAGGCCAAGGACGGTGTGGGGACGTGGCTCGAGACTGGAATCTACGAGTACGCCCATACGGTGACGCTGTTTCGCACTTCCAGTTTCTTGAGTTCTCCCATGTTCGCGTGGCCGTCGCGTCCGACGTCCACTATAGCGACCGAAATGGGGACGATGGAGACCGCACTGGAGACGCGCGGCGCGGTTGGTGTCGTGAACCAGCGCGAGAGTCCCTATGGAGCGGGCTGGTCCCTGTCCGGAGTCAAAGAGCTCATCGTCGACGACACGACGCGCACGGCAGGAATCGTCCACGACGGAGAGTTTCATCGCGTGGCGCTCGTACCCAGCGTGGACACCGCGGCAGGCAGTTGGACGACCGCTCCGCCGGGCCACTCGGGTGATGGCGGCTTCGCTTCCGACGCGCTTCTTGGAGACGTCGGTCCGTCGGCGTGGATGGGCGATGGCGGCTTCGTCTTCCTCGACAGGTACCAGGACACCTCGCGCCTCCGCCGTGTTGATGGCTATGGCACCATCACCACGATCGCGGGCGGCCTGGCGCAAGAGGTGCCGGCCGGATGCGTCTGGACCGGGAGCGGTCTCACTCCACCGGATCCCGCGACTCTCGGCGACGGAGGACTCGCGGAGGACGCGCGGCTGGTGGGTCCCAGCGACGTTGCTGTCGACGGCGCCGGAAACGTCTACATTGCCGATGCGTGCAGCTTTCGCCTTCGGGTCATCAACACCGGCGGCTACATCACCACGCTGGCCGGCACAGGGGCCCAGGGCGTCGAGGTTGACACAACGCACTCTACTGCCGTGAACATCCCGTTCACGTCGGTCGGTCCGATCGCGTCTTGCCTCATGGGCGTCGTGCACCTCGTCGAGGGCGGCGTGCTGCGGCAGGTGGAATTCTACCCCTGGGGTGCGCCCCAAGACGCGACCTCGGAGATCCTGGCGACCGGTCTGACGGCGCCCCCGACCGCCGGGGGGCCGAGCTTGGGCCCGGTGACGGACCTCGCCTGTGGACGCGAGGACTACCTCGTCTACTCCGCTGGGGGCCATGTCTTCGAGGTGAGCATGGCGACCGGCCAGCGTACTTTGCTCGTCGGCACCGGCGGTTCCATCCTCACCTGCGGTGCCTCGTGTCCCGCGACGGAGCCCGGCACCCAGTCTTATCTGGAGTCGCTTCCGCGCCGTCATTTGAACCTGCAGGCGCTCCAGGCCGGGCTCGGGCAGGTCGTCGGTGTAGCGCGCACTGAGACCGGACACCTCTATGTCTCTGTGAAGGACACGTGGACCCATGGCGCTCAGCCGACGGAGGTGCACCACGTGCTGCACATCACTCCGGACGGCTTCGTCGAGCTGGAGGGCGGCAACGGCCTGGCGTTCGATGGCGACGACCAGCACGTCGCGGAGCAGTCGCCACTGACGGTGGGCACCGTCACGCTCGACCGTCGCGGAAATCTGCTCGTCTCCGGCCTTGGTCATCGCGTTCGCCGCCTGAATGTCGCGCCTGTCGAAGGGACGCCCTCGCTGAGTGCGGTGACCAAGACCGCGACCGGTTGGGAGCGCCGTTGGCCGTCGGGTGGAGTCGAGACCTACGACCAGGAGGGGCGGCTCGTCATGGAGGCGCCTCAGCCGTGGGAGGTCACGACCTACTTCTACGACGCCGAGGGCCGGCTCCTTCAGCGCGTGAACGCTTCGGGCGGTGTGACCACGCTTCTCTACGATGCATCTGGGCGACTCGATCGCCTGGTCGACCCGATCGGCCGCGTCACCGAGATCACCATCGACGCCGCCGGGAACCTGACCGAGTTCGAGACGCCCGACGGTGCCGTGAGCGAGTTCGCCTACGACACCAATCACCGTATGACGCAGAAGACCGATCCGCGAGGCGGCCTCTGGGGCTACACCTACGGGCACTTTGGCGCCGTCTCGCAGGTGACGCTTGCCGATGGCTCCACGCGCAGCTATCTGCCGCAGTACCGGCGGAACCTGCTGCGCGACGCTTCTCCCTACACAGGAACCATCCAGAACCCGTCGGTGCCGGAGCAGCTCCGACCGGGCCAGGTGATCAAGGGCCCCTGGACCTTCTCGACCTTCTACTCGCCCAATGGCTCGCGCACGCAGCACACCGACACGCTGGGCCAGACTTGGGCGTGGACACGCGACGGCCAAGGCCGCGTCGTGCAACAGACTCTCCCCAATAATGGCCGACTGCAGCGCCAGTTCGATGCCGCCGGCCGGGTCGTTTGGAGCCGTCGCGAGGAGCAGTTCGGGCCCAAGTGGAGCGAGACGACCTGGGAGTACGAGGACGACATGCGCAAGCCGTGGCGTGTCCGCGTGACCGGCCCGAACGTCATACGGCAATGGACGTACGTCTACGACGAGTTTGGCCGCGAGACCACACGTACCGATGACGAGAACCGCACGACGACCACGACCTACAACCCGAACGGCCTGGTCGCCTCGGTCACCCGCGCGGACGGCACGGTCGTCGCGTATACCTACGACGCCAGCGCCAACCTGATTCTGGTTTCGCACCCCTCCGGCCCGCCG
>SXOX01000188.1 GCA_005776585.1 Pseudomonadota bacterium | reverse complement strand
GGCCTCCTCGCCGCACAAGGGGCACTTCTGCAAGGGAACCCCCGAAAGAATCACGGGGTATGGCAACCCGGAAGCCCGGTAGTCGTGAACCCCCCGGTGTTCGACGAGGTCAGCCTTGCCGCACTGGTAGCACTTCATGGTGTTGCCCTACACCTCACCAACCCACTGCGCGTCGATCCAGTCGATGGCGACGGGCGCCTGGCGCAGCGCAGCGTCGAGGCGCGCCACGGTGTCGTCGGGCGCGTCCGCGGCGTAGGCCCGCGCGTAGAGGATCCAGTTCGAGAGCTGGTAGTGGTGCAGCAGCGGCGCGAAGCGGTGGGACTCCAGGCCCTCCAACACCAGCTGCGCAGCACTCGCGTCACGGCAGGCGTGCAACGCGGTCGCGGCGTCGAAGAGCAGCCGGCGCAGATCCTCGAAGGCGGCCTCCGGGTCACGCATGACGGCGTCCATAAGCGCCGCGAACTCGTCCTCGGAGGCACCCGCGGCCTCGGCGGCCTCGCTCATGATGGGGACCTGGGTGGTGATGAACTCCGAGTCGGGCGCGTTCGTCAGCAGGCGACCGACGAGGTAGAGGTCGAACGCGCTCGCGATGGACTCGGCGAACAGGACGCCTGCGGCCGTGCGCGTGGGGCCGAGCTGCTGCGCAACCACGTGGTGGAAGGCCACGTGCGCCACGACGTCCGCCGGGAGGTGGTCGTCGCAGAGCACGTCGTCGCCGCCGGTGCCGTCCCAGTAGGTGAGGTTCAGGAACACCGCGCGGTCCCAGCTCGCCGTCTCCCCGTCGGACGGCACCAGAAAGCGGTGACCCGACTGCCGCAGCGCCCGCTTCAGCCGGCCGTAGAGGCCGACGTGACCAAACGACGGCTCATCGTCGATGGTGAGCGCGTCGAGCGTGACCGACTGGAGCGGCACGCGCTACTGGCAGCCGGCGAGCGGCAGGTGGAGGCACTTGCCGGTGTTTGGCGAGCAGTGGTCGAAGGTGCACGCGTTCGCATCGTCGCACTGCGCGGTGCTCGTGCACTCGGGCGTACAGTTGGTCAGCACGGTCGTCTTGCACGAGAGCGCCACGCAGACGTTCAGCGTGCACGGGTCGTTGTCCTGGCACATGAGGTTGTCGGTGCACTTGGCCGTGCACCCAGGCACCGTGGTGGCCTGACAGACGCCGAGCGCCTTGTTGCACGAGTCCTTGGTGCACTGGAGCCCATCGTTGCAGTCGCCGTCGCTGGAGCACGACTGACAGGACGGCAGCGGGTTGTGCGTGCACTGCTTGGTCGTTGGGCTGCACACATCGACTGTGCAGCCATTGGTGTCGGCACAGTCGGCGTTGGTCGCGCAGCTCGTCGCGCAACCCGCGATGGGCGTATGGGTACAGGCGGCGTTGGCGGCGCACGCGTCGGTCGTGCAGGCGTTGCCGTCATTGCAGTCGGCGGCGGTCTTGCACTTCGTGCAGCCGGGGATGTCCAAATGGTTGCACTTACCGGTGACCGGGTTGCAGATGTCGATGGTGCAGCCGCTCTTGTCCTGGCAGCTCGCGTCGGTCGTGCAGAGGACACAGCCGGGGACGGGCAGCGACACGCACGTGCCGGCAATACATTGGTCGGTCGTGCACGCGTTGCTGTCGTTGCACTGGGCGTCGGTCAGACAGACGGTGCAGCCCGGAAGCGGGGCATGGGCGCACACCCCGTTGGCGGCACAGGCGTCCGAGGTGCACGCCACGGCGTCGTCACAGTCGGCGGCGTTCACGCACGGCTTGCAGTTCGGGATGACCGTGTGGGAGCACAGGCCCGTGGCCGCGCTGCAGAGGTCGACCGTGCAGATCGACTTGTCGTCACACTCGGCGGCCGTCGTGCACTTGGTGCCGCAGCCCGCGATCGCCTGATGGATGCACAGACCGCTGCCGGCGTCGCAGGAGTCCGTCGTGCAGGCGTTCTGGTCGTCACACAGTGCACCCGGAGCACACAGCTCGGCGCAGCCCGGGATGATGGTGTGCGTACACTGGCCAGCCGCCGCGTTGCAAAGGTCGAGCGTGCACGGGTTGGCGTCGCCGCAGTCGGCGTTCGACAGGCACTTCGCCACGCAGCCCGGGATGTCGACGTTTTGGCACTTGCCGTTCTTCGTGTTGCAGACGTCCTGGGTGCAGGGCTTGCCGTCGGCGCAGTCGGTGTTGGCGGTGCAGCCGGGCACACAGTTCGGGACGAGGTTGTGCGCGCACTGGCCTTGGACGCACTCGTCGGTCGTGCACTTGTCGCCATCGAAGCACTGCGCGGGCACGACGCACGCGTTGCAGCCGGCCACGGCGGCGTGAGCGCAGGCGCCGGCGTCGCAGGTGTCCAGCGTACAGACGCTCGAGTCCGAGCAGTCCGCGTCCGCGGTGCACGACTTGGGGAAGCAGCCGGGAATCGGCGCGTGAGCGCACTGTTGCTTGACGCACGCGTCGATGGTGCAGCCGTTCTTGTCGTCGCACTGGCTCGCGTCGGTGCACTGCGCCTTGCAGTTCGGGATGACGAAGCTCTGGCAGGTGCCGGTGGCGGTCGAGCACACGTCCAGGGTACAGGCGTCATTGTCGTTGCAGTCGGTCGCCTGCTTGCAGGCCTTGGAGGTGCAGCCCGGGATGGCGATGAAGCTGCAGAGCCCGAGCTGTGTGCACGCGTCGGTCGTACAGGCGTCGTTGTCGTTGCAGTCGGCTGCGGCTTTGCACTTCTTGCCCGTGCAGCCCGGGATGGCCGTGTGCTGGCAGATGCCAACGAGGCACGTGTCGATGGTGCAGCCGTTGACGTCATCGCAGTCCTTGGCGTTCTTGCACTCGAGCGGCTTGCAGCCCGGAATGAGCTGGAACTTGCACTCGCCGTTGGGCTGGCACTTCTGGTTCGTGCACGGGTCCGCGTCGTCGCACTGGGCGTCCGAGGTGCAGCCGACGGTGCAGTTCTGGATGGTCGTGTGCACGCACTTCCCCGACGCGTCACAGGTGTCGACAGTGCACTTGTCCTTGTCATCGCACTGCTTGGGCACGAGGCACTCGGGCTTGGCGCAGCCGGGGATGGTCGTGTTGGTGCACTTGCCGCTCGTGTCGCAGACATCGAGAGTGCATTTGACGCCATCGTCGCAGTCTTTGGCCGTGCTGCAGCCGTTGGGGTTGCAGCCCGGGACCGCGGTGTGGACGCAGAAGCCTTGCTTGACGCACGTGTCCTTCGAGCAGGCGTTGCCGTCGTCGCACGCCGTACCGGGGTTGGCCGGATCGCAGACCTCGCCCGTGCAGGATGGGATGGCGTTGTGCGCGCAGGTCCCGTTGGGCTGGCACCGGTCCGAGGTGCAGACGTTCTTGTCGTTGCAGTCGGCGTCGGTCGTGCACGCCTCGCCCGAGCAGTTCTGGATGGCGACGTGCAGGCACTGGCCGTCACCGACGCACACGTCTTTGGTGCACGGGTCCTTGTCGTCGCACTGGCCCGGGCTCTGGCAGCTGCCCTGGCCGCACAGCGGATCCTTGGCGTGCTGGCAGTCCCCGGTGGCGCTGCACGCGTCCACGGTGCAAGCGTTCTGGTCGTCGCACTGCGCCGCCGTGGAGCAGCAGTTGGGGTTGGCCGCCTGCGGGGTGCACTGGCCGTTGAGGCAGGTGTCGCCGAGCGTGCACGGGTTGCCGTCGCTGCACGCCGCCTGCTGCGGGAGATGGAGGCAGCCGGTCTTGGGATCGCAGGTGTCGGCCGTGCAGGGGTTGGTGTCGTTGCAGTCGAGCGCGCTGCCAGCGCAGGCGCCGGCCGTGCAGATGTCGGTCGCCGTGCAAGCGTTGCCGTCGTCGCACGGCGCGCCGTCGGTCGCCGAGGTGTCGAGGCACTTCCCGGTCGCCGGCTCGCACGTCGCGGTATGGCAGGGGTTGGCGGGAGCGGGACACGCGACGATGGTGGCCGGGTCGACGGCGCACTTGCCGGCTGCGCAGACGAGCGTGCCGTTGCAGAGATCGCCGTCCTCGTTGGCCTTGCAGTCGGCGTCCGCTAGGCAGGTGCACTGATTCACACCGCCCTGACAGGTGCCGTCCACACACGCCTCGCCGGTCGTGCATGCGTTCTGGTCGTCGCACGCGCCGCTCGCGTTCGTCGAGGTGCAGCCGACGGTCGGATCGCAGGCCTCGGTCGTGCACGCGTTGCCGTCGTCGCAGGTAATGGCCGTCCCCGCGCACACGCCCAGGCCGTCGCAGGCGTCGCTGCCGGTGCAGAGGCTCCCGTCGGAGCACGCGGTGCCCTGGGGGAGCGGGTCTAGCACGCAGGCGCCGGTCGCCGCGACGCACACGTTCTTGGCGCACGACGACGGGCTCGCCGGGCAGGTGACCACGGTCTGCTGGTCGACGACGCAGACCTGGTTGACGCACCGCAGGTTGCCGTTGCAGAGGTCGGCGTCGTCGTAGGCCGCGCAGTCGGTGTCGGCCGAGCACGCGTTGCAGACCTGGGCGCCCGACTGGCAGGCCCCACCCGAGCAGAGATCGTTCGCGGTGCAGGGGTTCTGGTCGTCGCAGGCGCCCGTCGCCGCGCCGTGGACACAGCCGGTGCCGGCATCGCACGCGTCGGTGGTGCACGTGTTCTGATCGTCGCAGTCGATGGCTTGACCGCCGCAGCCACCGGCGGCGTTGCAGCCGTCGAGCACGGTGCAGGCGTTGCCATCGTCGCACGCCGTGCCCTGGGCGGCGGGGTTGGCGCTGCATTGGCCGGTCTTGGCATCGCACGTGGTGGTCGAGCACGCCGTGTCCTTGGAGGTGTCGCAGGCCACGACCGTGGCGGGGTCCACGACGCACGCCTGGCCCTGACACACGAGCGTCCCGTCACAGAGGTTGCCGTCCTCGAAGGCGAGACAATCTGCGGTCGTCTTGCACTGGCAGGTGCTGGCGCCGCCCTGGCAGGCGCCCGCGACGCAAGAGTCCCCTGCGGTGCACGCGTCGCCGTCGTCACACGCGTCGCTCGCCGCGGCGTGGATGCAGCCGAGCGCCGCATCGCAGCCGTCCTTGGTGCACGGGTTGCCGTCGTCGCAGACCAGCGGCGCGCCCGCGAGGCACAGGCCGTCCGCGCAGACATCGCCCGCGGAGCACGCCCCTGTCGCGCAGGGAGTCCCGTTCGACGCGAGGTTCGTGACGCAGGCGCCGGTCGCCGAGTCACACGCCGTGCTCGCGCAGGCGCCGTCCTTGCTGGTGTCACACGTGACGGCCGAGCCCGGCTTGACGACGCACAGACCCGAGGTACAGCCCAGCGTGCCATTGCAGGCGTTGCCGTCTTCCAGCAGCGCGCAGTCGGAGTCACTGGCGCACTGGCAGATGCCCTTGCCGGCGGCGCAGGTACCGGCCGCACAGGCGTCGCCGGCCGTGCAGGGATCGCCATCCTCGCAGGGGTTGGCGTTGGGGGTGTTGGCGCATCCGGTGGCGGACACGCACGTGTCGGTCGTGCAGGGGTTCTGGTCGTCGCACGCGACGGGCGCGCCCGCCTGGCAGCTCCCGTTGGTGCACTGATCGCCCGTGGTGCACGCGTTCTGATCGTCACACGGGAGGTTCGCCGGGTTGGAAACACAGCCCTGGCCGGCGACACACTCGTCGAGCGTGCACGGGTTCTTATCGTCACACGCCTGCTTCGGGCCGGGCTTGCATGCGCCGCCCTGGCAGGTGTCGCCCGCGGTGCACGCGTCGCCGTCGTCGCACGGACCACTCGCGGGCTTCATGCCGCAGGCGCCGGTGACGGGATCGCAGGTCGAGACCTGACAGAGCGCGCCAATCGCCGGGCAGGCCACGAGCGTCTTGGGATCGACGGCGCACTTGCCATCGGTGCACGCGAGCGTGCCGTTGCAGACGTTGCCGTCCTCGAAGCCCGTGCAGTCGGCCGAGGTCGCGCACTCGCACGTGACGGCACCCGCCGAGCACGCGCCGGCCTTGCAGGAGTCGGGCGCGGTACACGGGTTGCCGTCGCTGCAGGCCGAGCCTTCGGCGAGCGGCGCAAGGACGCAGCCACCGGTCTTCGTGTCGCAGCTCGCCTTGGAGCACGCGTCGGCGGAGGTGCAGATGGGGACCGTGGCCAGATCGATGGCGCAGGCGCCCGCCAGGCAGCGCACGAGGCCCGTGCAGGGGTTGCCGTCGTCGAGCTTGGCGCAGTCCTCGTCCACGAGGCAGGCGCAGGAGCCCGGGATACCGCTGCAGGTCCCGCTCGTACACTTGTCGTCGGTCGTGCACGCGTTGCCGTCGTCGCACGCGTTGACGGCCGGCGTGAACACGCAGCCGCTCGCGACCTTGCACTCGTCGGTCGTACACGCGTTGCCGTCGTCACAGACGCGCTGAGCAGCGCCCGGAAGGCACTCGCCGGCCTTGCAGTAGTCTTCCAGCGTGCAGGCGTTGGCGTCCTCACAGGGCGAGTACTCCTTCTTGTTGCCGGTCGTACACACCTTCAGGGCCGGACTGCACAGCGCGATGATGCACGGCCCCTTGGCGGCAAACGCGGTCTGACAGTCGAGATTCGTCTCGCATGTGACGGTCGTCACTTCGGACTGCGTGCTCGCGTCGGAGACCTCGGCCACAGGAGCCGTGTCGGGCACAGTGGCTTCGGACTGCACGACGTCCGTCGCGCCGAGGTCCTTGAACGACAAGAGGTCACCCGGGGACTCGTCGCTGCACGCTGCGACCAGGAGGCCGAGCAGAGCCAAAGCAGTGGGTGCGAAGCGGCGCGTGGTGTTCAAGGGCAGCATGGAGATCTCCTTTGGAAACCGATCAATGGTGAGAGCGGGCGTCGCCCACTGCGAGTCGCGTGCCGGACCCCGAAGCGCGCGCGGCTGCCGTCCTCGGACGGGCGCGCGTCACCGAGCGATGACAGCAGCGTCACCGGGTCGAGACGTTCGCGAAGCTGGAGTTCCGGGCAGAGCATTCTGCGCGGAGTATGGAGGAGGTGGAGGCCGGAAGCGACCTCCACTCTTGTGGAGGCTTGGAGCCCGTTGCGGATTGACCGTCACGCACCGTCGCGCGTCTCACGGGCGGTTCTCGTGCCAAACGGTTCGGACGGGCAACCAGCCCGCCCTTCACCGTTTGACCGGCGCTTCGCGCCTCACGAGACCCGCCGCGTGATCCACTCCGACGGTGTCGCGCCGGCAAGACGCAACGTGCTCCTAGCGGACCTGCACCTGAGGCAACTTTACGGAACAGGCCTCACGCTCGTTCTCGAGGTGCCGGATGGCGACGAAGCCCGCCGCCGTGCCCGGATAGAGGCCTTCGAGGAAGAGCCGCATCGTGCGATTGCCACGGAAGGGCACGGCCAGCAGCTGCATCTTGCTCGCGCCCTGCCCTTGCTGGCCGTAGATGAGCTCGCCCTTGTAGTCCGCCAGGATGTCCTCGGTCTGCTTGACCGCGGTCGTCGTCGGCACGGCGATGATCGCGTAGTACTCGAGCGGATCTTTGCCCTCGTCGAGCGTCACCGTCAGCGTGGCGCCGCGCCCGACCGCGAGGTCCGTCTTGTCGATGGTGGCCTGCGCGAAGGCTGGCTTGGGACCGTCGGACAGGTTGACGTTCGCCGAATGGTCAATGCGCACGACCGCACCCGACGGCGCGGTGAGCATCGCGCTGCCCTTTGCGGTCACTCGCTCGCCGAACTTGAGCGCGCGGACCGTGCTCCCTTGGCTCACCGTGACGGTTCCATGCCCCTTCTGGCCGTCAGCGACCAGCACCATGAGCTCCAGGAAGCGCACGAGCGCCATCGGCTGCGAGTAGACACCGCCGAGCAGCGCCGGCCCCTGAAGGAGACCTGGCTCCTGCGCGAAGATCATGCCGCGCGCGATACGCTGAAAGAGAGCATCGAACTCCGCGCGCCGCTTCGGCCCAGCCTTGTACAGCGCCTTGGCCGCGTCCGTGAGGTACTGGAGCAGCCCGACGCGCTCGAACGCCCGCAGGAAGCGGAACGTGTCGAGCGCCTTGCCCGCCGCGAGTTCCAGGTCCTTCTGGTTCGGGTCGAGCAGCGGCAGGAGACGATCGGCGAGGAACGTCTGCACGGCGTCGTCGGTGATGACGCGATAGACGACCTTGCCATCGATCTCGACCGGGATGGTCTCGAGGCCGCCGTCGCCCGTGTCGGTGAAGCCGCCCAGCTCGCGCGGATCGAGCTTCTTGGCCTGGAACGCCTTGTCGAGCAGGGTCAGCATCGCCTGCGCCCGCTTGTTCGTCTCGGCCAAGAGCGGTGCCGCGGTCTTGGGCACGCCGGCGTGCGTGATCTGCTTGAGCGAGCGCAGCGTCGCGTGCAGGTTGCGCCAGACCCACGCGCTCCAGAGCGGCTTGGGATCCATGCCCGGGAACGGCCGAATGAGCCCGCTCGCCGGGTCCACGAAGCGGTCGGCCAGGTCACGCAGGGCCTTGTCGAGATCGACCACGAGCGTCTGGTCGAAGCCCTCGCTCGACAGAATGCCCTTGTCGATGGCCAGCAGGAGGCTCGCTCGGACCGCCGCTCCGGCCGAGAGCGACTCGGCGTGCGGGAACCACGAGTAGGTCGTGGTCACGATGTTGTTGACCACCCCGCGCAGCAGCGCGCCGGGACCGTCGAAGACAACCGCCGTCTCGCCCGCGGCCAGGCTAATGGGGGTCTTGCCGCCAAACGCGAGGCGCGTGAACGTCGCCGGGAGGGAGGTCATGGACTGGACCGCCACCTCGCGCTGGTCGAGGATCTTGCCGTCCTGTGCCGCCATGAGCAGCGTCACCTTCCCAGAGTCGCCACCGACCCACGGAAGCCGCAGCTCGTGCCGGCCGGCGCCGAGCTCCTTCTTGGTCACGCTCGCGAGGCCGGCGCCGCTCACCGTGAGCGTCACTTTCCGGTCCGTGGCGTTGTGGGCCACGATCTCGAGATCGAGCTTTGCGCCCGGCACGAAGGTCCGCGGCAGCTTGGCCTCGGCGTACGCCTTGCGCGCGACGTCCGACTGCGCCTCGCCGAAGGCCCAGTCGAGCCCGGCGACGGCGACGAAGCGGTAGCGCACGCGTCCGGTCTGCGGCGGCATGGGCACCTCGACGGTCGCCTTGCCGTTGGCGTCAGTGCGCACGACGGCGACATAGACGACCTTCCGCTCGCCCTCGCGGATGGTCTCGCCCTCGTCGGCCTCCGGGTCGGGCGCGCCCGCTTGGCCACCCACGGGCGGGCTTCCCGGCCCGCGACCCATCGAGCCGCCCGTCGCGACCATGACCTTCATCGGGGCCATCACGGGCTTGGCCATCAGGCCCTTGCTCCCCCGTCCGTCGGCGTCCTTCTTGTAGACCTCGTTCTTCGCCTTCTCGCGCAGCTGCATCTCGTCGGCCGCCTGCTCCGCGCGCCGCTTCTCGAGCTCGATGGGATCGACCCAGCTCGTGAGCGCCCGCGAGGCGTTGCGCACCGAGTCACCGATGGCCGAGGTGAGCGGGCTGGCGGCGCTGCGTGCGGCGACGCGGTTGTCGAAGACCTCCAGGATGCCGCTGGTCTTGACCGGCGCGCCCTTCGTGTCGACGACCGACAACGTGACCGAGACGCGCGAGGTCGGCGCGGCGACGGCGGGGGCCTGAATGGAGATCTCGAGCGAGGCGGGCGGAAAGACCATGGCGAAGCCCTCGACGAGCTTCTTGCCCTCGAAGCCGCCGACGGCGAGCACACCGAAGGGCTCGGGGACGTCCACGGTGATGAGCTCGCCCGCGGCCAGATTGGCGCCCTGCTTGATGAGCTTGGGCGTGAAGGTGCCGTTCTCGTTGGGGCTATAGACCATGAGGGAGGCGCCGCGCACGGCCCGCCGCACCTCGACAGAGACCTTTCCGTCCTTGGCAATCGCAGACTTGAGGTTGAAGGCGTCGTTGGCGTTCAGCGCCTTGCCGGTCTCGACGAAGAGCTGCCGGCCGGGGACCTCGGTGGTGCCCTCGTACGGCGCGAGGCCGACCTTGTGGACGTGGCCCATGCCGTGCGCGCACTGCGTCATGTCGCGCTCGACGTGGCTCGAGCCCTCGAACTGATGGCGCATTGAGCCCTTGCCCGTGATGACCTCGATCTGGAAGGGGCCCGAGTGGCCGCCGACCTCCATCGTCCCGGCGAGGCGACCGCCCTCGATGCGGACCTTCTTGCGCGGGCCGGCGTCCACGCCGTTGCAGCCAGGAAGCATGCAGCGCGAGCGGATCTCGACGTCGCCGGTGAACGGCTGATTGTCGACGCGCAGCTCGTTCTTGAAGCTCAGGCCGTTGCCCCAGCGCTGGCCGGCGCCCGAGGCGTTGCCGAGGAACCAGCCGGCCTTGGCCGAGTCCAGGTCCTCGACCTTGGTCACCTTCTTGAACTCGAAGGCAAACGACACGGCACCGAGCGCGCCCTCGATCACCGAAAACGTCGCGTCGCCCGCGAGCTTGGGCGCCGCACCGGAGGCCTCGAGCTCGGCGGTCACCCGGTACTCGCCCAGCTCCAAGCGCTTGCCCTTCGTGCCGTCCAGCAGGTCCACGACGGCCACGCCGTGCTCGTCGAGCGTGACGGCGGGCGCGGTGGTTGGCGTGGCGTCGCGCTTGTTCCATTTGACGGCGACCTTGCCGCCGGCGCGCCCCGGGAAGATGAGCTTGAGGTGGACGATCTCATCGGGCCAGTACTGCGGCTGGTCGAGCGTGACCGACGCGAGCCGGAGGCCGAGATAGCCCGCGACGTGCTTGGCCGGACCGAGCAGCTTCTGTTGGGTATAGTCTACGCGAAACAGCCGCGAGTCGCGCTCCGGAGGCGGCTCCTTGGTATTGCCCGCAAGTGCCGAGGGCAACAGCATGGACAGCACGACAGCGAGCGCAACGAGAGAGAGCGAGCGGCGCAACAGCCGAGAGCGAGCGGGAGCCATGGAAACCTCCAACGGGGTGTGACCCGCGGCCTGTCCGGCGGGTCGGTGACCTAGAGACGCCCAAGGAGCAGGAAAGTTCTCGCCGGTCAGGCGACGTTGACCGTCAGCGCGAGAGCCCCTAGCGTCGCACGCAAGGAGAGCCCGCACCATGCCACTCGCCATCGTCGTTCTCGCCGCGTTGGCGGTCTTCGCCGTGGGGTATCTCGTCTACTCTCGCGTGGTGGCGAAGGTCTATGCGCTCGACGACACGCGCACGACGCCGGCCGTCTCGCGCGCCGACGGCGTGGACTACGTGCCCACGCGCGCCCCGATGCTGCTGGCCCAGCACTTTGCCGCCATCTCGGCCGCCGGTCCCGTCGTGGGCCCCATCCTCGCCTGCGCGTGGTTCGGCTGGGTGCCCGCGCTGCTCTGGGTCGTGCTCGGCGCGGTCGTCATTGGCGCCGTGCACGACTTCTCCACGCTCGTCGCCTCAGTGCGGCATCGCGCCTGCTCGCTGCCCGAGGTCGTCCGCGAACACATCGGCCGCCCAGCCTACTGGGTCTTCGTCGGCTTCATCTGGCTCTCGCTCATGTACGTGCTCGTCGCGTTCATCGACATCACGGCGCGCCAGTTCGTCGTGCCGAGCTTCCCGGGCGCCCCCGGAGTCGCGGCCGGACCGGCGGTCGCGACCTCGTCGATGCTGTATCTCGGCCTCGCGGTGGTAATGGGCCTGCTGCTCGAGAAGGCCAAGCTCCGCGCGTCGCTCGTAACGACCCTCTGCGTTCCGCTGCTGCTCGTCGCGGTCTGGGCCGGACAATGGGCACCGCTGTCATTACCCGCATCGTGGGGCGGCGCGCGCGCGTGGGCGGCCCTTATCCTGGGCTACTGCTTCGTGGCGAGCGTGCTCCCCATGTGGGTGTTGCTCCAGCCACGGGGCACGCTTGGCGGCTTCTTCCTGTACGTGATCCTCATCGCCGGCCTCCTGGGCATCCTCGTCGGCGGCGAGCAGGTCAACTACCCGGCCTTCGTCGGCTTCACGAGCCCCACGGGCCTGAGCCTGGTCCCGTTCCTGTTCGTGACCATCGCCTGCGGCGCCTGCTCGGGCTTTCACGGGCTGGTCGCCTCGGGCACGACCTCGAAACAAGTGGCCGAGGAAGGCCACTGCCGCCCCGTAGGCTACGGCGGCATGCTGCTCGAGGGCGTCATCGCCGTCGTCTCGCTCGCGACCGTGATGGTGATGACCCAGGGCAGCTCGCCGGGCGACCCGTCGCTGGCGTTTGCGGCAGGCCTCGCGCGCTTCGTCTCGGCGCTCGGCATCGACCCTGGCTTTGCCCTCGGCTTCGGCATGCTCGCCTTTGCCACCTTCGTCTTCGACACGGTGGACGTCGCGACCCGCATGGGCCGCTACCTCCTAGAGGAGCTGCTCGGCTGGCAGGGCGGAGGTCGCCGTTGGCTCTCCACGGCGCTCACGCTCGCCATCCCCGCGCTCTACCTCGTGCTCATGCCCGAGTCTCGCAGCGCCGATGGCAAGGTCATTCCGGCCTACATGGTCATCTGGACCGTCTTTGGTGCTGCCAACCAGCTGCTCGCCGGGCTGTCGCTGTGCGCCGTCGCCGTGTGGCTCATGCAAGAGGGCCGCTCGGCCCGTTTCGTTCTTCTACCGATGGTCATCATGCTCGGCGTCACCCTTTGGGCGCTCGGGGCCATGGCGATGAGCTTCGTGCGCCCGCTCCTCGCCGGTCGCCTCGAGCTGGGCATCCAGGGCATCAACGGCCTGGTCGCGGTGGGCCTCATTGGCCTCGCCGTGGCGTTTCTGCGCATGGCGTGGGCAGCGCGCAGCGAAGAACGTCGTATTGTTCAAAAGCAGGCTTGACAGCCTGGGAGCGGGCGGGCATCTTCCGCGGCGCCTTGGGCATCGGCCCCAGGCACGGTGCATGTGAATGTCTTGC
>SXOX01000187.1 GCA_005776585.1 Pseudomonadota bacterium | reverse complement strand
GTGCGGGGGACGCCCCCCGCGACCCCCGAGTCGGTGCGGGGGACGACCCCCGCGACCCCCGAGTCGGTGCGGGGGACGACCCCCGCGACCCCCGAGTCGGTGCGGGGGACGACCCCAGCGACCCCCGAGTGAGCCGCACCAAAGCAAAACGGGCGACCCCGTGAGGAGCCGCCCGCTGCTGGAGACGTGGCGCCGGCCGAGGCCGACGCCGCTCGTCCGTGCGCCTTACTGGGGCGCGTCCTTCAGGCCCTTGGTCGGGACCGCGTCGTAGCCGAGCACCACGGTGCAGACGTCGCCGTCGCACTTGATGAGGCCACCCAGCGTGCCGAGGAGCGGCTTGACCGTGCCACAGAAGCTCGGCGCCGTGGGCGAATCACACGCCGCCTTGAGGCCGTCGAGCAGCTGCTGCTTGGACACCTTGCCGCAGATCCGGCCGTTGGTTGCGGCGACCGAGCCGCTCACGTCGGCCTCGAAACGGCCCTCTTTGACCTCGAGCGCGATGGCCAGGCCGTCGGAAATGGGAAAGCTAAAGCTGAAGTCGCCCGGTCCACCCGAGAGGTGACCCGCGGTCACCGTCGAGTTGGGAACCGAGAGAAGCGCCTTGCCCTGGTTGTCGTAGGACTTGGGATCGACGTAGTACTCGCACATGGTCTTGCCATCGAGGTCCGAGCACGTCGGATCGACCTGCTTGTCCTTGTCCTTGCCGACGAGGAGGTCAGTGCGGATGTTGGTGCCGTCCTTGCCGGCCTCGTAGCAGTGCAGGTCGAGGAGGAAGTTGAGCGTACCCTTGTCGACCGACTCTTTGAGCGTGTCGTTGACCTTGATGAAGCCCGAGATCAGCGGCCCGACGAGGAAGTCGTTGAGCGAGCCGTCCGCCTTGTCGACGGTCTTGTCGCCATTCGAGTCGCACTTGTAGTCCTCGGCCGCGTTCGGCGCGAAGAGCTTGACGATGTGGCCCGTAGACTTTGAGTACTTCTCGGTGTCCTTGCAGTTGTCGACGACGCCCGTCGTCGTTCCGCCGCCGCCGTCGTCGCCGGTCGTCGTGCCGGTCCCATCATCGCTGCCCGTCGTCGTGCCCGTTGAATCCGGCGTACCCGTCGTCGTGCCCGTCGAATCCGGCGTACCCGTCGTCGTGCCCGTCGAGTCCGGCGTGCCGGTCGTCGTGCCCGTCGAATCCGGCGTACCCGTCGTGCCCGTCGAATCCGGCGTCCCCGTCGTGCCCGTACCGGCATCGGTCGTTCCGCCCGTACCCGTACCTGCGTCAGTCTTCGCAGCGCCCGTCTCGGTCGCCTTCGCACATCCGTAGACGCTGGTTCCGATCCCGAGACCCGCTACCAACGTCAGCTTCACCATATTTCGAATCATGTTCCTCGACTCCTTGACATTTTCCCAGCCCTGGCCGCCCCCCGTTGGGGTTGCGGGATGTTGCACGCAAGCGCGACGCAAGTCAATTCCTCGCTGCAAGGGCTCACATGGCGCCCGTTGACAGGCGTCACTCGACGGGCGAGGCTCCGGCCGTGGCCAAGCGTTTCCGTTGCCCGCATTGCTCGAACATCGAGTCCGCCGAGCAGAGCCCGGATCGGCCGCTGTCGGTCACCTGCTCGAAGTGCCAGCAACGCTTTCGCATCCCCAAGCTGGATGGGCCAGGCCGCGTCCAGACCTCGTATCATCAGAAGCTCGTCAATCAGCAGATTCAGAAAGAGGTCGAGGTCAGCCGCACCGAGTCGGAGAAGGAGAAGCTCGACCGCATCGTGCGCGAGCGTCGGTTTGGGGACTACGACATCCTCGACGAGCTCGGCAAAGGCGGCATGGGCGTCGTGTTCAAGGCGTTCCACCGGCATCTCAAGCGCATCGTGGCGCTCAAGGTCGTGCTTCCCGACTTGGACGACAAGGAGACGATGCTCAAGCGCTTCAAGCGCGAGGCCGAGCTGCATGCGCGGCTCGACCACCCGAACGTCGTGCGTGTCTACGATTCGGGCGAAATCGACGGCGTCCACTACTTCGCGATGAACTTCATCCAAGGCACGCAGCTCTCGCGGCTCATGGGCTCACCGGAGTTCACCGTGCGTCACCGGGTCGATGTGGCACGCCAGATCGCCGAGGCGCTCGATCACGCCCACGGCCATGGCGTCGTCCACCGCGACATCAAGCCCGACAACATCATCGTGGAGAAGGGCTGGGTCGCGACGCTGGTGGACTTCGGCATCGCCAAGCCGACGGATATGAGCGGCCGCGAGAACATCACACGGCAGGGGCTCGCCATCGGCACGCCGCACTACATGGCGCCCGAGCAGTTTCGCACGCAGCTCGGGGAGGTCGGGCCGCGCTCGGACGTCTATTCGCTCGGCGCGGTGCTCTATCACGCGCTGCGTGGCTCTCCGCCGTTCGAGGCCGACACGGCCCACAAGGTGCTCATCGCGGCGGCGACGCAGGACCCGCCTTCGCTGAGGGGCGAGAAGACGCCGTCGCTCGAGCCCATCAGTGACGACCTCTGGGCCGTCGTGCAGAAGGCCATGCGCAAAAAGCCCGAGGAGCGCTATGCCTCGGCGCGGGAGTTCGCCGACGACCTGCGCCGGCTCAACGATGGCGCGGAGGTCCATGCGCGGCCGCTCTCGGGCCGTGAGCGCTTGAGGCGACGGATCGCCAAGAACGAGCGCAATATCGGCGTCTACCTCACGATCGCAGCCACCGTCGCGCCACTGCTCCTGTGCATTCTCCTGGGCGTCGCTCTCGGCGCCACGACGGCCGGCTTCGCTACGCTGCTCTCGGGCGCCGTCGCGGGAATGGCGGCGGTCGTCGTCGCGGCGTGGAGCTTCCTCGTCAAGCCAGCTCAGGCGCGCGCCCGCTTTGCCCCCAAGGCCACGGGTGCGTTGCCCGAAGAGATCGGCGCGACCGCGGACGAGGTCTAGAAGCGACCCTCGGCCTGGAGCCCGAGGAAGCCGGGCGACGCCACACCCGTGACCGTCACCCCGCCCTGCCCCGCCGCCGGCGTGAGCAGGTGCCCGGTCAGGGCCATCGCAAGGCCTCCGACGGCCAGCACGATCCCCGGGATCCCGACGGCGTTGAAGAGCTTGGCCGCGTCGCGACCATCGGTGACCTTCTGATCGGCCTCGGCGCGCCCGATCGTACACACACCGCCAGCTGGGCACACTTCGGCCAGCTCGCTGTTGAGCGCCGTCGAGCGCGCGCCAAAGACCGCGCCGGTCACGAGCATGCCGACGCCGATGGCCGTGACGGCCCAGCCCGTCGCGACGAGCGCGGTCTTCGTCGTGGGGCTCACCCCAGAGGCCGTCGTTGGTCGCTCGAGCGGGGTCTGCTCGCGAAAGATGGTCGCCGGAACCACGCACGGCTGCTCCACGACGCACGAGATCGTTGCCTCGAAGGTCGTAAAGCCCGCCTTGCTCACCCGAATCCGGTAGCTCCCCGCGCGCACGCGCCGGCTGATGGAGCCCTGCCCGAGCTTGACGTCGTTGGCCTCGACGAGCGCGTCCTTCTCGTTGATGGAGATGGTCAGCATCGTCATCGGCTCGGCGAGCGCGCCGCCCACCAGCGCACGGAGCTTGTTGATGAGGTCCGACGTCGAGCGCGGCACGAGCGCGGAGACGGCGACGTCGAGGTTGCCCTGGTCGGCGATGCGCGTGACCACGACGCGATACTGGCCGTCTTCGACCGAGAGACGAACGACCACGAACCAGCGCGTGCCGAGCTCTTTGTGCACCTTGCGGAGGCACTCGGTGTCGAACAGGCAGTCTCCAGGCTTGTTCGGGCCGAGGTAGCCGATCTTGGCCTGGACCTTCTCTTTGGGGAGCGCGCGAAAGCCCTTGTCGCCGCCGAGCGCAAAGGTGACCGCCTCGCCCACGTCGTCGGTGAGGTCCGTCTCGATGCCGGGACCCGAGCCCGCGAGGAGCAGCGCGTCCTTGGGCTCGTCGGCCGAGGCCGCGGCGCCACCGAGGAGCGACAGGAGAGCGGCGGAGAGGAGACAGGCGCGCATCGACGGGATGCTAGGGCCGGGAGCGGGGAGCGTCAATTCGGAGGCCAGTAGAGACCGCGGCCGGAAGGCAGTATCGTGCCGAGCATGCGCACCTGGACCCGAACCGCCCTCCTCCTCGGCGCGCTGAGCGCCCTTCCCTTCGCGTGCTCCACGACCGAGACGCCGACGGCGGCTCACGCCGTCGACACGGGCATCGCCGATAGCGCGACCGTGGTTGACGGGAACGCCTCGGATACGGCGCTGCCGCACGACGCGCGGCCGCCGACGGACCCCGGGCCCATGGACGTCGCGCCGGACACGGCCGCTCAAGACACGGCAGCTCAGGAAACCACTGCAGCAGACACCACCGCCGCAGACGCCACCGCAGAGACCGGGACCGACGCCATCGCCGACGCCACCGCCGACGTCGGCGAGCCGCCGGTGCCGCCGCCACCTTTTGCGACCTCGCCAGACGATCGCGTCGGCGTCGCGGTCGTCGACGCCACGCCGACCATCACCGAGACGTTCACCGACACGAACGGCAACCACCTCTTCGACGGCTGCAAGGACGACCCGTCAGGCACCAAGAAGGGCTGCGACGAGCCGTTTGACGACGCCAACAAGAACGGTATCTTCGACGCCGTCTTCATCGCCGGCTACGACGCGCTGCGACCGGCGCTCACGGTTCACGACCCCATCGAGGTGCGTGCGATGGTCCTCGCGCGGGGCGACACGTACCTCGTCATCGTCGGCGTCGACCTCATTGGCCTGGGCGTCCAGCGCATCCAGGACGCGCAGCTCGCGCTCGAGAAGAAGGGCTTCGATCGCCGTCGCATCCTCGTGTCCTCGAGCCACACCCACCAGGGCCCCGACGTGCGCGGGCTCTGGGGCGATCCCACGCCCGGCTCGCTCTGGTCGGGTGTCAACCCGGCTTACAACGCGTGGGTCACGACACGCATCGTGGAGGCCGTCGAGAAGGCCGCAGCCACGCTCGTACCCGTCGAGATCCTGACCGGCAGCGTCCCCCTACGCGATCGGAGCGACTGGTTCAACGGCGCCAACTTCGGCGGCAAGAACACGAAGGCGACCGTCCTCGGGCTCACCCATGACGGGCGCGATCCCATCGTCGTCAGCGATCAGGTCTTCGCGCTGCACGCCCGCAAGAAGGGCACGGGCGAGGGCGTGGCCACGCTCATCAACTTCTCGGGCCACCCCGAGGTCGTCGGCGACGAGAACAATGCGCTCTCGGCAGACTATGTCTACTACACGCGCAAGCACGTCGAGGCTGCGCTCGGCGGTACGGCCGTCTTCGTCCCGGAGAGCCTCGGCGGGATGCAGAGCGCGCTCGGTGCGCCCACACCGCTCGTCGACGAGAAGGGCGCGTGGGTCTACGAGACGGACGCTGGCGGCCTGGTCAAGACCGACAAGGACGGCGACGCCATCCCCGTGTGGGCGCCCAAGAACACCTTCGACTTCGCGCGGAGCGTGGGCGTGCACGTCGCGGACGCGGCCATCGACGTCATCAAGGCGGCCAAGCCGCAGTCGCTCGCGCCGTTCGAGATTCGTACGGCGCCATTCTATCCGGCGGTGGACAACGGTGCGTTCCAGATCCTGTTTCTCGGGGGCCTGTTCGACATCGAGAGCGACCTCCCCGTGACCGATCCCGCGCTCTGCCCCGAATGGCTCGGGCCCGACTCGACGCACCCCGGCTGCGTGCCCATCACGCTCTGGCACGTGCGCCTCGCCGACGTCGAGTTCACGACGGCCCCGGGCGAACTGCTCCCGGAGCTCTTCTGGGGTTTCCCCGAGGCCGATCCCCGCTGGACCGAGGAGTCGACCACCGTCGCCAAGCGCGGCGCCGACCGCGGCAGCGTCTATTTCCCGCAGCACGACCCCGACTGCGACGCCGTGCCCTACGCGCAGTGCATCCCAGAGGTCGCCGTGGGCGACTGCGACTGCACGAAGGTCCACGCGGTCCCCTACGCCCTGAACGTCGACGCGACGCTGCCGCCCATCGTCACGCTGCTCAAGGCCAAGCACCGCTTCCTCATCGGCAACGTGCAGGACCACCTCGGCTACATCATCCCGGAGCCGGACTTCAACAAGAAGGTGAACTTCCTCGTCGACGGCCTCCCCGACGGGGACCACTATGAGGAGACTGTGTCATTGTCCTACCGCTTCGCGAGCAAGCTCCAGGCGGCGTTGGTAAAGCTGCTGACGCCGTAGGAACGCCGGACTACTCGCTGCGCAGGCAGCACTTCTTGTACTTCTTGCCGCTGCCGCATCGGCACGGGTCGTTGCGGCCGAGCTTCGGCAGCTCGCGGACGAAGGGGACCTGGACCTCGCGCTCGTCATCGTCGAGCACGTCGTCGTCGGCGTCGCCGGTGTCGTACCACGGGGCGAGGAACTCCATGACATCACTGACGTAGCCGCCGGTGCCGAAGCGCGCGAGCCGCTCGGACACGGGGAGCTGGACGCTGTGCTCGACGAAGGACCAGTCGACGAAGTCGTCGACGAGAACGCCATTGGCCTCCCAGGCGCGCACGGCACCTTGGGTCGCCTCCGGGTCCAGCGCCAGGAGCCCGTCTGCGATAGAGATGATGTCAGGTGCCTCGGCGTGCTCGGGTCCGCGGCGCTCGAACGCGATGCGCTCACCCGCTCGCAGAAGCAGGTCGCACGCCGACGCAATCGTGCGGTCGCCCGCTACGGCCTGGGCCACCACGGCGCCGACAGCCGCCGAACGCCCAAGATCGCTGAGCCTCGGATCGTCGAGTAGCGCGTCGAGCACCGACGGCTGGGACGCTGTTACGGAAGCGACGCAGCGGTCCAGGCCGTCGAACGCGAAGTCGCCCAGCAGTTCGTCCAGGTCCTCCGGGGGGAGCCGGAGCAGCGACGTCATGGGCGGCGCGGCCGCCGCGTCGCGTTTGAACGCGAGCAGACTCACAGCCGCAATCAACAGCGTGAACTCGTGTTCGTCGAGCCAGGCTTCGGGGTCGCGGGCGGCCGCCGCGACGACCGAGAGCACGTGCGGCTGGAAGGCGTCCCAGCCGTCCTCGACGTCCTCCAGGGTCTCGACGGGGAGCTCTTCTGCAAACTCGAGCTCGTGGGCGAGAACGGCCCATTCCGCGGCATCCTTGGGTAGCGACATGTTGCCGATCCTGGCTCGAACGCCCGGGCCACGCAAGCGTCCGCGCGGGGTGGAGTGACGTTCCCCGTCCGGCGGTCCCGCATGGAGCCCGCGTCATCCACTCTCGGTGGTCATTCGCGCGACGTCGCTGCCTCGCGTGTGTGGCACGCCGCCTGCTCTGCCCTTCTTCGGCGGCCACGAGCACCCCGCCTGGGAGGAACCGATGCGACACGAGAAGAAGCGGCTTGGGATGATGGCCCTCTGGAGCGTCCCGTTCCTGATGAGCGGCTGCTTTGGCAAGCTGGACCTGTTTCAGGTCGGGACCAAGACCACGCCGACGTCGAGCGGAACGTTGTCCCCGACGAAGCCCGCGAGCACGACGACCTCGCTCCAAAAGAAGCCCGCCGCCCCCACACCGCCGGGGCTCGCGGGCTGCGCGCTCTCGCCCGCGGAGGTCACGGCGGCGAGTACGCTGCTCAGCCGCACCGAGGACGCCGTGCACGAGCTCGTCACGTGCGGCGGCGCGCAGATCCAACTGGCGAAGTCGATGCTGGTGGGCCTGTTCGTGTCCAACCCCACGTTGTTTGCGCCGGAGAGCTACGCGCAGCTCACGAAGCTGCTGACGGCCTTCGGGCTCCTGTCGAAGCAGCCGTTCGTGCGTGCGCCTGACGGCGTGTGGGAGATGAACCTCGCCGCGCAGGGCGACTCGTGGTTCAATCTGACGTTTCACGCACCGAAGGACCTCGCGGGACAAACCGCGCTGCTCGAGGACCCATTTACGCTGGACTCCTACCTCGTCGGCGCGACCGTCGAGACCTCGATGAGCTACCCCGAGATGATGGGTTCCCCCAGTAAGAAGAACCACTTCGCGTTTCACTGGAAGTCGCTTGGGCCGCTTTCGCACGTGCTGAACGCTGGCACGCCGCTGCCGAACCCAGTCACATTCGAGGCCTCGCTGATGGACTTTGCCTCCCTCGCATTGGGGAAGAAGAGCACGAGCTTCGGCGCCTTCGAGTCCCTCGCGAGCCTGGTCGTCGCGTCGGACGTCGCGATGGACGTAAAGTATGACAGCGTTTCTGTGGTCTATGAGGCGAAGGGCAAGGTCGCCGCCATCGGTGAGGTCGCGGCGAGTGGCGCGGTCGCGTTTGCCATCGACGGGCTCTCTTCGCGACTGGGAACGCACGCGCTCGTCGCGGAGACGAGCCAGCTCGTCGTCAAGGGCAAGGGCTCGCTGGCGGGCACCATCGCCTACCGCTTCGAGGGCGCGGCGGGCGCGGCCATCGCCGTGAGCGACTTCGGCAGCGGCGCCGCCTCTCCGGTCATCACGTGGCGCTGCGCGCCGCTCACGGAGGCGGGGAAGGACTAGGTCGGGCGAGACGCCGACACGCGCAGCGACGCGGGTCCCAGCCATAGCCCTCGACACACACGTCGGTCCCGAGCTCGGGGCGGCCGACGATGCAGGACAGGATGGCGCGCTCGACATCGGCCTTTGAGCGCGGGCCGACGCTCAGCGTGACCCCGACCACCAGCGCGACGCCCCCCAGCACGCCGAGCGCTCGAAGCCCCGGTCCGAACGCCAGAAGCCCCAAAACGAGCAACGCGAGCCCGATGCCCGCCAGGGACCCCGTGACCGAGGTGAGGCCGAGGACGTTCGGCGCTGTAATGCCGTCGCGCAGCATTGGCACGGCCAGCTGGGCGACTGGAAAGGCGTACGAGTCAGGCGCGTAGGGGAACGAGGCGATGGGGATGAGCGCCATGGCCAGGCCGATGCCGCCGGTGGCTGCCAGCGCCCAGCGCCACGCCGCGTGTGACGGCAGGCCGATGAGGCCGAGCGCCAGGAACGGAATGATGGGGATGAGGTGGCGCGGGCCATAGCTGTCGCCCGCGGGCCAGTCGACGAAGCCGCCGATCGCGAGCCCGTAGACGAGCGCCGGGAGCGTGAGGCTCTGCGCCCAGAGGCGGCGGGCGGGATCGGCGGAGCGCCACGCGGTCACGAGCCCGACCACGCCGAGCAGCAACACCGGCGCGTGGAAGAACAGGCCGCGACGCGCAGACAGGAAGAGGCCGTAGAGCGCGTCGGTCGTGGGGACGCGAAAGCCGAACAGCCCTTGGCCATGGATGGCGGCGAGATCGGCGTTGGCCTTGTGCCCGTAGGCGAAGTCGAGCGGCCCACCGAACAGCCAGGTGTTGTAACCGAGCTGCACGGCCGCAAACGGCAGCGCACCGAGCACGAAGCGGAGCGCGGGCTCGAGCCAGGTGGCCGTGACGCGCACGGTGGATTGCTGCCGGGCGCGCCACGCGAGGACGCCGAGCAGGACGAGCGCCAGCAAGGCCGTCGGCGTGTCGGTGAGCACCATCATGCCGGCGGCTGCGCCCGCAAGCGCGGGTCGTTGCTTGAACACCGCCCAGAGCGAGAGCACCGCGCAGGCCGTGGCCGGAGCGTGCCCGAACAGCAGCGTCGCGTAGATGAAGAACGGGGTGCCCAGGCCAAACGCGAGCGCCACCTCCCAGCTGCCCGTGCCGGGAAGATCGCGGGCGAGGTCGCGCACGAGCAGGATCGCGGCCGTGCAGGGGAGGATCACGCCCAAGAACAGCAGCAGGTAGCCCAGCGGAGGGAGGTCGCGGTAGCCCGTCGGCAGGTTCAGCACGCGCGTGCCGAACCAATAGGCCGGCACGAGCGCGAGCGACAGGCCGGGGGCCTTGTCGAGGTAGGCGTGGCCATCGAACTCGGCGGCGTCCACGTTGCGGGTCTTGTAGCGCTTGAGCACCGGATCGACGGTCGCGGTGCCGTAGTCGACGAGCGCCTGCATGAAGTAGATGCGGATGGACTCGTTGGCGGTGTGGAAGCCCGGCCAGAAGTGGACGAACCAGCCGAGGACGACGACGAGCGCCGCGGTGGTCGCGAGGTTCCGGCGCCGCACGTCAGTCCCCCTCGGCATCGAGCGAGGCGACCCGTCCGGGCTCCACGTACCGGAACGGCTCGCCTCGATAGTTGGCGAAGTCCCAGCCCTCGGCGTGCTCGCGCTCGAGGTACCGCGGCACGAGCGGCACCTTGCCGCCGCCCCCGGGCAGGTCCAGGACGAGCTGCGGCACGGCCAGCCCCGAGACATGGCCACGCAGCCCGCGAAGGAGCGCCACGCCGGCGGTCAGCGGAGTGCGGAAGTGCCCGATGCCCTCGGCCATGTCGGCCTGCAAGATGTAGTATGGCTTGACGCGCATGCGGAGCAGCCGGCGGTTGAGAGCGATGACGGTCTCGGTCGCGTCATTGATGCCCCGAAGCAGGACCATCTGGTTCTGGATGGGCGCGCCGCTGCCCGCGAGGCGCTCACATGCCGTCCACGCCTCTTCGGTGCACTCGGTCGGGTGGTTGAAGTGCGTCATGACCCAGACGGCCAGATGCCGTGTCTGGTGAGCCCGAAGCATGTCCGCGAGCTCGGCGTCCACGCGCTGCGGGAGTGTCACGAGGTTGCGCGTGCCGAGGCGAGCGATCTCGACGTGGGGGATGGCGGCCAGGGCGTCGAGCAGCTCCGCGAGGCGTTCGGTCGACAGCGAGAGCGGATCGCCGCCCGAGATGATGACCTCGCGGATGGCCGGCGTGCGCCGGATGTGGTCGAGCGCCTGATCGCGCTCGGATCGGGCCAGCGCGCTCGTCGGGTCGGAGACCTTGCGCTTGCGCGTGCAGAAGCGGCAGTACATCGCGCAGTTGTGGGTCGCATAGAGCAGCGCGCGGTCGGGGTAGCGGTGCGTGAGGCCGGGCACGGGCGAGTGCGCCTCCTCGGCCAGGGGATCGTCGCGCTCCCCGGGGCTGCGTCGGAGCTCGGCGAGGCTCGGGATGGCCTGCCGACGGATGGGACAGGCCGGGTCCTCGGGATGCACGAGCGAGAGGTAGTACGGTGTGACGGCCATGCGGAAGCGGTCGGCCGTGGCCTCGATGGCGGCGCGCTCGTCCTCGGTCAGCCGCAGGACGCGTTCGAGAGCCTGGAGCGTCGTGACGCGCTGCTGTTGCTGCCAGCGCCAGTCGCTCCAGGTGGAGTCGGGCACGGCGGCGTAGGCGTGGGGACGGGGCGTCATCGCGCGGAGGCTAGCACATTGCCAGCGCACTCGATTATCCCGCGAGGGACTTGTGCTACCGTCGCCCCAGCGGCTCGCGCCGCCAGGAAGGACCGCACCGTGTCACACTCCCTCCCCCAGCGCGTACGCGTCGTCGAGGTCGGCCCTCGCGACGGGCTCCAGAACGAGAAGCGCGTCGTCCCCGCCGTACACAAGATCGCCTTCGTCGATCGCCTCACGGCCGCGGGCTTCGAGCACATCGAGGTCACGAGCTTCGTCTCGCCCCGTTGGGTGCCGCAGCTTGCCGACGCAGCGGACGTCTTCGCCGGGATCACCCCACGCGCCGGGGTCACGTACTCCGCTCTGGTCCCAAACCTCTTCGGCATGGATCGCGCCGTGGCCGCAGGCGCGCGCTACGTGGCGGTGTTTACGGCCGCAAGCGAGACGTTCAACCAGCACAACATCCACGCGTCCATCGACGAGAGCCTCCAGCGTTTCGAGCCCGTGGCCCGCCGCGCGCGCGACGAGGGGCTCTCCGTCCGCGGCTACGTCTCGACGTGCTTTGGCTGTCCGTATGAGGGCGGGGTCGCTCCGGAGGCGGTCGCGCGCGTCGCGGGCGCCCTGTGGGACCTCGGCGTCGTGGAGGTCTCGCTCGGCGACACCATCGGCGTGGGTCATCCCGGCTCGATGTGGGACGTGCTGGAGGCCGTCTCCCGCCGCGTGCCGCTGGACAAGGTCGCCGTCCATCTACACGACACCTTCGGCCGGGCGCTGGCGAACGTGCTCGCCGCGCTCGAATCGGGGGTCTCTATCATCGACTCGAGCGCGGGCGGGCTCGGCGGCTGTCCGTACGCGCCGAGCGCGAGCGGGAACCTGGCCACCGAGGACCTCGTGGCCATGCTCGACGCGATGGGCATCGAGACCGGCATCGACCTCGGGGCCCTCGCTGACGCGAGCCTCGCCATGGAGCAGGAGCTCGGACGCGTCCTGCCCTCCCGCTACCTGTCAACCGTGCGTGGTCAGCGCGCTCTGCTGGCTCCGTGAGTCGTTGGGCGCCGGCGCTTCTTGGTCTCGTGCTCGTTCTTGAAGCGTGCGGCGTCACGCGCATCGCGCTGACCGATACGCCAACGACCCTCCCCTCCGAGCAGGCCCAGGCGGTCACGCGGTGGCTCGAGGACCATCGCACAGGCACCGACTGGCTCCGCCGCGCGCTGTATCATTCGGATCCGGCGGTCCGATCGCGGGTCGCGCTTGCGCTCGGGCGCAACGAGGACGCCGAGGCCAGCTTGCCGCACCTCTTTACGCGGCTGCGCGACGAGTCGGACCCGACCGTGCGTCGAGCGCTGGCGTTCGCGGTCGGCCAGCTTGGAGATGCGAGCGGTGAGCCGCTGCTGCTGGCCGCCATGACCCGCGAGCGCCACCCGGGTGTCCGCGCCGAGCAGTGGAGTGCACTCGGGCGCATTGGCGGGGGGCTGACGCTCGCTGCCGCGGCGCAGGCACCGGAGGAGGAGCGGCTCGATGCCGTGCGCTCCGTCGCCCACGCGCAGGGCCGCATCCCGGACAAGGCGGCCCTCGCGCGCTTCGCGGAGCAGGACCTCGAGTCGACCGATCCGGAGCGACGCGCGGCTGCCCTCTCTGTCCTTGCGCGCGCGCCGGCCGAGCTTGCCGTGAGCGCGCGTGTGCAGGAGGTCGCAGGCCGTGCGCTCGTGACCGGCCAGCCGGCCGAGCGGGAGGTCGCCGTCCGCCTCTTCGCCAAGCGCCCCGCCTGGCTGCTCGCGCTCGAGCGGGCGCCGGATGCGAGCCAGGTGTTCGGCGCGCTGGGCTCGATGCTTTCCTCGGAGGAGCGCGCGGCGCTGGCGGGGCCGCTCGGCACAGTGGCGACTCAAGAGTCGCGGGACCTGCTCGTGCGCTGGCTGAGCCAGGCCGTGGCCTCGCTCAACCGGCGCCGGTCCACGCTCGTCGATGGCGAGACCAAGGCCGCGCTGGCGGCCGCCGCGGCGCTGGTGGCCCAGCAGAGACACGCCGGGGTCGCGGCGCCGTCGGTCGACGTGCTCCACACCATGCTCGCCGCCCTGCCCGCGCCCGATCCCGCCTCGGCTCGGCGCAAGGCGCGGCTCCGGTGCCTCCTGGCGCTGGTCTCGGGCGCGCCGACCACCAGCTGCACGCCGCTCGAACGGGTGCACGCGCTGGCTCCGACCGACGCGACCAGGCTCAGCGCCGCGCTCGCGCACCCCGACGCCGCCGTACGGCTCGCGGCGGTTGACATCGTCGCGCGGGGCGGCCCTGAGCCGCACGTGCGCCTGAAGTCGCTGCTCGACGATCCCGACGGTCCCGTCGCCGCGGCTGCGGCCGAGGCGCTGGCGGCCCTGCCCCACCGCTCTCCGGAGCTCGGGCCAACGCTCACCCGGCGCTGCCTCAGAGCGATCTCGAGTCACGAGCTCGAGGTCGCGCTGTCGCTGCTTGGCGCGATGAAGACCATCGCACCGACCGCCGCCAACGACTGCGCTGCCGCGGCGCGCGCGACCGGTCACCTGGCGCTCGTTCGAGCCGCGCGCGAGGTCCTCGGTGGGCCGCTCCCGCCCCGGGTCGCGGTGCCCGAGTCGCTGAGCCTGGACCTGCGCGTGACCGAAGAGCCCACCCACGTCGAGGTCACGACAGACGCCGGCACGTTCACGCTCCGCCTCGACGCCGCGCTGGCGCCACGCACCGTGAGCCACCTTCGTGCGCTCATCGCTCGAGGCTTCTACGACGGCCTCACGTTTCACCGCGTCGTGCCCGGCTTCGTCGTCCAAGGCGGCGATCCGCGCGGCGACGGCTGGGGCGGCTCACCGGGCACCCTCCGCTGCGAGAACGGGATGGAGCCCTATCTCACCGGCACCGTGGGCATCGCGCTCGCGGGCAAGGACACGGGGACCTCGCAGTGGTTTGTGACCTTGGGTCCCATGCCGCACCTCTTCGGCACCTACCCGGTGGTCGGCCGCGTGGTGCGCGGGATGGAGGTCGTGCTCCGCCTCGTCGAGGGCGACCGGATGACCCTGGTGCGCCTCAGTCCGTGATGGCGGCATCCACGGTCACGTTGACTGGGCAATGGTCGGAGCCCATCACGTCCGAGTGAATCCCCGCGGAGCGCACGTACGGGAGCGCCTCGGGCGCGGCGAAGACGCAGTCCAGACGCCACCCGATGTTCTTGGCCCGCACGCCGAAGCGCTGGCTCCACCACGAGTAGCGATCGCGCGCCGTCGGGTGAAGATGCCGGAAGGTGTCGACCCAGCCGCTCGCGACCCAGCGGTCGAGCTCGGCGCGCTCCTCGGGGAGGAAGCCTGAGGTCTTGACGTTGTCCTTTGGTCGCGCGAGGTCGATCTCCCGGTGCGCGGTGTTGTAGTCCCCCACGCACAACACGCGCAGCCCGTCTTGGCGCGCCGCGTCCATGACCTCGAGCAGGCGCCGATAGAAGGCGAGCTTGAACGGGACGCGGCTGTTGTCGCGGTCCTGTCCGTTGCCGTTCGGAAAATAGACGTTGGCAACGAGCAAGCGTCCGAAGCGCGCGAGCTGGACCCGGCCCTCCACGTCGAACTCCGGCACACCGAGGGTCGTCCCCACAGAGTCCGGTGTCCGCGTCGCATAGAGCGCGACCCCGCTGTAGCCAGGCCGATTCGCCGGAAAGAAGTGGGTCACGAAGCCGTCCGGACGCGCCACGGCCGGCGGGACCTGATCGGGGTGGGCCCGAACCTCCTGGAGCCCGATCACGTGCGGACCCGGCCCCAAACCGTGGAGCCATTCGGGGAATCCCTTGCCCGCGGCGGCACGGAGGCCATTGACATTCCACGAGGTGACAGTCCAGCAGGTGTCGCTCATCGCGGCCTCCTACCACGCCGGTTGCGTTCTCGCGAGGGCCAGGACTATGCTCCGCGCCCGCCGAACCGCAGAGTTCGTTCGCGCGGTGTCATCAGGGACGGAGAAAGACCATGAGCCTCGAAGAGCAGTTTCACGACATGTCGGAGCGGGTGATGGGCCTCGGCGATCAGAGCCCCCAGACCATGCTCAAGCTGTATGCCCTCTACAAGCAGTCCACCGTCGGCGATGCGACCGGCTCGCGGCCGGGCGCGCTCGACTTCCGCGGTCGCGCCAAGTGGGACGCGTGGGCCGAGAAGAAGGGCTTGACCAAAGAAGCAGCCATGAAGGCCTACATCGCGATGGGCGAAGGGCTCGGGGCCTAGCGTGGCGAGTGGCGCCTCGTCCGACGTCATCCGGCGCTACCTGTGGCTCGACCTCGAGATGAGCGGGCTCGACGTGTCGACCTGCCGCATCCTGGAGGTCGCGGCCATCGTGACCGATCTGGAGCTCAACGAGATCGAGAGCTATCACCAGATCGTGTTTCAGCGACCGGAGGTGCTGGCCGCAATGGACGACTGGTGTACGCAGCAGCACGGCAAGTCGGGGCTCACCGCCGCCGTCGCCAAGGGCAAGCCGGAGGCCGACGTCGAGCGAGAGCTGCTCGGGTTCATCGACCGCCACTGGAAGTCCAACGAGCGCGTCGTGCTCGCCGGCAACTCCATTTGGACCGACCGACGTTTTGTCGAGGCTTGCTGGCCGCAGGTCACGGCACGGCTGCACTACCGTATGCTGGACGTCTCGAGCTGGAAGGTGCTGCTGAAGGAGCGCTTCCACCTCAAGTACGAGAAGCGGGGCCAGCATCGCGCCGTCGACGACGTCCGTGAGTCCATCGGCGAGCTGAAGTACTACCTGTCGCACTTCACCGTCGAGCGGCGCCCGGTCGCGTGACCCTCGGTCCACGGCCCACCTTCCGGGTCCTGGCAAGCGACGGGTGGCCGCTGGTGGTCGAGCGCATCGCGGCGATAGCGCCGGCGCGCGGCGTCGTGGTGTGTGGCCACGCGATGATGTGCAACCGCCGCACGCTCGATCGACCGCGTGGCGCGGGGCTCGGGAGCGCGCTCGCCGAGGGCGGGTTTCACGTCTACCTCGTCGACCTCCGCGGGCACGGCGAGAGCGGCCCCGCCGCCTCACGCACGGTGCGCTTCGACTACGACGACTTCGTGCTCAAGGATCTCCCGGCCCTGATTACGACCATCGCGGCGCGTCATCCCGACCTGCCGCTGGCGCTCGTCGGGCATAGCCTCACGGCGCACACAGGCGTCGCGACGCTCGGCGCAGTCCCCGGCCTCCCCGTGCGCGCGATGGTGAGCCTCGGCGGCAACGTGTGGATCCCGCGACTGGAGCCCGATCCGCTCGTGTGGGCCCAAAAGCGGGCGCGGCTCGAGGCTTGGGGCGTCGTCTCTCGGCTCACCGGGCGCTTCGAGGCCCGCCGGCTGCGCTTTGGGACCGACGACGAGTCGCTCGACTACGTGCTCCAGTTCGTCCACAACGCGCGCAAGGACCGCTGGGGCTCCCGCGACGGTCGCTACGACTACCTCGCGGCGATGCGCTCACTCACGCTACCGCTCCTCTCGGTCACGGCGACCGGCGATGACGACCTGTGCCGGCCGTCGTGGGCCGAGGTCTGGCTCGCCCACGCCGTGCGCGCGCAGAAGACCACGCGCGTCGTCGGGACCCATCCGGGGGATCCGACGGGCGTCAGCCACATGGGCCTCGTGACGGACCCGCGCATGACGCCCATCTGGCGCGAGATCGCCGCGTGGCTCACGAAGGCCCTTGACAAGGTCGCGGCAGGCTCCTAACCCTTCGCCGCCGTTCGGTATCCGACGCGATGGTGAACCGCTGGTCAAGGAGAACGCCATGAGCACGCATGCACGTGAGACCCATACGTTTCAGGCCGAGGTCAATCAGCTCCTGGGCCTCGTCGTCAATTCGCTCTACAGCAACAAGGACATCTTCCTCCGCGAGCTGATCTCGAACGCCTCGGACGCGCTCGACCGGCTCAAGTTCCAGGCCATCACGGAGAAGTCGCTCATCGAGGACGGCACGGCCCTGCGCATCCGCGTGCTAACGGACGCAGAGGCGGGCACGCTCACGATCGACGACACCGGCTCCGGGATGACGAAGGACGAGCTTATCAAGCACCTCGGCACCATCGCGCACTCGGGGACGCGCAGCTTCGTCGAGCGCGCCACGGCCGCGGCGGGGGATCAGCCCACGGCCATCGGCCAGTTTAGCGTCGGCTTTTATTCGGCGTTCCTCGTGGCCGACCATGTCGAGGTGATCTCGCGCTCGGTGACCTCTGCGGGCGAGGCGTGGCGCTGGCTGTCGGACGCCAAGGGCGACTTCACCGTCGAGCCCGCCGAGCGCGCAGAGCGGGGCACGGCGGTCATCCTGCATCTCAAGGAGTCGGAACGGCACTACCTGGACCGGTTCGAGCTCAAGGACCTCATTCGGCGTTGGTCGGACTACGTGAGCCACCCCATCGAGATGGCCAAGGTCGCACCAAGCAGCGCCGACACCGCCGCGGACAAGACCCAGGAGGCCCCCGGCTTCGAGCAGGTCAACCAGGCACGGGCGCTCTGGCAGCGGCCCAAGTCCGAGGTGACCGACGAGCAGTACGAGGAGTTCTACAAGCACGTCTCGCACGACTTCGAGAGCCCGCTCGCGCGCACGCACTTCAAGATCGAGGGCAACCAGCTGTTCACGGGGCTGCTGTTCATCCCGCGGCGGCCGCCCTTCGACCTGTTCATGCAGAAGCGGCGCCAGGGCGTCCGGCTCTACGTCAAGCGCGTGTTCATCATGGACGACTGCGACGCGCTCGTGCCCGACTGGTTGCGCTTCTTGCGCGGCGTCATCGACTAGGATGACCTGCCGCTCAACGTGTCGCGCGAGATCCTCCAGTTCTCCAGACTCTCGCGCACCATCAAGAAGCAGATCGCCAAGAAGACGCTCGATCTGCTCGACGAGGTCGCCGAGCACAAGCCGGAGGACTACGAGACGCTGTGGAAGGCCTATGGCGCCGTCCTGAAGGAGGGCTTCCACTTCGAACCGGAGTACAAGTCGCGGCTGGCCAAGCTCGCGCGCTGGGACAGCTCGCGCGGCGAGGGCCTCACCTCGCTCGCCAAGTACGTCGCGCGCATGCCGGAGGGTCAGAAGGACATCTACTTCCTCACGGCGGAGTCGCGCGCGGTGCTCGAGCGCAGCCCGCACCTCGAGTCCCTCCGCAAGAAGGGCTACGAGGTCCTGTTCATGACCGACCCCATCGACGAGTGGGTCGCGCCGACGCTCCAGGAATTCGAGGGCAAGCCCCTCGTCTCGGCGGCTTCGGCCTCTCTCTCGCTCGATGGCGAGCTCGGCGCCGATGAGAAGCTCACAGCCTCCAAGGAGCGCTACCGGGACCTGACCGCCGCCATGCAGGCCGTGCTCGCGTCCGAGGTGAGCGAGGTGCGCGTCTCGGCGCGGCTCACGGACTCGCCTTGCTGCCTGGTCGTGCCCGAGGGCGGCATGTCGGCGCACATCGAGCGGCTGCTCCGGCACCACGAGAAGGACATGCCCAAGTCCAAGCGCATCCTGGAGATCAACCCCGAGCACGCGGTCGTCGCGCGGCTCGAGACCCACCAGGTGCGGCACGGCTCGGATGACCGTTTCACGGCCTGGGTCGAGACGCTCTTCGACCAGGCACTGCTGGCCGAGGGCAGCCCCGTACCGGATGCGGGCCGACTCGCACGTCGCGTCGCGGAGCTGCTGGATCAGGCGCTCACGCACGCGGTGGCGCAGTGAGGGCGGTCGGAGCCGTCGCCTGGCTGGCGCTGGCCGCGGGGCTCGCGGGTGGGTGCGGTGACGCGACCCTCGACGAGCGCACTTATGTCGTGCCCGATGCCACGACGAGCGACGCGGGCTTTCAGGTCACCGACACGGGTCCGGTCCAGGACGTGCCCGGCGCGACGGACGCGGTCTCCGATACGACGGACGGCAAAGGGGACGCCAAGACGGTCGGCTGCGGCTCCGGCGCAGCGTTCTGTAGCGGCAAGACTCTCTATCTCTGCAAGGCGGACAAGTCCGGGTACGCGGAGGTGAGCTGCACGCAAGGCTGCTCGAACGGCAAGTGCACCGAGAACTGCGCCAAGGGCACGACCTCGTGCAAGACCGACACGATGGCGCTGGTGTGCGACGCGAATGGGGTAGCTACCTTCACGCCCTGTCCCAAGTACTGCCAGGACGGCAAGTGCGTCGACCAGAAGCAGATCTGCAAGCCCGACGCGCTGTTCTGCGAGCCCAAGGGCAACCTCCTCCTCCAGTGTCACACGGACGGCCAGGGCGCCGAGGTCGTGACCGACTGTCCCTTCGGGTGCGACACCGGCAAGCTCACGTGCAAGCAGGCCTTCTGCCTGCCGGACGAGCGGCGGTGCTCACCGGAGGCTCTGGACACGGTCGAGGTGTGCCTGCCGGATCAGTCGGGCTGGAAGAAGGGCACGAAATGCGCGACCGGCTGTACCAATGGCGTGTGCAACCCGGCGGCGTGCACGCCGGGGACCAAGTCGTGCGGCCTGGACGGCATCGAGGTTTGCAAGTCCGACGGCTCGGGGTCCACGCCCGACAAGCCGTGCAAGTACGGCTGCGCGATGAAGGGCGGTGAGCCGCAGTGCCAGCTCTGCGACCTGGGCGTGAGCCAGTGCAGCCCCACGCAACCCGGGGTCATCGAGGTCTGCTCGGACGCCACGGTCGGCTGGCAGACCAAGACCACGTGCGGCGCGAGTGAGGCCTGCGTCCACGGGGCGTGCACGACCGTCTTGAGCCTGCCGAAGGACACGACCCAGACGCAGGCCTACGCGCTCGTGCTCGAGGCACTCGCCAAGTGCCTCCAGACCGAGAAGGAGGGGGTGTGCGGTGCGTTCGATACGACCGCGGTCGGCCTCAGCATCACCGCGTCTAATTTGTCCGACTGGTTCTGTGATGACCCCAGCGCGCATGGTGGCGAATTCAAGGACGCGGGCCTCATCCCCATGGCCATCGACGCGCTGGGGTGCGATACCTTCGACGTCGAGGACCTCACGTTCAACACGGCGGACTCGGCCATTCACCCCGGACTCGCTGCCAAGGAGTGCTTCGGCTTCTCCAAGGGCTGGTTCAGCACGTCACCCAACGGTCGCGAGGTCGTCGTCGACGCTTGCGGCAAATTTTAGGAGCTCCATGCCCAAGATGGTTCACTGTGCGAAGCTCGGTCGGGAGCTCGAGGGCTTCGAGAAGGCCCCGTGGCCTGGCCCCATCGGCGTCCGGGTCCAAGAGCAGATCTCGCGCGAGGCCTGGTCGGAGTGGCTCGAGCACGCCAAGCGCCTCATCAATGAGTACCGGCTCAATCTGGGGACGGCGGAGGCGCAGGCCTTCATCGTCGAGCAGATGGAGGCCTTCCTGTTCGGCGGCGGCTCGGCCGAGCCCCCCGAGTTCAAGCCGCAGTAGGCGGTCTACTCGGGCGCGGGCTCGTCCTGGGGCGGTGCTGGCTTGGACTTCCGGTTCGCGGCGTAGTTCAGCAAGCGCTTGGCGTCGGCAAAGCGCAGGTGCTTGGACTTGGTCCCGAGCACGATGACCGCGACCCGACGGTTGGGCCCGATCTCAGCAGCGAACGCCACACACCACCCCGCCTTGGAGTTGAAGCCCGTTTTGCCAGTCAACACCTTGCGCGCGGGGTCGTGCACGAGGGCGTTGGTGTTGCGATAGAGCAGCGGCCTCCCGGAGCGCTCCTTGGCGCTCGTCAGGTGCTTGGCCGTGCGGGTCACGTTCGCGAGCTCCATCGTAGTCAACGTGACGCGCAAGAGCTCCACCAACTCGGCGGGCGTGCTCTGGTTGCCGTGATCGATGCCCGTGGGGTCCACGAAGCGCGTATGAGCGAGCCCCAGCGCCTTGGCCTCGGCCGTCATCGCCTGAGCAAACGCGTCGGGCTCTAGCCCGACGGCCCGCCCGAGCGCGACCACGGCGCGGTTGTCGGAGCCGAGCAGCGCCGCATGCAGCAGGTCCTTGTTGAGGTACTCGCGCCCGATGATGAGCCGACTGCGCGCGCCTCCCCAGGTCGTGTCGGCGTCCACGCGCGCCATCGTCGTCGACTCGGCGAGCTTGGCGCCGAGCCCGCGCTTCCACGCGACGCGCATCGCCATGAGCTTGCTGATAGACGCGATCGCGTGCGGCTCGGTCGCAGCGCGGGCGTAGAGGACCTCGCCGGTGGTGAGGTCCACCACGGTCGCGGCGCGCGCGCCGATTCGTGGCGGCGCAGACGGGTCATCCGGCTGGCGGTGAGAGACCGGAGGCTTCGAGGTGCGGGTCTTGGCCGCCCGCGGTGGGGCTCCCACGAGCGACGACCACACCACCAACCCGACGAGGCCGACGCTCATGCCAGCACCCGCTGATAGGCCGCGAGCGTCTGCCGCGCGGCCTGTGACCAGGTGAATTGCGCCGCTCGCGCGAGGCCGCGCGCGCGAAGGTCCGATCGGAGGGTGGCGTCCCGCGAGAGGCGTGTGAGCGCGCGACCGAGCCCGTCCAAGCCGGTGTCCTCGACCCACTCGGCCGCATCTCCGCAAACCTCCGGCAGCGACGTGGCCCGAAGCGCGACCACGGGACAGCCCGCGGTCATGGCCTCGAGCGCCGTGAGCCCGAAGCCCTCGTAGCGCGAGGGGAGCACGTGGGCCGTGGCGTCACGGTAGAGGCCCGGAAGCGCCTCGCTCGGGACGAAGCCCATTAGGCGAACCCGCCCGCTCACGCCGCCCCGCGCGATGGCCTTCTCCATCGCGGTACGCTGCGCCGGATAGGGCCGTCCCGCGATGAGCAGCTGCTCGGGAAGGCCAGAAGCGACCGACGCGAACGCGCGAATGAGCGGGATGACCTGCTTGCGTTCGTCGAACCCGCCGACGTAAAAGAAATACGGTGCATCTGGCAGCGCCGCGCCGGTCTGAGGGCCGAACCGCGTGTGGTCCGCGCCGTGGTGCACCACGCTGATCTTGGCCCGCGGGAGCCCGAGCACGCGCTCCAGGTCGTGCGCGGTCCACTCACTGATGGCGATGACGTGATCGTGCGGCAGGTAGCGCCGTCGATCGATCCAGGCGCTGAGCGCGCGCGGATAGCTGCGATAGGGCCAGCCGAGCACCGTGGGGATGAGGTCATGCGCCGTGACCACCGTACGATAGCGCTGTGACGTCGCGGTCCCTTTGGGATCGGGCGCGTGCAGGAGGTCGATCCTCGACCGCTCGAGGAACGCGCGCTGCGCCGAGCGCTTGTCCCAGTAGTAGGCTTGATACCCCACCGTGCGCTCGCCTCCGCATGCGGCGACGACCGCCGAGAAGTCGAGCGCCGCCGCTGGCGTCCAGAGCGCGTAGCGACCGGGCGTGCCGACGAGCAGCTCGAGCGACAGCCCGTCGGGCAGCTCGCCTCGAACGGCCGCCTCACACAACGCCCGGCCCAGGTCCCAGGTGTAGGTGCCAATCCCGCGAAAGCGCGAGTTCGTGGCCAACGGCGTGAGATCGTAGACGGCGCGCTTCACACGGTCTGGACCGCTCAGGCTCGGCCATCGCGGTAGCGCGGGACGAGGTACGGGACGTGCGACAGGTGAACGCGGGTCGGGAGGCCCATGGCGGCGCTGAAGCTGCCACGGCACGACGCGAGGCGCAACCCTTGTGAGTCACCCGTGCGGCGTGCTAGAAGCCGCGCGGGTCGCGGCGACCTGAGTCGATGGTCCGTTAGGAGCTTCGCGGTGAGTCTGTTCAGCTTTTTCTCAAAGGATTCCAAGGACAAGCGCGCCATCACCGGCCTGCAGAAGACCTTGATGCAGCCATTTCAGCAGACCCAGGAGCGCAAGCGAGCCGCGGAGGACCTGGCCAAGGTCGGCACTCCGGAGGCCATCGCCGCGTTGCTGCGCCGCTTCGAGTTCCGCATCGAGAACCACACCAATGACGAGGACGAGAAAGAGCACGTCCACGACCTGCTGATTGGCCTCGGGGAAGCGGCCGTGGAGCCGATCTTGGCCTACATCCGGAGCGAGACCAACCTCTTCTGGCCCATCAAGGCGCTGCGTCGCATCGCGGGCGACGAGCGCACGGCCACCTACCTGCTCGACACGATTGCCGGCTTTACGGACGTCTACGGAAAGAACCGCGACCGGCTCAACCAGCTGGTCGACAACATCCGAGCGTTCGCGAGCGACCAGCGGGTCTACGACCGCTTGAAGGCGCTCGCGCAAGATGACGACGAGGAGATCGTGCTCCGCGCCATCGATGGCCTGATGATCCGCCAAGACGCGGAGGTCGTGGCGCTCGCGGTCCGGAAGCTCGTCGACCCCGAGGTCAGCCAACGCCTCAAGAACGTCATCATGGAGCTCCTGGCCCAGAGCGAGTGGAGTCTGGGAGACCACGCCGCGGAGGTCGAGCCCGTGGTCCCTGCGAACTACACCATCGACGCCGGTGGCGTCGTCCGTCGCAAGTAGCCCGTCGTCACCGAGGAGAGGGTCGCCATGCCTCGTCGCGAGGACATCCAGTCGGTGCTCGTCATCGGCGCCGGTCCCGTCAGCATCGGGCAGGCGGGCGGGTTCGACTACTCCGGCGT
>SXOX01000186.1 GCA_005776585.1 Pseudomonadota bacterium | reverse complement strand
AGAGTTCAAGGGCACCGGCAACGCGGAAATCCACCTCGACCGGAAGCTCATGGAGAAGCGCATCTTCCCGTGCCTCGACATCAACAAGTCGGGTACCCGCAAGGAAGAGATGCTCATGGACCCGCTCACCCTCAACCGGGTGTGGATCCTGCGACAGCTGCTGCACCCGCTGAACGTCATCGACTCGATGGAGTTCCTCCTCGACAAGATGATGAAGACCGAGACCAACGGCGACTTCCTGAACAGCATGAATCACTGAAATCGCGGACTGCGCCGCGATTTCTGGCTCCGATGGAGCGGGCAGGCCGCTCATCGGAGCCGGCGTTCGCGGGCTTGGCCGCGAACGCTTGAGGCGGGAACGGCGCGGGGTCGTTTCTGCTTGCGATGCGGCCAGTTCGACGCTAGATTCCGCCGCCCTGGATCCAACCGACTTGGGTCCCTCTCCAGCCCTGGCCGCAGCGACGGTCGGAAAGGACGTTTCCATGCGCGAAGGCATCCACCCGGAGTACAAGACCGCCACCATCAGCTGTGCGTGTGGCACGACCTACGAGACGCGCTCCACGCGCGGCAGCTTCATGGTTGAAATCTGCGCGGCGTGTCACCCGTTCTACACTGGAAAGCAGAAGCTCATGGACACGGCGGGCCGCGTCGATCGCTTCAACCGTCGCTACGGCAAGCCCGCCGCTGCGTAGGTCCTGCGCCCGTGTTGGGGCTGCGGTCGTACTGATCGCGGTCACTTGGCCCTCACTCGGGCTCGCCAAACCGCCAAAGCGTTCCGCGCCGCCGCGCGCACCCGATGTCGCTGCACTGCGACGCTACTTCGAGCTGCGTGAGGCTCGCGACCCCGAGGCCGACGCGCTCCGCACGCGCCTGCTCAAAGCGCTGTCGGTCAAGCGCGCGCTTCAGCTGCTGACCCGAATCGAGTCCCATGAAGGCCGCGCCGCAGGCAGGCAACGTTTCGACACGCCCGTCGGCAGCTACGTCGTCGTCCCACCGAAGGGTTACACCCCAAAGAAGGCCTGGCCGCTCCACGTCGAGCTCCATGGGCATGGGCCTGGGCAGACCGGACAAGCCGCCTGCACGAACTTCTGGCGCGGCGAGCCCGCGGCTCACGGCGTCCTGCTGGCCTGTCCCGACCTGCGCGGCAAGTGGACGACGAAACGGGGCGAGCAGCTCGTGCTGGCCACGCTCGACGATGTACAGCAGCGCTTCAACGTCAAGACCGATCGCGTTTCGCTCGGCGGCTTCTCTGGCGGAGGGATCGGGACCTGGATCTTTGGTCCGCGCTATCCGGATCGATTCTCTGCGCTCGTGCCCCGCGCGGGGATCCCGCCCAAGGCAGAGGAGATCGTCAAGAACCTCAACGGGCTGCCAATCTTCGTCATCCACGGCGACCGCGACGGGACCATCCCGGTCGCGAACTCCCGCAGCATCGTCAAGGAGCTCGGGCGTCTCGGCATACCGCACCGCTACGAGGAGCGGCATGGCGGCCACGAGGTGTTCTCGGAGCTCAACGACGAGGTGCTCGGCTGGCTCGCCAGGAAGCGGCGCACGCTCCGGTCCAGCTTCAGGTATCACGGCCCGGTGGACGGCCGGCCACGCATCATCCACTGGGTCCAGGTCGAGGGCCGGGGGACTGTGACCGTCACGGCGAACGTCCAAGCGCGGCGCAAGCTCGTGCTGAAGCTCGAGACCACGGGGCACGTCGACCGGCTCGTGCTCTGGGTCACACGAAAGCTGGTCGACATGGGGCGCCGCAACGTCGACGTCGTGATCAACGGCCGCGCGATGGGCTTTCCGCTCGCCGAGAGCGTCGCGGCGGTACTGGATGGCTATGCCATCACGCGCGATCTGCGCCGCGTGTTCACCGCACGGGTCGTCGTGGACGGGAGCCGCATTCGATAGCCTGAGGCACGTTTGACATCGCGGCTTTCCGCAGGCTAGGGTCGCGCGGCCGGCGGGCCGTCCAATCGAGCGCCGGAGGGGCCGCGTGAAGCAATTCGGCAAGTACGTACTGGAGCGTCAGCTCGCCATCGGCGGCATGGCCGAGGTGTTTCTCGCGCGCCAACACGGACCGGCCGGCTTCGAGAAGTCGCTGGTCATCAAGCGCATCCTGCCGCACTTCGCCAACGACGAGCAGTTCATCACGATGTTCCTGGACGAGGCGCGCATCGCCGCCAAGTTCAACCACCCGAACATCGTCCAGATCTATGAGCTCGGCGAGGCCGAGGGCAGCTACTACATCGCGATGGAGTACCTACGCGGCGAGTCGCTCAACAAGGTCATCAAGGTGCTCAAGCAGCACGAGATGCACATGCCGCTGCATCTGGCGGCCAAGATCCTGGCGGCGTCATGCGCCGGGCTCGACTACGCCCACAACTTCGCGGGCGACAACGGCGAGCCGCTCAACCTCGTCCACCGCGACATCTCACCCGACAACGTGCTGGTGAGCTTCACGGGCGCGGTCAAGGTCATCGACTTCGGCATCGCCAAGGCCAAGACCAGCGAGACCAAGACGCAGGCGGGCGCGGTCAAGGGCAAGTTCTGCTACATGTCGCCCGAGCAGATCACGGGCAAGACGGTCGATCGGCGGAGCGACATCTTCTCGCTCGGCATCGTGCTGCATGAGCTCACGACGTTGCAGAAGCCGTTCGGTGAGGGCGCGGACCTCATGACGGTCTCGGCTATCGTCAACGATCCGCCCAAGTCGGCCGCCGACCTCATCGAGGGCTACCCCGAGGGGCTCTGGCAGATCATCACGCGCGCGCTCACCAAGGACCGCGCCAAACGCTACCAGTCCGCTGCCGAGCTCCAGGTCGCGCTCGAGCGCTTCATCCACGGGCGCGGCGAGTTCGTCTCCGATAGCGACATTGCGGCGTACATGAAGAAGCTCTTCTCGGGCAAGCCCGAGGAGATCGAGGAGCTCCGCTCGCAGGCCTCCAGCATCCGGAGCCGGGTCATCGTGCCCGTCACCGCGGACCTCGGTGGAGACTCGTTTGCGCCAACGGCCATCGGCGAGGTCGCGTTCACGCAAGAGAAGCCCGTCCAGAGCAGCGGCGCGCCACCCAAGCGCCAGCCATCGCTTCCGCCCGTGGCTCCGGCGCGGAGCGGGGCGCCAGAGGTCACGGAGAAGCCGTCCGGTGGCGGCGGATGGCTGAAGGCCCTCGTGGCGCTGCTCATCCTGGGCGGGCTGGGCGCTGGCGGCTGGTTCGCGTGGCAGAAGTACGGGAATACCCCGGCCACCGGAGGGGGCACGGGCTCTGGTACGACGGGCGAGGGCACTGGCGAGGGCACCACGGGCGGGCCGCCCAAGGCCGAGGGGGACGCCGGAAGTCGGGCTCCAGACGCCGGCCCGCCGGCCGTCCTGGTCGCGGAGGCCAAGGACGCCGGAGTCGCACCCACCAAGGACGCGGGACCCGACGTCCCGGACGTGCCCGACGTCCCGGACGTGCCCGACGTCCCGGACGTGCCGGACGTCCCCGATGTCCAAGACGTCCCCGACGTGCCGGATGTTCCAGACCTTGGCGCCGCAATGGCGGCCATCGATTCCGGCAGTGGAGCCGAAGAGCCCGTGGACGCCGGGCTGGCGCCAGTGGCGAGCGCGGACGCAGGCGAGCGCGCCGCAGAGCCCGATGCGGGAGCGCCGGCCGCGCCCGACGTGGGAGCGCCGATGGGGCCGGGCACGATCGTCATCAAGGGCAAGCCAGGCCAGGTCGTGAGCCTCGACGGCCAGGTCGTGGGCAAGACCACGACGTCTGCGATGGCGTCACCCGGTCGCCATGTCGTCACGGTCGACGGGCCCGCCGGCAAGCGCACGTTTACGGTGATGGTCGCGTCCGGGGGCACGCACACGGTCGATACGGATGCGGGCGCGGCCGCGGCGACGGGACCGGGGACGCTCATCCTCGACGTGCCGGGCCACTACAAGGTGACTGTCGATGGGCGACCCATCGCGGGACGGACCGTGAAGCTCCCGCTCGGAAGTCACAAGGTCCAGGTGTCCGATCCGGCGCAGGCGGGTCGCGTGTCGATGCACACCATCAACCTCACGACGACGAGCCCCACGCAGACGCTCAGAGTGAAGTAGGCGCCTGAGCCCACGTCTCGAGCGAGAGACACAGCTCGCCCTCGGCCCCGCCCGTCAGCGTGACCTCGAACGCTACGGCACCGACGCTGCCGCGACGGGCGTCGGTGGAGACCCACCGCTCCCCGCTGTCGAACGGCGACTTGCGCACGGCGAGCTGAGCGACCGGTGCGCCGTCGACCTCGAGCCCCACATCGGCCTGCGCCGTCGACGCCGCGCCGCTCCCCACGAAGCGGGCCGCAAGCCGCACTGCTCCAGAGAACGTGACGTGCCCGTAACTCACCCGTGCGCGCACGCCGGGAGCGAGCCCGCGGACGAGCAGACAGTGCCACGGCGCGCCATCGACGGTGCCCGCGTCGACGCGGAGCTCCTCGAGGCCCCGTCCACAGCCGCGATGGCGCTGATTCTCCCAACGACACGCGCGCGACGCGCCGCCCTCGAGGACGGTCACCGTGGCGTTCTGAAGCTCGTCGAGCAGGTCGACTGTGAGCCCGCTCGGCTGCGACCGATCGAGCCGCGCGAGCGTGAAGACGCCCTCCATGACCACCGACTGAGCCACCTCGAAGCCCTCCGGCACGGGAACGGGTGCACGAGCGACGGGGCTGACGAACCACAGCCGCCGGTGGCGCGCGAGGACCGTGAGTTCGATGGGCCAGCTGGCATGCAGCCATCCGCCGGCGCGACGCACGACCGGCTCGAGCAACGGCAATCCATCGACCAGCCAGCCGGGCTCGATGAGCACGCCGTCGCCGCGCTCGAGCGCGGTGCTCAGCCTCTGAGCGACCGCTCGCCAGTCGTCCGGTGAGGCCATGGGCGCGGGTGCCGGCGCGGAGAGCCACGCCGCTGTTCCCAAGGCCACGACCGCGGCGCTGACCCCTCGATTCATCCACTGCATCTGATCCGGCTGGCTACACGACACGGGGCCTGCCCGCAACTTTCGCTGGAACGCCGCGCTGACCGACGATGAGCTTGACGCACCACGATCTCACCAAGTCGAAATCGCCGTAAAGCTGGCTTTTTCGTCGGGCCAGCACAAGTTTGGTCGGGACGCAAAAAAGTGGCTTGACACCCCTGGAGCGCGGAGCTAGGTACGTGGGGCATTGTGGCATGGGCAAGGCGCAAAGTGGGGCCACCTCCCAAGCCGTAGCGAGGGCGATGTTCATCGGAGAGTTCACGCATGGGCTCGATGCCAAAGGGCGGGTCGCCGTTCCGGCCGAGCTGCGTGACGTGCTCGCCCGCAGCTACGCGCAGGAGCCGGACGAGCTGGTCATCACGGAGTCGCTGGATGGGCGGTGCCTGTGGGCCTATCCCAAGCTGGAGTGGCAGCGCTTGACCGAGAAGATGACTGAGAAGCTCATCGGCACGCGTGAGGCCATCCAAGTGCGGCGGAAGCTGCTGGCCAAGGCGCGGCCGGTGCGCCTCGACGGCACAGGGCGCGTGTTGCTTCCGGAGTCGCTCCGCGACTACGCGGGCCTCGTGAAAGACGTCGTGTTTGTCGGAGCGGGGCGCTACGTGGAGCTGTGGACGCCGGAAGGGTGGCAGCAGCAGACCGCGGAGAGCGCGGACGTGAATCACCTGCCCTGGGTGCAGGACGTTTAGGCCGCAAGCTGCGGCGTCATCGATTCGGTCGTCGGGGGGCGACCGGAGGGCGGAGTCATGAGCGAGTCGGTGCTCGAACAGGGAGCGCGCACGCGCGGCGTGCGGGCAGACGGCGAGACGACGCGGGCCGGCTGGGGCGTCAAGCCCTTCACGCTGATCCTCACCTTCGTGGGCCTGCTCGTCGTCCTCGGCGTCTACCTCGTCTGGACGCGCTACCAAGTCTACACGCTGGGCGTCGAGCTCTCCCGCGAGACCATCCGCTATCGCGCGCTGCTCGACGAGCAGAAGAAGCTGCGCCTCGAGCTGTCGACGCTCAAGCGCCCGGCCCGTATCCGCAAGGAGGCGGCCGAGCGCCTCGGGATGCAGGTGCCTGCGCCGCAGGACATCGTGGAGATCCGCTAGATGGACGCCTTCCAACGCCTGAGCCGCGCGATCGCGGTCGCCGTGAGCCTGTGTGCGCTGAGCGGCTGCGGGGAGTCCGAGGACGACAAGAAGTTCGAGGACGCCGACTACCACTACCAGCTCGCGAATACGGCGTTCTACGAGAAACAGATCCACGGCGCGCTCTCCGAGCTGCAGCGGTGCCTGGAGCTCGACCCCAAGCACCCCGACGCGCACCACCTGATGGGCTTCATCTACTTTGGGCGTAAGGAGTACGCCCTCGCAGAGTCGCACTTCCGCAAGGCGCTCGAGATCCGCGGCGCGTTCAACGAGGCGCGCGCCAACCTGGGTGCGGTGCTCCTGGCCAGCAAGCGGTGGAAGGACGCCATCGAGACGCTCGAGCCGCTACTCCAGGTCACGCTCTACCCGACGCCGTGGCTCATCCACAACAACATCGCCTTTGCGCACCAGCACCTCCGCCAGCACGCGGTGGCGCTCAAGCACTACCGGCAGGCGGTCTTCCTCAACCCGCAGTTCTGCCTCGCCTACAACAACCTCGGCACGCTGTACCGGGAGCTCAAGCAGCCCGACATGGCCAAAGACTACCTCGGTCGGGCCATCACGCGCTGCAAGACCTACCAGGAGCCGCACTTCCACATGGGCGAGCTCTATGAGCAGGAGGGCCGGCTCGAGGACGCCCGGACTGCGTACGCGCAATGCTACAAGACGGGCCCCGAGTCACCGCTCGGGCGCCGCTGCCGGGTGAGGATGTAGGCCCGGCGCATGACGACCACCACGACCCGTAGCCAGACGGTCGAGCGACGCTCGAGCGTGCAGAGCGTGCCTGTCCCCAAGGGGGGCGGGACGCCGTCGGCGCTGGAGCTCAACCTGCTCCAGATGCGCCGCATGGCCTTCGTGAGCACGGTCCTCGCCGTAGCCCTCGGCTCCGTCGCGGGCATGTGCATCTACCTCCAGGGCTGCGAGTCTGAGGTTTTTCGCAAGGAGGCCGAGCGCAACTACCTGCGGCTCTTGCGCGTGGATACGCAGCGCGGCGACATCTTCGACCGCAACCGCGAGCCGCTCGCGACCTCCGTCGAGGTGGACTCGGTCTACGGCAACCCGCAGGAGATCGAGAGCATGGCCATGGCCGCAGTCGCGCAGCGGCTGTCGGAGATCCTCTCGGACACGCCGGCGGAGGGCATCGTCAAGTCGCTCACGTCCGGCAACGAGCGGACCCAGTTCGCTTGGATCCGGCGTCAGATCACCGAGGAGGAGGCCAAGAAGCTGCGGCCGCTCGTCACCCCGCGCACGGTCGAGGTCAACGGCAAGAAGAAGCAGCTCCCAGCCGAGCTCCCCGGCATCTACCTCATCCGCGAATCGCAGCGCTTCTATCCCAAGGTCGACATGGCCGGGCAGCTGCTCGGCGTCGTGGGCCTCGAGTCCGTCGGCCAGGACGGGCTCGAGCTCGCCTTCGACGAGACGCTGAAGGGCGGCCGGCTCTCTGCGCAGTATCACCGCGACGCCGTGGGTCGGAGCGCCATGCTCGAGGGCCTCCCGCCGTGGGAGAGCAAGGCCGGGCACTCGATCGTGCTCACCATCGACGAGAAGATCCAGGCCGTCGCCGAGCGCGAGCTCGAGCGGGGCTGCCTGTCGTCGTTGGCCGCCAAGGGCGGGATCGCTGTGGTCATGGACGTCGCTACGGGCGATCTGCTCGCGGTGGCGCACTACCCGCGCTTCAACCCGAACCGGTATCGAGAAGAGATCGCCGAAGCCCCCGAGACGGCCAAGAACCGCGCGCTGCGAGACATGATCGAGCCTGGGTCCACGTTCAAGATCGTCACGCTCGCCGCGGGTCTCGAAGAGGGCGTCGTCGGACTCGACGACGTCATCGACACTCAGAACGGCGTCATGCACTTCGGCAAGGCCAGCATCCACGACACGCACCGCTATCAGAAGCTCTCGCTGCGCGACGTCTTCATGCACTCGAGCAACATCGGCATGGCCAAGGTGGGGCTCACGCTCGGTGGCGACAAGCTCCGCGAGTACATCAAGGCGTTCGGCTTCGGCGACCCGACGCACGTCGTCCCGGGGTTGCCCGACCGCGCCGGCCTCGTCCAGAAGGCCTACATGATGAAGGGCTTCACGCTCGCCAACGTCGCCTTCGGCCAGGGCACGGCGGTCACGGCGGTGCAGATGACGGCGGCCGTCGCGGCCATCGGCAACGGCGGCATGCTCATGAAGCCCCGCCTCGTGGCCGAAGAGCTCGACGCGCAGGGCGAGGTCGTGCGCTCGTTCCCGCCCGAGCGCGTGCGCCGCGTCGTGTCCGTCGCCACCGCCAAACAGGTGCTCGAGGCCATGAAGTCGGTCGTGACGGTCGAAGGGACCGGCTTCGCGGCCTGGATGTACGACTACGACGTCGCCGGCAAGACGGGGACGGCTCAGAAGCCCGACCACAAGACGCACAGCTACCTCGAAAACGCCTGGATCTCGTCGTTCGTGGGCGTGCTGCCGGCGGAGCGGCCGCGCATCGCCGTGCTCGTCCTCATCGACGAGCCGCAGGGCACGCACTACGGCGGCCTCGTGGCGGGTCCGGTGTTCCGCAAGATTGCCGAATGGACGGCGCACTACCTCCAGGTCCCGCCGAGCTACGGCAAGCGCGAGCGCGCGACTCGGGTCCGGCCCATCCCGTCGGCGCACGACACGACGCGTGAGGCCATCGCCGGGGCCGAGGGCGCCTACTACGACTATCCGGACGGTCGCGTGCCGGGCGTCGATCCGATGCAGCCGCTGTCGGCCACGGTGCCCGAGCTGCGCGGGCTCACGATTCGCGAGGCTGCGGCGCTGGCGATTCGCCACAACCTCTTCATCGACATCCAGGGGGCCGGACGCTCCGTCCGCCAGGCCGTGCCCAAGGACACGCCGCTCGACCCGTGGAGCCGCGTCACGGTCTGGTTCGAAGAGGACCTCGCGCACCCCGAGCCCGCGGACGCTCCCGAAGACGACGCGGACGACGACCTGCTGGAGGCCCCGGCTGGGCCGGCAGGCCAGAAGGAACACCCATGATCCCGCCGATGATGCTCAGCCAGCTGCTCATGGAGCTGCTTCACGTCCGCGAGACCAGCGGCAACCTCGACGCGGTCGCGGTGGGCCATGTCCGCGCGGACTCCCGGCGCGTCGCCCCGGGGGACCTGTACGTCGCGACCAAGACGGTCTACACCGATGGCCACAAGTTCATCGCCGACGCCATCGCCCGCGGCGCGGCCGCCGTCGTGTTCTCCGACCCGCCCGCGGAGCTGCCCGCGGTGCCCTGGGTCCGCGTCCACAGCGGCACCATGGCCGTCGGGCCGCTCGCGTCGGCGCGATACGGGCACCCGAGCCATGGCCTCGGCCTGCTCGGCGTCACGGGGACCAACGGAAAGACGACCGTCACCTGGATGCTGGAGTCCATCTTGACCTCCGATGGCCGCAAGGCCGGGCGCATCGGGACGACGGGCGCGCACCTCGGCAGCCAGACGGTCGATACGGGCTTCACCACGCCGGAAGCGCCCGAGCTCCAGGAGCTCCTGCACGGGTTTCTGGCCGAGGGCGGCCAGGCGGTCGCCATGGAGGTCTCGTCACACGCCATCGCCCTGCGACGCGTTCACGGCTGCCGCTTCAGTGTCGGCGTCTTCTTGGGAATCGGCAGCGATCACCTCGACTTCCATGGGACCCTCGAAGAGTACAGCGAGACCAAGGTGAACTGGCTGCTGGGCGACGTGCAGCACGCGCCAAGCTCGCGCGGTCTGGTCGTCCCCGCCGACGATCCGTGGGGCCAGGAGGTCATGCAGGAGCATCGCGGCCGCCTGCTGTCGTTTGGCTTCGACGACGATGCGGACATCTACCCCGCGGCGCTCGAGCTCGGACCCGAGCTCACGCGCGGCCGCATCGCCACGCCGGAGGGCACGCTCCAGCTCTGGTTGCGCATGCCGGGCCGCCACAACGTGCGCAACGCGCTCGCCGCCATCGCCGCTGCACAGCTCTTTGGCGTGGAGCCCATCGCCATCGTGGAAGGTCTCGAGCGGTTCCAAGGCGTCCCAGGGCGCGTCGAGCCCGTGAAGAACGACCGGGGGCTGACGGTCCTGGTCGACTACGCCCACACACCGGACGCGCTCAAGGCGACCATCACGTCGCTGCGTGAGCTGACCGAAGGCCGCGTCCTCGTGGTCTTCGGCTGCGGCGGCGACCGGGACCGCACGAAGCGTCCCGAGATGGGCCGCGTGGTACACGACCTCGCCGATGTGATGGTCGTCACGAGCGACAACCCGCGCTCGGAGCCGCCCCATCAGATCATCGACGAGATCCTCCTCGGCCTGCCCGTGGATGCGGACCCTGAGCGGCTCGTGGTCGAGGTCGACCGTCGCGTCGCCATCGAGACCGCCATCAGCCTCGCGGAGCCGGGAGACGTGGTGCTCATCGCTGGAAAAGGCCACGAGACCTACCAGATCCTTGCCGAAGGCACGGTCCCGTTTGACGACCGCACGGTCGCGGCCGAGGTGCTCGCCGGATGAACCTGTCGGGCACCAGCGTGGCGCAGGCCGTCGGTGGACGGCTCGTGGCGGGCGGCGAGGTCGTGGCCAACGGCGTCTCCACCGACACGCGCACGGTGCGCGCCGGGCAGCTGTTCGTTCCGCTGGTCGGCGAGCGGTTCGACGGTCACGACTTCCTCACGCGCGCGATGGACGCGGGTGCGTCGGGCGCGATCGTGCAAGCCGGCGTCCCGGTCGCGCTGGGCGAGGGTCGCATCCACGTCGAGGTCGAGGACACGCTCGCTGCGTTGGGGGACCTCGCCCGCGCACACCTCGCGCGGCTGGCGGCCCGACGTATCGCGATTACGGGCAGCAACGGCAAGACGACCACCAAGGAGCTGGCGGCGGTGGCGCTCGCCGCCTACGGCGAGACGGCCAAGACGGCGGGGAACTTCAACAACCTCGTGGGCCTGCCGCTCACAGCGTTCACGGTGAACGAGACCTCCCGGTTCGCGCTCTTCGAGATGGGTATGAACCACCCGGGAGAGATCGCGCGGCTCACCCAAATCGCGGCCCCGGAAATTGGCCTCGTCACCTCCATCGGCGAGGCGCACCTCGAGGGCCTCAAGACGATCGACGCGGTCATCGCAGCCAAAGGCGAGCTCTACGCGGGCCTCGCCGCGACGGGAACCGCCATCGTCAACATGCGCGACCCGGGCGTCGTTCGCGCGGCGGAGGGTACGCCGGCACGCCGTCGTCTGCGCGTTGGCACCGGGCGCGACATGGACGTCTCGGTCGAGGGCATTCGCCGCACGGGAGTCGCGGGCCTCGGCGCCACGCTGGTCGTCCGCGGCAAGCCCTACGACCTGCGCCTGCGCACTCTGGGCCGGCACGACGTCTGGAACGCCGCGCTCGCCGTCGCTATCCTCGTCGCGCTCGACCTGGAGCCTGCCGCAGGCATCGAGGCCCTCGAGCGCTTTCCGGGCACGCCGGGTCGGCTCCACTGGCGCCCCGCACGCGGCGGCGCAGTCAACGTGCTCGACGACTCCTACAACGCCAACCCGGCGAGCATGCGCGCGGGCCTCGACACGCTGGCCGAGATCGCGCGCAAGAACGGCGCGACCCGAATGATCGCGGTACTCGGCGACATGCGCGAGCTCGGCGAACGCGCCCCGTCGCTGCACGAGCACGTTGGCGCCCATGCCGCGGCGGTCGAGGTCGACGCGCTCTTCGCCGTCGGGCGCCACGCGGAGGACCTCGCGCGCGGCTTTGGCGACGGCGTCGTCTGCGCCTCCGACTGCGCCGCCATCCTCGAGCCGCTCGCTCGCTTCGTTCGCGCTGGCGACTGGGTGCTCGTCAAGGGCAGCCACTCGCTGCGCATGGAGCGCGCGGTCCAGGCCCTCCTCGGCGAGGAGACGACCTGATGCTGCACTGGGTCTACGAGTCGTTCTTCGACCGCTTCTCGCCGCTGCGGATCTTCAGCTTCCCATCGTTCCGCATCCTGGGCGCCACCATCACGGCGCTCGCGATCACGTGGCTGCTCTACCCGTGGTTCATCTCCAAGCTGCGCCAGAAGCAGGTCGGCGAGCGCATCAGGGAGGACGGCCCCGAGGGCCACAAGAAGAAGGCGGGCACCCCCACGATGGGCGGGATCCTCGTCATCATCGCGCTTACCGTGTCTACGCTGCTCTGGATGCGCTTTCAGAACCCGCTCGTGTGGCTCACGCTCTTCGTCACCGTCGGCTACGGCGCCATCGGCTTCTTGGACGACGTCACCAAGCTTCGCGCCAAGCAGGTCGGCGGCCGCCGCGGGCTCAGTGAGGGCCAGAAGCTCGCCGGGCAGTTCGGGGTCGCAGGCTCGGCGATGGCGCTGTTCTTTTTTGGCATCGAGCCGCGCGCGCTCGGCTACGACATGAACCTCTACGTGCCGTTCCTGCGCGTGGACCGCTACTACGTCGTGCTGCCGGTCCTGGCCTACTTCGCGCTGGCGCTCATGACGGTCGTCTCGACGTCAAATGCCGTAAACCTGACCGACGGCCTCGACGGCCTGGCCATCGGCCCCGTCATCATCGCCGCGGCGACGTTCCTGCTGCTCTGCTACCTCGCGGGGTTCCAGATCTACGTCGAGGGCGTCACGCAGAAGCCCGTCGTCGTCGCGAACATCCTGCGCATCCCCAAGATCGACGAGGTGGTCGACCTCGCCATCGTCTGTGGGGCCATCGTCGGCGCCGGCATCGGCTTCCTTTGGTACAACACGCACCCCGCGATGGTCTTCCTCGGCGACGTGGGCAGCCTCGCCCTCGGCGCCGCGCTCGGGGCGGTGGCCGTCTTCTCGAAGAACGAGCTGCTCTCCATCATCGTGTTCGGCATCTTCGCCGTCGAGCTCCTGTCGAGCTTCATCCAGCGCACCTACTTCCGCTGGTCCGGCGGCAAGCGCATCTTCCTCATGGCCCCGCTGCACCACCATTTCGAGAAGAAGGGCTGGTCTGAGCCACAGATCGTGGTTCGGTTTTGGATTATCGCCATCATCTTGTCGCTCGTCGCGATCACGAGCCTGAAGCTGCGATGAGCACGACGACCCTGTCACGCGCCTTCGGGCTCGGCACGCGCGTCTCGACGGTCACCTCGACCGCGCCGCCGCACGTCCAGGCCGACACGATGGCGCCGACCGCCGTTGCCCGCTCGCTGCACCATGCGCCACGTCCGTACGACGCGGGCTTGCTCCTCGCCGTGCTCGCGCTCGTCGGCCTCGGCATCGTCATGGTCTACTCGGCCTCGGTCGGCGTCGCAGACATGCGCTTCGGCGATCCCACGAAGTACCTGCGCCAGCACCTTCGGCACGTCGCGTTGGCCATGGTCGCGCTCATGCTCGGCATGTCGATCCCATACACGCGCTGGCGTACCTGGGTCTACCCCACCCTGCTCGGCGCCATCGCCATGCTCGTCGCCGTCCTCGCGGGCGCCGGCATCAACCGCGGCTACTCGAGCCGCTGGCTCAACCTGTACGTCCTCGAGTTTCAGCCTTCCGAGGTCGCCAAGCTCGCGTTCGTCATCTACCTCGCCTACTCGCTCGAAAAGAAGCACGAGCGCCTGCGCAGCTTCCTCATCGGCTTTCTGCCGCACCTCATCGTCTGCGGCGTGCTGGCCGGCCTCTGCCTGTTTCAGCCAGACCTCGGCACCTGCATCGTGCTCGCGGGCGTCATGTTCGCGATGCTGTGGGTCGCGGGCACGAAGTCCGCCTACACCGTCGGCCTCGTTACCGTCGCGGCCTGGCTGGCCTTCATCTACCTTCAGAACTCCGCCCGCTGGAAGCGCGTCGGCGCGTGGCTAGACCCCTACTCCGACCGCTACGGCTCCGGGTTTCAGGTCGTGAACTCGCTCATCAGCATCGGCTCCGGAGGCACCGAGGGCATGGGGCTCGGCATGGGCCGCCAGAAGATGGGCTTTCTGACGCAGGGCTTCTCGGACTTCATGTTCTCGAGCATCGGCGAAGAGCTCGGCCTGATTGGCTGCGCGGCCGTCATCGCCATCTTCGGCTACATCCTGTGGCGCGGCTACCGCGTCGCCGTGCGCGCTCCCGACCACCTGGGCCGCTACCTCGCCTTCGGTGTCACGGTCCTCATCTGCTTTCAGGCGACGTTCAACATGAGCGTCTCGGTCGGGTTCCTCCCCACCAAGGGCCTGAACCTGCCGTTCGTCTCGGGCGGCGGCTCGAGCCTCATGGTCACGGCCTTCGCCATCGGCATCCTGCTCAACGTGTCGCGGTACGCAGGCGCGCCGCAGCATCGGCTGCGCGAGGCGCTCGGCTCGATGCGCCTGTCCATGCGCACGCGCCAAGACGTGGAGTCCAGAGCCACGAAAGCGACCAAAGAGCGCAAGCCGATCAAGCAGCGCGACAGCGGCATCCAGCCGTTCGTGCGCCCGTCCAACGGGGGAGGTCGCGCATGACGTTGCGGCTGCTCATCGCGGGCGGGGGCACCGGTGGCCACCTGTACCCCGGCATCGCGCTGGCCGAGGCCTTCCTCGCGCTCGTGCCCGGCGGGCAGGTTCTGTTCGTCGGCACGCGCCTCGGCCTCGACGCGACGGTCGTGCCCAAAGCGGGCTACGCGCTCGCGTTCGTTCGGGCCACCAAGCTCAAGAACGCGAGCCTCGGGCAGCGCCTGCTCGGCCTGTTGCGGCTGCTCCCGGCGCTCTGGGACGCGTTCTCGGTCCTGCGACGCTTTCGGCCGGATCTCGTCGTCTCGGTCGGCGGCTACTCGGCGGGCCCGACGACGGTCGCAGCCTGGCTGTCGCGCGTCCCGACCGTGGCCGTCGAGCCCAACGCCGTGCCGGGGCTCACCAACCGCTGGCTCGGCAAGCTCGTGCGGCGCGTGTTCGTCGCGCAAGAGGCCGCCCGTCGCTGGTTTGCGGCCGAGCGGGTCGAGGTCGTGGGCGTGCCATTGCGGCAGGCGGTGGTCGCGAGCCTCACCCGAGCGACGGCGACCCGTGCCAGTCACGACGGCCTGCGGGTGCTCATCGTCGGCGGCTCTCAGGGCGCCCGCTTCTTGAACGAGCGGGTCCCGGCCACGCTGCGCGGCGTGGACGGCGTCGAGGTGCTCCACCAGACGGGACCGAGCGACGTCGAGGCCGTGACCGCGCGCTACCGCGACGCCGGCATCGCCGCCGACGTGCGCGCCTATCTCGACGATATCGCGAGCGCCTACGCCTGGACGGACCTGGCGATCACGCGCGCCGGTGCCTCCACGGTGGCGGAGCTTGCCGTGAGCGGCACACCCGCCGTGCTGGTGCCCTTCCCGCACGCGGCCGACGATCATCAGGCCGCCAACGCGCAGGCCCTCGCCAACGCGGGCGGTGCCGTGATGGTGCGGCAGGAGGCCTGGAGCGACGACACCGTACGGGCGCTGCTCGCAGACCTCGCCCGCGATCGGAGCCGCCTCACCGCGATGCGCGCCGGGCTTGCGACCGTGGCGCGCCCCAACGCCGCGCAGGACGCGATGACGCGCAGCCTCACGCTCGTGCGGAGGGCCGCATGAGCACCCTGTTGAGCGCCGCCGTGCGTGACGCGCTGGTCGCCACCGTGCGTGGGCGCGTGCGCTTCGATGAGCCGCTGCGCCGACACCTGAGCTTCAAGGTCGGCGGGCCGGCGGACGCCTTCGTCGAGCCCAGCGATGACGCCGATCTGCTCGCGGCCGCCACGTTCGCCTCGACCCACGCGCTGCCCCTCGTCATCCTCGGCGGCGGGACCAACCTCGTCGCGAGCGATCTCGGCGTCCGCGGCCTCGTTCTGAACCTGGAGGTCGGCTTCTCCGAGGCTCGCGTCGAGCGCGACGTGTTCGGTCCCGGCGAGCACCGGCTCGTCGTTGGAGGCGGGCTCGGCACGTTCAGGTTGCTCAAGCTCTGCAAGACGGAGCGCCTCGAGGGCATGGAGTACCTCGCGGGCGTTCCGGGCACGATGGGCGGCGCGGTCCGCATGAACGCGGGCACCTTTGCCGGCGAGATCGTCACCAACTGTGAATCGGTCACCCGCCTCATGTGGCAGCCTGAAGTGCAGCTCGTGACCGTCCCCGCGGCGGCCATGGGCTTTGCCTACCGTCACTCGAACCTCGGGCCGCGCGATATCGTCGTCCGTGCGGCCTTTCGCGTCCGCACGGCCGCCAACGACGCCTTTGCTGAGCGGATCGACGACATCATCCGACGACGCAAGGCGACACAGCCCGTCGAGCTACCCAACGCGGGCTCGATCTTCAAGAACCCACCGGGCGACTACGCCGGCCGGCTGATCGAGGCTGCGGGGCTCAAAGGCACACGGCGCGGTGGCGCGGAGATCTCTCCGAAACACGCGAACTTCATCGTCAACGTGGGCGATGCGACCGCCCAGGACATCGTCGACCTCGCCGAGAGCGTGCGCGCCGTGGTGCGCGCCCAGTTCGGGGTCGACCTCGAGTGGGAAGTGAAGCGCGTCGGTGAGTGGCCGGAGGTGCACGCGTCATGAGCGCCATCGCCTCCGGAACGTATCGTCAGCGCGTCGTCTCGCGCCGCCTCGGCCACCTACGCGGCACGTGGCTCAGCCGCACGCGCGCACGGCTGCGGGTCTGTGCCGAGGACCTGACGCACGCGCTGCGAACGGTGCCCCTCCGAGTCCTGCGGCGCTTCGCCGGGGCCCTGCCCTACGCGCTCATCGCCGTCTGCGTCGCGGCGGTTCCAGCCGCGGTGGTCTACGGCTACCAGTACGTGATGCGCTCGCCGGACTTCGCCGTACGTCAGGTCCGCGTCGAGGGCAACGCGCGCGTCCCGGTCGCCGAGATCCTCATCTCCGGCGGCGTCGAGGACGGTCCGAGCCTGCTTGCGCTCGATCTGACCCAGGTAGAGCGGGGCATCGAGAGCCACCCCTGGATCGCGAGCGCCAGCGTGCAGCGCGAGCTCCCCGACCAGCTCGTCATCACGGTCAAGGAGCGCGAGCCGGCGCTGGTGCTCGATCTCGGCGCGCGCTTCCTGGTCGATCGCTTCGGGGCCGTGTTCAAGAAGCTCGACCCCGGCGAGCGCTTCGCGCTGCCGATCGTGTCGGGCCTCACCTGGGACGACGTGGCGCCGGGCGCAATCGGCGAGCGCTCTGACATGGCGCGTGCCCTCGTACGCGGCGCCATCACCGTGCTCGGCTCCTTCAGTCGCTCGAACATCGGCGCCGTCGCGCGAGTCGCCGAGATTCGAGTCGACCCGTTGCATGGCTACGTGCTGCTCTTGGCCGGTCCCCACCCGTACCTGTACGGCACCGAGGTGCGCCTGGGCCGCGGCGACGTGGGCGACAAGGCCGATCACATGCTCACGCTGCTCGCCGACGCCGAGAAGCGCGGCCTGCCGCTCGAGCGCATCCACCTGAACGACGCGCGTGCTTCGGGACGCATCGCGGTGCTGCACCGGACGCCACCCGCGTTGCCCGAGCCAGAGCCCGAGCCCAAGCCGCTCCGTGGACGCCGGCATCGCGGGCGCAACGAGACGAAGGTCGGGGGAGCGGGCGCTCCTGTCGACAGCGAGACCCAACGGAAGGCCCACCGCAGGACAGACCCAGACGTGCTGGAGTCCGAGGGCGAAGAATGAGAGCAAGGAGGAGAGACCGTGGCACAGCGTGAGGACATCATCGTCGGACTCGACATCGGGACGACCAAGGTCACGTGCATCGTCGGCGAGCGAACGGAGGGGGGTGTCGACATCATCGGCATCGGCACCACGCCATCGTCGGGCTTGCGCAAGGGCGTGGTCGTCAACATCGACTCGACGATCGCGAGCATCAAGAAGGCGGTCGAAGAGGCGGAGCTCATGGCCGGCTGCCAGGTGACGCACGTCTATGCCGGCATCGCGGGTGGGCACATTCGCGGGTTCAACAGCCGGGGCATCGTGGCCGTGGCCAAAGACCGCGAGGTCGGCGAGGCGGACGTGGGGCGCGTCATCGACGCGGCGCGCGCGGTCGCGATCCCCATGGACCGCGAGGTCATCCACATCCTGCCGCAGGAGTACGTCATCGATGAGAACGATGGCGTGCGCGAGCCCACGGTGCCGGCCAACTCGCCGTCGCGGCGCCGCTCGTACGGCTTCATCACCGTGCCGCCCACGGGGACGAAGACGATGCTGTACGGCTCGAGCGTTCGGTCCTGATAGAGCGGCACTCCACGGAAGACGCCGGTCCGCGTCATGACGTTGCCGTCGAAGAACGTCGAGACACCGGCCGGATAGTAGAACGCGCCCTCGTAGT
>SXOX01000185.1 GCA_005776585.1 Pseudomonadota bacterium | reverse complement strand
GCCACCGTCGGCTCGTGCGCGCAGATCGGGCAAGGCGTGCACCTCGCGGGCGGGGTCGGCATCGGTGGCGTGCTCGAGCCGCCCTCGGCCACTCCGGTCATCATCGAGGACGGCGCCTTCGTCGGGAGCCGGTGTATCGTCGTCGAAGGCGTCATCGTCGAGCGCGAGGCGGTCCTGGGTGCCGGCACGGTCCTCACGAGCTCGACTCCCATCGTCGACGTCACCGGCGACACGCCCGTCACGCTCAAGGGCCGTGTGCCCGCGCGCTCGGTCGTCGTGCCCGGGATGCGGCCGCGCCAGTTTCCGGCGGGTGAGTTCCACGTGCCGTGCGCGCTGGTCATTGGCTACCGGACCGAGTCCACCGATCGCAAGACCAGCCTCAACGACGCCCTCCGCGCCTTCAGCGTCGCGATATGAGCGTCCCCGCCGGCCTCCCGGGCGGGCCCACCGACGCGGGCAGCCTGGCCGAGACCACACTGCGGCTGTGCCAGATCCCGAGCGTCACGGGCGATGAGGCCGCGCTGGGCGACTGGCTCGAGTCCACCTTGCGCGCGCTGCCGGTCGATCGTGGCGCCGTCGTGCGATCGAGTCACAGCCTCGTCGTTCGTCCGCCGCGGCGCGCCGGTCACCCGCTCGTCGTCCTCGCCGGTCACACGGACACCGTCCCGCCCCGGCAGGATCGGCCCGCGCACGTTCAGGGAGACTGGCTCGAGGGCACCGGTGCCTCCGACATGAAGAGCGCGCTCGCCGTCATGCTCCACCTCGCACGGGACCTCGACCCCGCGAGCCTGCCGGTGGATCTCGGGCTCGTCTTCTACGAGCGCGAGGAGGGCCCCTTCGACCAGAATTACCTCGCCACGCTGCTGAACGAGGAGCGCTTCCTCCATGACCCCGCGCTCGTCGTGTGCATGGAGCCCACGTCCAACCGCGTCCAGGTCGGCTGCCTCGGCTGCATACACGCGACGGTGACGTTTCACGGCAAGCGCGCGCACTCGGCGCGCCCGTGGCAGGGTGAAAACGCCGTACATAAGTCAGCGCCGTTCCTCTCGCGGCTGCATGGCCTCGCGCCTCGCGTGGTCGCGCAGGGGCCGCTCGTCTACCAGGAGGTCTCGAGCGTGACGATGGTCGAGGCCACCGGAACGCGCAACATCGTGCCCGACCTCTTCGCGATGAACCTGAACACGCGCTTTGCGCCCGGCAAGAGCCTCGCCGAGGCGCAGCAGGACGTGCTCGCGCTCGTGGCCGGCGAGGCCGACGTGGTCTTCACCGACCTGTCACCCTCGGGTCGGCTCTGCCTCGACAACCCTCTGGTGCAGCGGCTGGTTGCACGCACGGGGGAGCCCGAGCCGAAGCAGGCGTGGACCGATGTCGCGCGCTTCAGCGAGATTGGTGTGGACGCGGTGAACTTTGGGCCAGGTGAGCCTGCACAGGCCCACCAGCGCAATGAGGGCGTCAGCGTCGAGGCCATCGCCGCGAGCTATGCGCTCACGCGGAGCTGGCTGGTCGATGCGCCCTGAGTCGGAGGCCGAGTCTGCGGCTGTGTCTGCGGCAACAAGGGTCACCGAGCTCGTTCGCTTCCCCGCCGGCCTGGTCTTACGCGATCACCTCGCGGTCGAAGAGCCTCTGGAGGTGCGCATCGAGGGCGCGCCCTACGCAGTGCTCATGCGCACCCCGGGCCACGATCGCGCGCTCGTGGCCGGCTTCCTCCGGTCCGAGGGCGTCATCGAAGGCGCCGATGACCTCGCCGCGCTCGAGCCGTGCGCCGATCCGCATCGGCCCCATGGCGAGAACGTCATGCTCGTCCGCCTCGCCTCGGGCGTCCGCCGTCCGGCTCGGCCTCGGGCACTCGTGTCATCGACGAGCTGCGGCGTGTGCGGCAAGGACCGCATCGAGGCCGTGCTGAGGCACGTGCCGCCGCGCCCGAGCTTCGCCCCCGTGCCGACCGCGCTCCTGGGTCAGCTCTCCGAGCGGCTTGCCGGACTCCAGCCGCTGTTCGCGGTCACCGGCGGTACGCACGCGGCCGTGCTCTTCGGGCCCGGTCCCGACCACCGCGTGCTCGCCGTGGCCGAGGACGTCGGGCGCCACAACGCGACGGACAAGGTGATCGGCGCGCTCCTGCTCGCGGGAGCATTGCCACGAACCGAGTCCATCCTGTGGCTCTCGGGACGTGCCGGCTTCGAGATCGTGGAGAAGGCCCTGCGCGCCGGCCTATCGACCGTCGTCGCCGTCGGCGCGCCGACGTCCCTGGCCGTGGAGCTGGCGCACGAAGGCCGGCTCACGCTCATCGCGTTCGCTCGCGGGCGCGACGCCTACAACGTGATGCGCCCGACGCGCTGACCGCGCGCTACTGGCACTCGACCGGGCAGTTGTCCTTCGTGAGGTCGGCCGGTAGCACGCCAAAGCACTTCTCCGGCACGCACGTATTCGGGAACAGCGCGCACAGATTCTTGGCGCAGTATGTCTTCGGCTCTGCCTCCTGGCAGATCGTCTGGCACTGGCTGCACACGCCAGGCTTGGTCTTCGACAGGTCTACCTTGTCGCAGCCCGCCCAGCAGTCGTTGACGTAGGACTTCTCGAACGTCCCGCCGGTGCCGTCGGAGAGCGTCGCGCAGACCGGTGCAAAGGCCTGGTTGCTCTTCAAGCACGGCGATACCGCGGGCAGCGCGCAGTCCGGCGTCTCCTCGAAGATGCACGTCGCTGAGTCCTTCTTCGCGCAGTCGAGGTTCGCGTAGACCTGAATCTGACCGCCCTTGCTGCCGCAGACCTTCTTGTCGCCCTCCTTCGGGGCGCAGCCGTCGACGCACTTTCCGGCGTACGCCTTGATCTCGCCGTTGCAGTTCAGAAAGCAGTCACTCTTGTACGTCTTGCCCAACGTCGAGCAGACTTCCTGACCCGTCTCCACCGTCGGACACGAACAGCAGACGCCAACTGACTGGATGACGGCCTTCTCGCAGTTGGCGACGCACGCGTTGGGGTAGGTGACGCCGTTCTCGCCGCAGACCGGCTTGCACCCTTGGGCCTTGCACGCGCCACACTTGACTGTGTTGGTGCATTCACCCACGCAGACCACGGCGTCTCCGACCTTGTTGGCGCACTCGGCGTACACGCATGAGTTCGTGAACGTCTTCGTGGTCCCGTCGTTCAGCTTCGCGCACAGCGGGCTCGGGTCGCCCGAGCACGCGAGCCCACAGCCACCGCCGCACTCGCCGGGCATGACCTCACCGAGGTCCAGCCCATTGCAACACGCCTCCTTCATGTTCGCATAGGTTTTGTTCGACTTTGGATCGCACACCGGTTTCGGGCTGGTGTACTGGTCGCACGTCGGGTCGCACACCTTCTTGCACGCCCCTGGCGTGTAGTCGTCGACGTTGCCGAACTTGCAGTAGGCATGGCAGTCGTTCGGGTAGGTCACGCCGTCCTTGCCGCACACGGGGAAGGTCGAGTAGGTGTCGCACTTGTCACAGCAGAACGGCAGCTCCTCCGAGCCGCACTGCGGGACGTCGCTGCCGTCCGGACCCACGTCTCCCGTCCCCGTCGACCCGCCGTCGCCATCGCCGCCCGTGCCCCCGTCGGCCGCGTCCCCCGTCGTCGTGCCCGAGCCACCGTCGGCGTCACCGGCCGCGGTGGTGCTCCCATCCTCGACGCTCCCGTCCTTCAGCGGGACGTCCGCGTCCCCAGTGGCGCCGCTCCCCTGGTCGCCCGTCGTGCTCCCGGCGTCCGCGTCGCCGCCGACGGTGCCGCCGTTGTCGTCCTTCCCCGTCGCGCCGTGATCTCCGGCCGGGCCGCCGGTGTCGGAGGTCGCATCCGTGCCGCCGGGACCGGCCACGGCCGGGTCCTCTTTGGTGCACGCCACCAGGACGATCACGGCCACGCCGCCCAGAAGCCATTCACGACGCCACGTTGAGATTTGCATCTTCCCCTCCACTGCCGGCCTGGCGCGCACTTCCCGCCCGGGGGCTCGCCCTGACGCCCCATTCTTCGGAGGTGGCCTGGCGGTGTCAACACGCGCCACCCGGTGGCGGGTCATCGATGACCCGGAGCGGCGGGCCGTGCCTCGCTCGCGACACGCATGTGGAACGCTAACGGAGCGGCCTTGACGGGGTCCCTGGGATTTGATCCTCCGGCCACGATGTGCCTAAGATGCCACGCTGGGAAGCGGCCGTCCTGTGGGTGGCCTCGGGGTTTTGGCGTGGGAAGGTCATTGGAGGTGGGTGTGCGACTTCGCGAAGCGACGCACCATGTGCGCATCCAGAGCGTGTTTTCGAATTCGGTGGCCGTGTGGGCTCTCGTGGCGCTCGTCGCTCTCGGGGCGTGCACGAAACCCGAGGACCCTCCTGGGGACCCCTACGTTCCGGACGTCCCGGGGGACACCCAGGACACGGGCGGCAAGAACGATGTCGGCAAAGACACCGACGCCGGCGGCAGCAGCGACGACGACGAGGGACCGCCCATCGACGACCTCCCCGACACGGGGACGGGCGACGCGGATGCAACGACCGGCGACGCCGACATCGCGGCCGACGCGGGCAAGAAGTGCGCCCTGCCCGCCGACTGCGACGACGGCGATCCGTGCACCATCGACACCTGCAACGACCAACAGGGCGCCGGCAGCGGCATCTGCAGCTGGTCCAAGCTCCCGACCTGCTACCCGTGCGAGGCCGCTACGCTCGCGACCGACTGCGCGAAGCACCCCACCAACGGCGCGAACAAGTGCCTCGAGGCCAGCTGCAAGAAGACCAAGGACGCCGACAAGTTCGGCGAGTGCGTCTTCACCGCCATCACCTGCTTCGACGGCAAGTCTTGCACCGACGACCTGTGCGACCCGGCGACCGGCTGCAACCACCCGGCCAAGGCGGACTGCTTCGACTGCGGCGACGCCTCCAAGACCGCGGCTCAGTGGGACGACTTCTGCAACTCTCAGTTCTTCTGCAAGACCGGCTACTGCGACGCGCTTCAGCTCGGCGTCTGCGTCTTCGGTGCCGTGAACTGCGACGACGGCGACTCGTGCACTGCGGACGCCTGCGACGAGGTCAAAGACGAGTGCACCCACGCACCCGACAAGAAGCCGGGCTGCCCCTGTCAGGACCAGACCTGGTGCGACGACGGACTCGCGTGTACCGACGACCTCTGCGACCAGGGCTTCTGCATCAACCTCGTCTCCGTCATTTGCGACGACGGCGACAAGTGCACGCAGGACCAGTGCGATCCGATCATCAAGGCCTGCATCCACCCGGCAGACAACGTCGCCTGCCCGCCCATCAACTGCTGCAACCAGGCCTCGGAGTGCAACGACACCAACCCGTGCACCTACGACCTGTGCGACTCGGACCCGACGTACATCAAGTCCGTCGTTCCGAACGGCTGCCCGGGGAAGAAGGGTGCGTGCAACCACGCGCCGGTCCTCTGCCAGGTCGGCTCCGACAAGTGCCTCGAGGGCTCCTGCGATGGCACGAAGCTCCTACCGAACGGCAAGGACAACCCCAACTACGGCAAGTGCGTCAACAAGCAGAAGGACTGTCAGGACACCGACCCCTGCACGCTGGACTTCTGCGACCCGGCCACCGGCTGCAAGCACGAGGTCAACCCGTGTGACGACCTGAATCCGCTCACCAAGGACAGCTGCAACCCGCAGAACGGCGAGTGCGAGCACGTCTCCTGCGGCCTGTGCGACGACGGCAACAGCTGCACCAATGACATCGGCGATCCGGTCAAGTGCACCTGCCAGAACGTCCCCATCACCTGCGACGACCAAAGCGCCTGCACCGACGACAAGTGCGACAGCAAGTCCGGCTGCATCTCGACCTTCAAGCCCTGCACTGACGGCGACGGCTGCACCATCGACTCCTGCGATCCCAAGAAGGGCTGCGTGTACACGGCCGTGACGTGCGACGACGGCTCGAACTGTACCAAGGACATCTGCAACCCCGCGGACGGCTCGTGCTCGTACTCCGCCGTCAGTTGCGGTGACGGAGACCTCTGCACCTCCGACTCTTGCAGCCCCACGACCGGTTGTGCCCATGCCGACGTGACGTGCGATCCGTGTCCGGGCAACGCCAAGGACGTCTGGTGCGATCTGGTGGTCCCTGCTCCCAAGGGCAAGTATCCGCCCGAGTGCTTTGCCTCCGCGTGCACCAAGTCCGCGGGCTGCTCCTTCATCAACACCTGTATCGTCTGCACGGAGAACGCTGGCTGCGATGACAAGTCGCTGTGCACCGACGACATCTGTGTGATCCCGCTGGGAGCCAAAGAGGGCCTCTGCTCCGCGAAGCCGAAGAACTGCGACGACAACGACGCGTGCACTCTCGATTCGTGCAACCCGAATACGGGCAGCTGCAACAACACCGCCAACGGCTGCGAAGACACCGACAAGTGCTCCGTAGATTCCTGCGACAAGAACAAGCTCGGCGACGTCTGCAACCACGTCCCCAAGGCGTGCAACGACGCCAACGCCTGCACGGCAGACCAGTGCAACCCTCAGACGGGAGGATGTCAGTACATCGCGGTCGGCTGTGACGACAAGGATCCGTGTACGGTCGACACCTGCACGCCCGGTGGTGGCTGCACCAACACCCCGATCACGTGTGACGACGCCAACGTGTGCACCAACTCGTCGTGCAACAAGACGAACGGTGCGTGCGTCCATGCCCCAATCACCTGCGATGACGGCAATCCGTGCTCGCAGAACTCGTGCGATCCGCTGGCGGGCTGCTTCTACCCGGCCAAGTCGTGCGACGACAAGAACCCGTGCACGATCGACACGTGCAACCAGCAGACGGGCCAGTGCACCAGTGTCGCCATCGTGTGCGCCGACGGCAACCTCTGCACCGACGACGTCTGCCAGGGAGGCACCTGCCAGTTCCTGCCCAAGAGCTGCAGCGACAAGAACGCCTGCACCAAGGACCTGTGCGACGGTCAGACGGGTCAGTGCCAGAACATCGATGTGAACTGCGACGACGGCAACACGTGCACCTCCGATGGCTGCGACAAGGCCAGCCCGGCCGTCGATGGCTGCTACCACACGGCCAAGGACTGCAACGACGCCGTCGATTGTACCGAAGACTCTTGCGACCCCATCTCCGGCTGCGTCAACAAGCTCAACCCCAATCTCCCTGGGTGCGCAGGCAAAGTCTGCAAGCTTCCGATCGATGACCCTCTGTGCAACGACAACAACGCTTGCACCACGAACGGCTGCACCGTCGCCACCGGCAAGTGCTTCTGGACGAACAAGACCTGCGACGACGGCCTGCTCTGCACCACGGACTCCTGCAACCCGAATACCGGGATCTGCAGCTCGACGCCCAAGGAGTGCAACGACAAGAACGCGTGCACCGTCGATGCGTGTGACAAGAGCACCGGTCTGTGCAGCTCGACCCCCAAGAGCTGCGACGACGGCAACCCGTGCACGGCCGACTCGTGCAACCAGTCCAACGGCACCTGCTCCCACCCGCCGGCGAACTGCAGCGACGGCAATCCGTGCACCGACGACGTCTGCTCCCCGGGAGCCGGCTGTCAGAACCCGGCCAAGGCCTGCGACGATGGGAACAAGTGCACGATGGACGCCTGCAGCCCGACCACGGGTCTGTGCGTGTACTCCCCCGTCGTCTGCGAAGACGACAAGCCCTGCACTGCGAACCTCTGCGACAAGAACGTGGGCTGCTACTATCCGCCGGACTCGTGCAACGACGGCGACAAGTGCACGGCGGACACGTGCAACACGTCGCTCGGCTGCGTCCACGCCCCGATCACGTGTGAGGACGGCAACGCCTGCACCGTGAACACGTGCGACAAGGCCAGCGGCAACTGCCAGTATCCTCCGAAGGACTGTGACGACGGCACGGCGTGCACGACCGACGGCTGCTCCAACCCGGGCACGACCGGCACCTGCACGCACGTGACGCTCGACTGCGACGATGGCGACGCCTGCTCCGACGACGCGTGCGATCCCAAGACGGGCTGCACGCACACGCAGCGCAACTGCGACGACCTCAACAAGTGCACGACGGAGTCCTGCAACCCGATCCAGGGCTGCGTCTACGTGTTCGTCGTCGGCGCGAACTGCAAGTGCGGCCTGGACACGGACTGCGACGACAAGAACCCCTGTACGGCCGACACGTGCACCGTGGCGACCGGCGCGTGTATCTACACGCCCAAGGTCTGCGATGATCAGGATCCGTGCAGCGTCGACTCATGCAACCCGATCAACGGGCAGTGTCAGACCAAGCCCAAGTCCTGCGACGACAAGAATCTGTGTACGGTAGACACCTGCACTGCCGGGACCGGCGCGTGCGCGAGCACCGCGATCACCTGCAACGACGGCGACCCTTGCACCGTCGATGGGTGCGACTCCAAGCTAGGGTCCTGCACCTTCCCGCCCAAGGACTGCTCTGACGGAAAGCTCTGCACGAAGGACGCCTGTGACCCGACGAGCGGCAACTGCGCCAGCACGGCGATCACCTGCGACGACGGCATCAAGTGTACCCTCGATGCCTGCGACACGGGCACGGGCAACTGCACCTACACGCCCAAGGTCTGCGACGACCAGGACGCCTGTACTGTGGACGCCTGTGAGGCCGGCACCGGCGCCTGCACCACCTCGCTCAAGAGCTGCGACGACTTTAGCAAGTGCACACTCGACCAGTGCGACCCCAAGACCGGCTGCAAGAATCCGCCGGTCACGTGCGACGACGGCAACAAGTGCACCAATGACCAGTGCAATCCGCTCACTGGAGCGTGCTCCAACAACGCCATCGTGTGCACGGACGCAGATATTTGTACGGCGAACACCTGCAACCCGGCGACCGGGACGTGCGACTTCCCGAACAAGTGCGACGACAAGGATGCCTGCACCACGGACACGTGCGCGGCGGACACTGGCGCGTGCACCTATGGCGCCAAGTGCAAGGACTCTGATCCGTGCACCGTCGACCTTTGCTCTGGTGGCGCCTGCCTCTTCCCGTCGACGTGCGACGACCAGAACAAGTGCACGATCGATAGCTGCAACGGCGGCGCGGGCTGTAGCTACACGTGGGACACCAAGAGCCCCGACTGCGGACCGCCGGACTGCAAGCTCGACGGCGACTGCGATCCGTATCGCATGGTCGACAATCCGCTCAAGCCGGGCACCAAGGTCATCGACTACTGCGTCTCGGCGAAGTGCACGATCACGGCGGGCAAGGGCAAGTGTACCTTCACGCCACAGGGCTGCGACGACGCCAACAAGTGCACGTTCGACAAGTGCCTGTCCAACCCGATCGCGGGGACGTTCAACTGCGACCACGACGCAACGGACTGCGGCGACGGCAACGCGTGTACGGCAGACGTCTGCCTCGCGGCCACGGGCGCCTGCGATCACCCGCCCAAGGTCTGCGACGACCAAAACAAGTGCACCGACGACTCCTGCGACACCGTGACGGGGCTCTGCGTGTTCGCGACCAAGAACTGCTCGGACAACGACAACTGCTCCGATGACACCTGCCTCAAGACCACGGGCGTCTGCGACCACAAGCCCAAGCAGTGTGACGATGCCAACGTGTGTACGAGCGACGTCTGCAACAAGGACGACGGCGCCTGCCTGCACCCCGGCGCCTGCGACGACAAGAACCCGTGCACGCTCGACAACTGCGACGCCTCCGGCGGCTGCACCAACCCACCGAAGAGCTGCGACGATTCGAAGCCGTGCACTCAGGACTCCTGCGACCCCACGACGGGTTCCTGCTTGAATAAGCCGGTCGACTGCGGCGACGGCAATGAGTGCACCATCGACGCGTGCGTCGCGGACACCGGAAACTGTTCCCACAAGCCCGAGTTCTGCGAGGACGGCCTCAACTGCACCGCGGACTCCTGTGACCAGACCTTGGGCTGCCTGCACGTCCCGCGGGTGTGCGATGACTCCTCGGTCTGCAGCCAGGACTCGTGCAACCCGGCGACAGGAGACTGCATCAACGCACCGCTGTCGTGCGACGACGGCAAGAAGTGCACGACGGACAAGTGCGCCGAGGGCGTCGGCTGTCAGAACCTCGCGAAGAACTGCGACGACAAGAACCCCTGCACTGTCGATACCTGCGATGTGGGGACGGGCAATTGCGTCAACACCGTCAATAAGTGTGATGACGGCAACAAGTGCACAGACGACGCCTGCGACTCGCTGACCGGGCTCTGCCTCAACACGCCGAAGAACTGCGCGGACACGGACCTGTGCACCGACGACAAGTGTGACGCCGCGACGGGCACCTGCCTCCACCCGGTGAAGCCGTGCGACGACAAGGACAAGTGCACCTCGGACACGTGCAACAAGGTGACTGGATGCATCTACACGTTGCTCGTCTGCAAGGACACCGACGGCTGCACGGTCGACAAGTGCGATCCCGTCAAGGGCTGCACCTTCACGAAGCTCAACTGCGACGATGGCTCGGCGTGCACCACCGAGGTCTGCAACGCGACCAAGGGGACGTGTGATTACACGCCAGTCCAGTGCAACGACAACGACGTCTGCACCAACGACGGCTGCGACCCGATCAAGGGCTGTACCTATCAGTCCAAGTGCGACGACAAGAACGTCTGCACCATCGACAAGTGCACCAAGCCCGCCGGGACGTGCAGCTACACCACGGTCTCGTGCGACGACTCCAACGCCTGCACCGTCAACCTGTGCGATGCGGCGTCGGGCTGTATCTACCCGCCGCTCTGCAAGGACGCCGACGAGTGCACGACTGACACGTGCGACCCGGTCACGCAAGCCTGCGGGCACATCCCAAAGAACTGCAACGACAATAACCCGTGCACCAAGGACACCTGCGCCAAGGCGACCGGCGTCTGCGGCCACGAGACGTTCACCTGCAACGACAACAACCCGTGCACCAAGGACGTCTGCGACGAGGCCACCGCGACCTGCAAGTTCTCGACGGCCTGCGACGACAAAAACCCGTGCACACAAGACTCGTGCAACCCGCTGACGGGTGCGTGCTCGAACGCTCTGGTCAACTGCGACGACGGCAACGCCTGCACGACGGACGTCTGCAACGCGCTCACGGGCCAGTGCACCTACTCCGTCACGAGCTGCGACGACAAGGACGCCTGCACCCTCGACTCCTGCAACATCTTCTCGGGCTGCCTCCACGACGCAATTCCGTGCAAGGACAAGGACATCTGTACCATCGACACGTGCGATCCCAAGGCCGGCTGCGTGTTCGTTCCGCTCGGGCCAACCTGTCCGAATCCGTGCCCCGGCGGCACACAAGCCGAGTGCGACGACGGCAACGCGTGCACCATCGACAAGTGCGAGACGAACAAGAACTGCACTCACACGACGCCCGTCTGCGACGATCAGAACCCCTGCACCGACAACGGCTGCAATCCGCTCGTGGGGTGCGTGTTTCCGCAGAAGAATTGCTCGGACGGAAACCCGTGCACTCAGGACGTCTGCGACACCGGCTCCGGCAAGTGCACCAACCCGAAGAACACGTGCAACGACAACAACCCGTGCACGACCGACAAGTGCGACGCGGTCGCCGGGTGCACGAACGTCTACGCGTGCAATGACGCGAATGCCTGCACCATTGACACGTGCGACCCGCTCTTGGGCTGTGTCAACAAGCAGAAGAACTGCTCGGATGGCAACCTCTGTACGCTGGATGTGTGCGACAAGACGAACGGCGCCTGCTCCAACCCGGTCAACCCGTGCAACGACGGCAAGCCGTGTACGCAGGACTCGATCCTCTTCTGCAACCCACCTGGACAGAACTGCCTGAACGCGCTGTGCGACCCGGAGGACGGCTGTTTGAACCCGCCCGAGTCGTGTGATGACGGGACGGTCTGCACCGTCGATGTGTGCGATCCGGTCAAGGGCTGCGTGCACCTGTCCTACTGCGACGATGGCGACGCCTGCACGGCCGATGTCTGCTCCGACACGCTCGCCTGCTCCCACACGCAGATCCTCTGCGACGACGGCGATGCCTGTACGCTCAACGCGTGTCTTCCGGAGAAGGGCTGCATCTTCCAGCAGAAGGCGTGCAACGACCAGAACGAGTGCACGACTGACGGCTGCAACAAGGCGACCGGAATCTGCGCGTACACCCTCAAGGTGTGCAACGACTCGAACAAGTGCACGCTCGACTCGTGCGATACGAAGCTCGGCTGTGTGGCGACCCCGATCAACGTCGCGGTCGACTGCGACGACAAGAAGCCGTGCACGCAGGACCTCTGCGACGTCTCGACCGGGTGCGTCCACTCGGCGATCAACCCGTGCACCGTCCCGTGCCCGAGCGGGCTCGACAGCGACTGCGATGACGGCAACGCCTGCACTGCGTCGAAGTGCCAGGACCTTGGCGGAACCAAGGGCAAGGTCTGCACGCAGACCGCGATCAGCTGCAACGACGCGAACCCATGCACGATCGATGTGTGCGACAAGGTCATCGGGTGCCAGCTGAAGGCCGTCAACTGCGACGATGGCCTCAAGTGCACGACCGACTTCTGCGACTCCGGTACGGGCCTCTGCCAGCACACCATCAAGGACTGCAACGACTTCAACGCGTGCACGGCCGACAAGTGCGACCCGGCGCTCGGCTGCGTCAACACGTACGCCTGCGATGACAAGGACGTGTGCACCAAGGACCTGTGCGACCCGGTGCTCGGTTGCCAGAATCCGCCGCTCGTCGACTGTAGCGACGGACTGAACTGCACCTCCGACCTGTGCAACAAGACCACCGGCGTGTGCTCTCACGTCAACCTCATCGAGACGGTCTGCCGCGACGCTGATGCGTGCACTCAGGACCTCTGCGATGAGCAGGACGGCTGCTATCACGAGGCCACCAACTGCGACGATGGCTCGTCGTGCACCGTGGATTCCTGCGACCCGGCGAAGGGCTGCCTCCACAGCAACAAGTGCGATGACAACGACGCCTGCACGGTCGATGTCTGTGACGGGACGACACTGGGCTGCTCTCACGGGCCGGTCGACTGCCAGGATCAGGTCGGCGGCGCACTGAACCTGTGCACCATTGACACCTGCAACTCCGCGACGGGCTGCGTGCACACGCCAAAGAACTGCTCGGACCAGAACGCATGCACGACCGACACCTGCGCCCCGCTCGACGGTAAGTGCGCCTCGAAGGCCATCACGTGCAACGACGGCTCCGTCTGCACGACCGACACCTGCGACCTGGCGACAGGCTGCAAGTTTACGCCGATCAACTGCTCTGACGGCATCTACTGCACGCTCGACCAGTGCAATGGCGTCACCGGGTGCTTCAATTCGGCGCTCAATCCGTGTACGCCACCGTGTTCGAATGACGCCGACTGCAACGACGCCTCCGTTTGCACGACCGACAAGTGCCTCGGTGGCAAGTGCCAGAACTCAGCGACCACGTGCGCCGATGGCAATCCCTGCACGACCGACGCGTGCGACAAGATCGGCGGCTGCGTGTTCGTGCCGAAGAACTGCGCCGACGCCGACCCGTGTACGAGCGATGCCTGCGCGGCGAACGGAGCGTGCGTCCACGTTCCCCTACAATGCGCCGACACCGACCCATGCACCACGGACACCTGCAACGCCACGATCGGGTGTACGTACACGTTCGGGTGCGATGACAACAGCCAATGCACGTTCGACGTCTGCGACTCGGTTGCGGGCTGCCTCCACTTCGCCAAGGACTGCTCGGACTTCGACGCGTGCACCAAGGACCTCTGCAACCCGGGGACTGGCCAGTGCTCGTATCAGCCGGTCGATTGCAACGACGACAACCCGTGCACGGTGGAGTCCAACGCCTTGGGCCAGACGTGCGACAAGCAGCACGGCTGCCAGTACGTCCCGAAGGTCTGCGACGACGGCGACACCTGCACCAAGGACCTGTGCGATGCGACCACCGAGCTCGGATGCACGACGGTCTCCGCGTGCGACGACCAGAACGCCTGCACGGTCGACACGTGCTCGGTCGCGACCGGCTGCAGCTACACGCCGCTGACCTGCACCGACGGCAACCCATGCACCAATGACACCTGTGATCCGACCAAGGGCTGCGTGTTCGTCAAGAAGTCGTGCGACGACGGCGACGCGTGCACCAAGGACTCCTGTAGTCAGGCCACGGGCAACTGCGCCCACGAGATCGTCAGCTGCGATGACAGCAGCCTGTGCTCCAACGACTACTGCGACAAGCTCGTCGGTTGCGTGAACACGCTGGTCAACTGCGACGACGGGAACGCGTGCACCTCCGACGGCTGCTTGCCGACCCTCGGTTGCGTCCATGTGGCGGTCAACTGCAACGACGGAAACGTGTGCACCGTCGACTTCTGCGATGGCGCGAAGGGCTGCCGCAACGTGGGCGTCGTCTGCATCGACTCGAACCCCTGCACCGACGACAAGTGCGACGCCGATACGGGCTGCGCTTACCCTGCGAAGAGCTGTGATGACGGCAAGGCGTGCACGGTCGACAGCTGCAACTCCGCCATCGGCTGCCAGAACGTCCCGATTCCGGGCGTCCTGTGCGCCTGCACCGCGGACTCCGAGTGCAACGATCTCGACCCGTGCACGACCGACGTCTGCGTCCAGCAGGGCGGGAACAAGGTCTGCAAGTACAACCAGAAGACCTGCAACGATGGCGACCCGTGCTCAATCGACTTCTGTGTCAACGGCGACTGCCAGCACGCACCGAATCTGTGCAATGACGGCAACCTGTGCACCGACGACCTCTGCGCGGCCGGCGTGGGCTGTCAGAACCCGGCCAAGGCCTGCCCCGACGTGGGTTGCCCGGATGGCAGCGACGGCACGTGCGGACCGCTGGTGTTCGGTGACCCGTGCCAGATCGCCAAGTGCGACCAGGCGACCAAGACGTGCAAGTCGTTGCCGCGTGTCTGTGACGACAACAGCAAGTGCACGACCGACGTGTGCGACAAGGCCAAGGGCGGCTGCGTCGCCACCCCAATCGACTGCGACGACAAGAACGCGTGCACCAAGGACTCCTGCTCGCCGACGACCGGCCTGTGCGCTCACGACCAGATTGGTGCCTGCAACGACAACGACGCGTGCACGACCGACACGTGTGACCAGACGACCGGATGCAAGTACACCCCGTTGGTCTGCGATGACGGTGACAAGTGCACGACCGATTTCTGCAACGTCCTCCTGGCCAAGTGTCTCTCGACGCCGATCACCTGCAACGACGGCAAGGCCTGTACAATCGACACGTGTGACGCGACTACCGGCGCGTGTACCTTCACCTTCAAGGACTGCAAGGACACCAACCTCTGCACGACCGACGTCTGCGACACCGTGACCGGGTCCTGCGTGAACTCGCCGGTGCTCTGCAACGACCTCAACGCGTGCACGAGCGATTCCTGCGACACGGCCACAGGTCTCTGCAAGTTCACGCCCCAGACCTGCAACGACGGCGACAACTGCACGCTCGACACCTGCACCAACGGCACGTGCAAGAGCGTTGCCTTGGTCTGCGAAGACGGGAGCCCGTGTACGCTCGACTTCTGTGACGCCAACGCCGGCACCTGCAAGTCGACGCTCAAGCCCTGCAACGACGGCAACAAGTGCACCGACGACAGCTGCAACCCCGCCACCGGGCAGTGCGAGTTCAAGGCGCTGAAGTGCGCGGACCTCGACCGATGCACTGCGGACAGCTGCAACCCGACGACCGGCAAGTGCGAGAACGTCGTCTTGACGTGCGATGACTCGGACGTCTGCACGCGCGATTTCTGCAATCCGACGAAGTCGGGCGCCGATCCCTGCGAGCACGAGAAGGTCGCGACCGTGTGCGGCCAGGCGTGCACCACCGCAGCGACGTGCAACGACTCCAATGCATGTACCGTCGACGTCTGCATTGGCGGAAAGTGCCTCAATACGCCCAAGGCCTGCGCCGACAAGATCGACTGCACCTACGATACATGCACGTCGGCGACGCAGCTGTGCGTCCACACCCAGTACGCGGGTTGCGTGGAGTACTGCGCCAAGGCCGCGGACTGCGATGACGGAAACCCGTGTACCCAGGACGAGTGTCAGGGCGCAACCGGTGACGTCGCGAACGGGACGTGCGCGTGGAAGCCCTCGTTGAATTGCACGCCCTGCCCCGGCGGGACCGACGCCGAGTGCGTGCCGGCAGTTCCCAACCTGTGCCTCGAGTACTTCTGCGACACCTCGGTGCCTCAGAACTTTACGTGCGGCTCCAAGGCCAAGATTTGCAACGACGAGGTCACGTGCACCGGTGAGGTGGACGCGACGCTCGGGACCGTGGCCTGTGACCCATCGCGCGGGTGCCAGTTCTTCTCCACGGCCAACTGCGCCGGCTGCGACGCGGACCTGGACTGCGATGACCTGAATCCGTGTACCAAGGACGTGTGCGACCTCGACAAGTACAAGTGCCAGCATCAGCTCGTCGTCTGCGATGACGCGAACAAGTGCACGTTCAGCTACTGCAACCCGGTCGATGGCCTGTGCGTCCACAAGTCGGACACCGTCTGCACCAATCGCGGGACCGTATGCGCGACGAGCGACGACTGTCTGGCTCTCGGCAACAAGTGCCTCCGTTCGAGCTGTGATCCGGTCGGCAAGACCTGCATCTTCGAGTCCTACAACTGCAACGACTACAACAGCTGCACCGTTGACTCCTGCGATCCTGCGGTGGGCTGCACGTTCACGAAGGTCGCCGGGTCGTGCGTCGACGGCCAGTGCTCGGCGTCGAGTGACTGTGATGACGACGACGCCTGCACCTCTGACGCCTGCGTCCTCGGTCAATGCTCGTATGAGCCGGTCCCCAATTGCCCGACCATCTACTGCAAGACGGACTCCGAGTGTGTCGACGATCACACCTGCACTCGGGACGAGTGCTATGTCGGCTCTAGCCTGTGTCGCCACCTCGCTCCCGACTGCGTGTACTCGGCCAACCCCGCCATTCCGGCGAACGGCTCCTGTATCGAGGGATATGGTTGCACCTACCTGCACCGTGTACCGAACGGGAAGCCGTGCAACACGACCGCGGATTGCCAGGAGGTCGATGCGTGCAGCGGCTACACGTGCGTCGCAGGTGCTTGCAAGCTGGAAGGTGACAACCTGTGTGAGGACGACGACGATTGCACGTTCAACATCTGCGATTCCGTGAAGAAGGCCTGTGGTCATCCGGCCGATCCGACGTGCTCTGGTGCGTGTTTCGCCGATTCGGACTGCCCGGACGTCGGCGTCGCAGGATGTGCTCCACCGCGTTGCGTCGAGGGCGCGTGCTTCCAGATCGAGATTGCATGCAACGACTACAATCCGTGCACCGTAGACTCGTGCAACGTCGCGACCAAGAAGTGCGAGTTCGTCCCGATTGCCGGCTGTACCGGCTGCGTCACGGGTGCGGACTGCGACGACGGCAACGCCTGCACGACCGGCGTGTGTACGTCGGGCGTGTGCACGTTCGACCTGATCTCGAACTGTCTGCCGTGCACGCTCAACGCGGAGTGCGGCGTCTCGGACATCTGCTCGTTTGGCCAGTGCGACCAGACGTCCCACCGGTGTATCGTCTTCAAGGTGCCTGATTGCACCAAGTGCAACCCGACCCTGCCTGCGAGTACGCAGGCGGTCGCCTGCGACGACGGTAATGCGTGTACCGTAGATTCATGTCATGCAGTGCTCTCATTCTGTCTCCACGTCGCAGATCCGACGCTGCCCAAGTGCGGCGGCTGGGGTGGCGGACCGTGCACCACGAACTACCACTGCAACGACGGGGACAACTGCACCATCGACTACTGTCGAACCGAAGAGAACGACCCGACCTCGGCCCTGAAGTGCTGGCACGACGCCGTGACGACGGTGACCTGTCCGAAGAACTGCACGGCGGACATGGACTGCTTTGACGGCAACGCGTGCACGGCCGATCGCTGCGACCGCGTCGCCGGCAAGTGCTTCTGGACGGCGACCCAATGCGATGATGGCAAGCCCTGCACCTCATTGACCATCTGCGATCCGACGCGCGGTTGCGTCACCACGCCCGATCTGGAGTGCACGGCGAGCTGCGCCACAGACGCCGACTGCGATACCGGGAACAAGTGCGCTCCAGGCGTCTGTCAGTCGGGCAAGTGCGCCGTACAGGTGCTCGTGTGCGATGACGGCAACCCCTGCACGCTCGACACCTGCAAGAACGGGACGTGCACGTCCAAGACGGTCGCGGGATGCAAGGGCAAGTGCGTGACGAGCCTCGACTGCAATGACTCGGACGCCTGCACGGTCGACAGCTGCATGCCTTCCGGGTACTGCCTGCTCGATCCGCTCGAGTGCAGCGACTCGAACGCATGCACCACTGACACGTGCAGCAAGACGAATGGCTGCCAGTTCACCAAGATCATCAACTGCAAGAATGCGTGTGGCACGAGCGACGCCGACTGCAACGACGCCGACGTCTGTACGTCCGATATCTGCAACCCCACGACGCACGCGTGCACCAACAAGTACAACTCCAACTGCGGCAAGAAGGCGTGCGCCAAGGACGTGGACTGCTTTGACTCGAATGCCTGCACGTTCGAGCGCTGCGTCAACGGCTTCTGCGAGTCTCGAACCGTCGCTTGCCAGGACGGCCTTGCGTGTACCACCGAGTTCACGACGACCGGGTCAGGCGCGAACACCGTCTCGAAGCTCGCCTGCGATCCGGTGACGGGCTGCCTGCTTCAGCCGGCCATCCCGTGCACGGCGACCTGCGTCCAAGACGCTGACTGCGATGATGGCCTCAAGTGCTCGGTTCACAAGTGCCTCAATGGCATCTGTCAGGAGCCCGAGCTGGTGCCGATTCCCCCGGATGACCCGTGCACCAAGCACTACTGCGACAACCTGACCGGTCTCATCAAGACCGTGTCTGTGCCCGGGTGCAACTGGACGGGCTCATGTACTACGAACGCCGACTGCGACTTTGGGGACAAGTGCAACCCGGCCACGTGCAGTGGCGCGCAAGGCAACTGCCTGTCTGGTGAGGCCAACTGCGAGTGCTTCGTGGTCGCGATTCACTGCAACGACCTGAACCCCTGCACGACCGACGCCTGCGATCCGGCGGTTGGCTGCATCTTCACCGCGCTCCCGGGCTGCCAGGGATGCTCCAACAACGCCGACTGCAACGACTTCGACCTGTGCAGCACGGATCTGTGTGACACGTCGACGGCGCAGTGCAGTCATACGCTCATTGCAGGGTGTCGGAAGTGCAAGCTGGTGTCTCAGGAGCTCGACTGCGACGACAACAACGACTGTACGATCGACCTGTGCGACTCCACCGGCAACTGCTACGACCTGCCGAGCGCGGTACCGGAGTGCAACATTGTGAAGTGCACGCTCGATCGCGAGTGCCTGGACGTTGACAACTGCACGGTTGACCGCTGCGACCTGGTCTCCGGGCAATGCAGCCACACGGCGGTTGAGTGCAACGACGGCAACCCGTGCACGGTCGATGGCTCGGCGCTGTGTGACGCGACGAACTCGGGCTGCATGAAGCTGGTCGACAGCACCTGCGGCGGAAAGACGTGCACTCAGGCGACGGATTGCCCGACCCTGGGCCCGTGCTACAAGACCTCCTGTGTCGCGGGCAAGTGCAGCGTCGCGCTCAAGTCGGGCTGCAATGACGGCAACCCGAACACGCTCGATACCTGCGACAACGCCACGGGTGTCTGCACGTCAGATCCTGCCTCGGTCTTCAAGGTCTGCACGGATCCCCCTGGTGCTCCGAGCGCGCAGTGCGGAAACGAGACCCAGTGCACCTACTCCGAGTGCTTCCAGGGAGTGTGCGTCTACTCGCCCCGCGTGTGCAACGACTACAACCCGTGCACGACCGACTTCTGCGACACGGGCTCACAGAGCGGATGCAAGTTCACGGTCACGCCCGGCTGCAACGGCTGCAGCGCTGACGACGGCTGTGAGGATGGCAACTTCTGCACCGACGACCTCTGCGCCAAGAACGGCCAGCCTCAGTACAAGTGCGGCAACTCGGCAAAGGTCGGCGAACCGCTCTGTCCATGACGTCGCCCCCGTGGCTGTCCATCGTCATTCCGGCGCACGACGAACGTGAATCGTTACCCGCGCTGCTTGCGGGTCTCGAGGAGCAGGTCGGCGGGTGGCCGGAGGCAGCTGGCGCGACGGAGGTCGTCGTCGTCGACGATGGCAGCAGCGATGGGACGGCGGACGTGGCTCGGTCGGCGTGCTCCGCGTTGTCTGTCCGCGTGCTGCGCAACGAGCAACGTCGCGGCTATGGCGTGGCCGTCTATCGGGGCCTTGTGTCGGCGACCGCGGCTCGGGTTGCCTACCTCGACGGGGACGGTCAGCTCGACCCGGGGGACCTGCGCTACTTGACGACCGTCTTGGAGGGCGGAGGCTATGACCTCGTCGCGGGGGCTCGCCACGCTCGCGTCGATCCGCCGCATCGGCGCGCCATCGGGTTTGCCTACAACGCGTCGGTGCGGCTGGCCACGGGGACGCAGTACCTGGACGTCGACTGCGGGCTCAAGGTGATGCGGCGTTCGGTGCTCGACCGAGTTCGCCTCGTCTGCGAAGGGAACTTGTTTGGAGCCGAGCTCATGGCCAAGGCGACCCGTGCGGGTCTGGCCGTCATCGAGCTTCCCGTGAGGCATCGCCCCCGTCAGGCGGGTCGCCCCAAGGGGGCCGATCTCTTCGCCGTGAGCCACGCGGCTCGCGAGATCGTGACGCACTGGCGAGAGCTGGTTTCGGCCTGAGATGACGGCGGGCTCGGAGCGCCTTCCGCTCAGCTACTGGGTTGCGCTCGGCGTCATCGTAGCCGTTCAGGTGGGCGCGGCTTGGCCTGGGGGCTATCTCGATGGCGATGACGCCTTCGTGTTGCGCATGGGCCAGGCGGTCGCCTCGGCAGGTTGGGGCGACCGGCTTGAGCAGCTGGCGACGCTGTGGACCTCCGAGCCGACGTGGCGTCCGCTCTCGACTGCACGTGCCGGAGTCGAGTTTGCGCTGTTTGGTGGCGCCGCCGCTCCGCGGCTCGTGACCAATGCACTGCTGCATCTCGCCTCGTCCGTGCTCATTGCTCGATGCGCGGTCGTGGTCGGGTCGGGCACGGTACGCGCCGCGGTCGCTTCGCTCGTCTTTGCGGCGTTTCCGCTGCACTCCGAAGCGCTCGCGTGGCCCCATAGCGGCTTCGAGGGGATGACGGTCACCGCGCCGCTCCTCCTCTGGGCGCTGGCGTGGCTGCGTGGGAGACATCGTCTCGCGTTGCTCTGGTTCGGCCTTGCCACCCTGACCAGGGAGAACGCGGCCTGTGTTTCAGCGCTCGTGTTCCTCGTTCCGACGGCAGGGTCGCACCGTTCGCGATGGGCGTGGCTGCTCGCGTATGCAGGCGTGCTCGCACTCCACGTCGCGGTGCGCGTCGCTCTGACGCGTGCGGCCGGTCACGGCACGGCCGGTTCGTTTCATTGGGTCGAGTCTCCCCAGTTGGCGCTCCTCGCTGCGCTTGGTTGGCCGCTCATGCCCGTGCATCCGGCCGTTGCTGGCGCGGGCGCGCTCCGTGTCGTCGCCTTCGTTCTGCTCGCAGCGACCGTCGTGGGCTTGGCCTGGCGCAGGCCGCTTCGTCGGGGGACCGCGGTCGTTCTGGCCACGATGCTGCCGTTCCTTCCGCAGTACCACGACGCGTGGCGCTTCGTTTCGGCGGCCGAGGGTGGCTTCGAGCTTCGCTGGTACTTCTTTCACCTGCCGCTCGCTGCGTCCGCGATCTGGCTCGCGCTGGCCCTGCCGCAGTCGGTCGAGGGGGCGCGTGCCAAGCTCGTCGTCGCGGTGACGCTCGCGGCGCTCCTGGCGCTCTGCGTCGCCAATGAGCGGGTCTGGCGAGAAGGGACGCTGACCGCCAATCGCGTCGCCGCTGCGCTCGCAGCGCACGTAGGCCCGCGCTGCGCGCCACTGGAGCTGACGACGGTCTCCGAGACCGACGCCGATGAGGTCGCCAGTCAGGTCGTGCTCAACGCGGACGTCTTCGTCGGAGCCGACGCATCTCGCTGTGTTCGGTGTCGCCGACTTCGCGATGGGCGGCTCGAGCGGGCGGTCTCTACCGGCCTCGCGCATGTCGAATGGCAGGCCGCCTCGGGCTGCGGCGTGGCCCGACGCATGCACTGGGACGCCCTCACACAGTCACTCCGCGTACCCTCACTCCTGGAACCGACGACGCCACGCGATCGGTCGAGCCCGGAGTACCCGTTCGTGGAGTTTCAGTTCTAAGGGTCGAGAAACATTACACAACGGGCGCCCGCGCCCTCCGGACCGTTTGACATGGCGCGAGAGGCTCAGGATGCTACCCATTGCGGCGATCGTCGTCGCAATGAACTGAAACCGAGGAGAGTCACCATGAGCACGACAAACTGGCGCCCCGCGCCCGTGCCCCGACCGCGTCCTACGCCGCCCGCGTGATCTGGCGCCTCGACGGCGCCAGACGCTCCCATTAGTCTCCCTGACGTGCGTCGGGGTGGCTCGTGGCTTGGGTGGATTGCGGTCGCAGGTGCGATGTCGCTGTCGACCGAGGCCACGGCATGGGAGCTACGCGGTCGTGTTCGAGGCGGAGGTGCGGCTGACGGCCTGTGGATCGTCGCTCTTCGTGGGCGCGACCTGCGCGAGTCACGGCTCGTTGCGGGGATCGCGCCCGTGGATCGCGACACGGGAGCCTTTGCGATTACGGTGTCGGCGGCGGAGGTCGTCTACCCCATGGTCGCGAGCGGCTGCTCCTACGACGATCTCGTCGCGGAGCGATTCGACGGCTGTCGACGCGTCTTTCCGGTCCTCGGGCCGTGCGCACAGGGCGCGCCCGAGTCACTCGCGGTGCAAGTCCCCGACCTCGAGCGCACCCACGTGCTCTGGTCAGGGGCTCGTGCACCCGAGGGGCCCCACCGGTCCGTGGGCTTCGGGTTACTCGGCCTCCTGGTCCTGCTGGCGTTTTGGCTGCTCCGTGCAGCTCGGCGCGCGAAAGGACCGGCCCACGTGGAGGTCGAGCTGCCGCTCCCACGCCAACCACACCCGCGACCTGCGGTCCGGTGGGCGCCTCTCAGTTTCGCTGTTCTGGCCGGCGGCCTCGGTTTCGTCGGCCTGGGCCATGAGCCCCTCGATCTCCTCGAGTACTCCTACTTTCACGAGGGCGTGCGTCCGTCCAACTGGCTCGGTGTCATCTCGAACCCGATCTCGTCGGAGCTCTCCCATGCCCCCATCGAACCGCTGATCCTCCGCGCCGTCGCGTCGGTGACGACCGCGCCCACAGCCCTTCGGCTCCCATCCGTGCTCGCGTTCGGAGGGTTCGTCGCCCTCGTCGTCGCCATCGCGCGCCGTCTGCTCGACCCTTGGCGCATGTCCCTCGCCGGCCTGCTCGCAGCGACCATGCCCCTCGCCCTCTACTACGGGCGTGATGCGACGCCGTATGCGTTTGCTGGCCTCATGGGAGCCGCCAGCGTGTGGTTGCTCCTTCGGGTCGGCGACGATCGCAGCTCACGTCGCTGGCTCCTGTGGACGGCGTTCAGCCTCACACACGTCCTGGGGTTCTTCAGTCACTACGCTTTCGCGGCCGTCTCGGCGGCACAGCTCGGAGCGCTGCTGTTCGCGTGGTGGCGCCACCGGCCGAGGGTGTTGGCCGAGGCGTTGCTGGCATTCGCCGCCGCGCTCATCCTGCCGCTCTGTGATGCGGACCGCCTGTGGACCATGGTCTCGAACAGCTCGGTGCGCTTTGCGCTTATGTCTCCGGTCTTCTCCGAGAGCCCCGGCGCAGCGGCGTTCGTCGGTCGCTTCCTCGCCGTTCTGACGGGGCTGCCGACCCAGGCGGCATGGCTCGCCCTCGTTACCTTGCCCCTGGTCGGGCTCGGCCTGCGCGACCTCTACCGACGGCATCGCGCGGTGTCCTGGCTGCTCGCCGGTCACGTCGCGTGCGTCGTGCTGCTGCTAGTGTTCAGCCATACGATGAGCACGACCGTCGGCGGCGGGCGGGTCTACTACGCGTTTCGCTGGGTTCGGCCGCTGCTCGTCGGCTTCCTCGTGCCGATCGCCGCCGCCGCCACGGGGTGGCGCCGGTGGCCCGTGGCGCTGCTGGCGCTCGGCTCGCTGGTCCAGGCCGTGGTGCTCGTGACCACGCCCCAGCGGCCAGCCCAGGACCACGCTGTCCAGACCATGGCGCGTCTCGGCGCGCCCGGCGACGCGTACGCCGTCCTCCCCGCGTCATTCTATGGCGATCCGTTCCAGTACCACCTCGCGCAAGGCAAGCCGCCTGACCTCCTGACCGGGATGCAGGCGCGCCCGTTGGCGGTGGGGGCCTCGACGATGCATGGACCCCTCGTCGAGGGGCTCGACGATCTGCCTTTGGAGACCGTGGTGGACCGCCTGGCCTTTCAGCGCCTCTGGGTCGCCGTCCTGCACGAGACCAACTTCGGAATCCCCAAGTTCGACGAGGCGCTCACCCAACATCAGCTCGCCGCGCTCGATACGCAGCTCGAGCTCCTCCAGACCCACACCTTCCCCGGCATCGAGCTTCGGCTGTACCGCAATCCCGCCGATCGCGCCTGGGGTGGACGTGACGCGCTCGTCGTCGACTCCCGCGAGCCGCTTCGCGCCGAGCGCTACCTCACGCCGTCGACGCCGAAGACCCCCGGCCTCGTCGAGCTCGTCCTCCCCGGCGCTGCCGCCACCTTCGACGTTCGGCTCCCGCCAGGGGCGGCCGTCACCGAGCGCGTCGCGCTCGTCGTCAATGGCCGCTCCGCCATCCTCGTGAGCCGGCAGACGAGTGACGCCGGGCCGCACTGGCGCTTTGCCGCGCCAACGGTGGGCGATCGCCACCTCGTCGCGCTGCACCTGCCCTCCTCGTTCGCGTCCCGTGGTTGGCGCCTCGAGGCGCACCGCTGAGCCGCCTCGTCCCGCTCGTGACCGCGTGCTTGGTGCTGCTGGAGACCGCCGCAGCCGGCGACGTCGTCCTCCGCGGGCGGCTCGACGGCTATCGCGGACTCTACCCGTTTCACGTCATCGTCCTTGCGTCGCGCGATCTCGCCGATCCCCGCAACCCGATCGCGACCGCCACGGCGGAGCCCGCGACCGGCCTCTTCGAAGCGCGCCTGCCCGACGATGTGGGCGCGTTCTACCTCATGGGCGTGCTCGACCGCGAACGCTTCGGCCCCTCCGTCATCGCCAGCCAGTCCTTCTTCCTGCGGAACCTGCCCTATCGGCCCCAAGACGTCGCGGGCGTCCGACTGCTCTTCGACCTCGGCGACATGGAGCTGGCCCACGAGGTCCGCGAGCGGGGCCTCGGCGTCTCCCTCGGTCTCGCCCTGGGCCTCGCACTCCTCGTCTTCGGCGCCGGCGCGCTCCTGCTGCGTCGCCTCCCGCGCGTGCCGCTCCGGCCCACGCGACCTCCCGACGATCGCTGGCTCCCCCACGTCCTCGCCGCAGCGACGACCCTGCCGCTGCTGGCGAAGCTCGGCTCCGAGGCCCCCGGCCTGCTCGAGTTCACCTACCTCCAGGAGGCGCTGCGGCCCGTCTCGGCCCTCGCCCTGCTCACCGATCCCATCTCCGCGGAGCTGTCGCATCCGCCGCTGTGGCCGCTGGTGCTCCGGCTTCTGGCGTCAGTCACACGCGACGAGTGGCTCCTGAGGCTCCCCTCTGTCGCCTGCCACTACCTCCTCGTGCTGGCTGTCTGCCGCGCTGGCCGGTGCGTGGATGGGGTTGGCCCCGCGCGCATGGCAGGGCTGCTCGCGGGCCTCTCTCCGATCATGGTCTACTACGGACGCGACGCGACCCCCTACGCCCTGCTCGCGCTCCTGGCCGCGCTCTCGTTCGTCGCGTGGCTCGAGGGCCGCTTCGCCTGGCTCGCCCTGGCTCAGGTCGTCGGCTTCTTCGTGCACTACACCTCCGCCGTCTTCGGCCTCACGCTCGTAGTGGCCGAGGTCATCCGATGGCGCCGTACCCACGACGCCTCACGCGCTCGCCCCGCGCTCATCGCAGGCCTCGTGGCCTCCGTCCTGCCGCTCGTCTGGGCCGTGCACTTCATTCGGACGTTCCTCGCGAGCGGCATGTCCACACGGCTCATGAGCGCCGACTACCTCCCCGATCCCGGCTTCTTCGACTACGTCGCGCGCATCGCCGCGGTGACCTTCGGGCTTCCGCCCGACGTCGCCTGGGCGGCGCCCGCGATCGTGGCCATCGCGTTGCGTGGAGCCCTCGCTCTCGGTCGTCGCGACCGTCACGTCGCGGCGCTCGTGTGGCTGCATCTGGCGATGGTCGTCGGCTATGTCCTGTTCGTCCACGTGATGTACCTGCGCTTTGCAGGTGGCCGTGTGTACTTCGCCTACCGATGGACGACGGTCTTCGTCCCTGCCATTGCGCTCGCGCTGGCCCTCGGTGCCGCGGTGGTCGCCGAACGTCGTCGCTGGCTTGGCCTCATGGCCGCCCTGGGCCTGCTGCTCGGACCGATCGCGCTCGCCGGTCGCATTCTCGGGACGCCGCAGCGACCGGATCAATGGGCCGCGGCCGCTCGCCTCGACGCGGAGCGCCGCCCCGGCGATGCCTTCGCTGCGCTGCCTGCGCTCTACTATGCGCAGACGTTCAACTACGCGGTGCAGGCCCGTGAACCCGCCGACCTCCTCGCGTTTCCTACGTGGCGAGATGGGCTCTATGGGCCCCTCCATCCGCGTAACGCGACGCTCGAGACCCTCGCGGGTCACCTGGCCTTCGAGCGCCTCTGGGTCGCCGAGTTTCGCGAGGAGATGTTCGGCACCGACGAGTTCGACACGTCGATGAGCCAGCACCAGCTCGACTGGCTGGCCTCGCATCTGGTCTTCGACGGCCGCTGGGACTACGCTTATCTACGTCTGTACCGCTTCGTCGTGCCCGCGGCGCCCGAGCGCGCGTGGCGAGACGGCGTCCTGCGCGTCGACTTGAGCGAGCCCCTGCGCCACTACCGCTTCTTCCCGGACCACCTGCACCCGCAGCAGACGGGCCTCGTCCAATCCGAGGACGTCGTCCGCCTGCGCCTGCCAATCGTCGAGCCGCTCCCTCCGCGCGTCCTTGTCGAAGTGCAGATGGCCGCCGGCGGTCCGCTCTCGGCCTCCGCGCTCACCATCCCCGGCGTCCCGCTCACGTTCGAGGCGCGCTTCGCGGGCGCGGTTTGGAGCGGGAGCGTCCCCGTCACCGGTCCTCGTCTCGATCTCACGCTTCAGCGCGACCCGAGGCTCGAGTCCAACCAACGGCGTACGGTCCTTACCCTCCGTCTCCCCGAGGCCGGAACTTCGCCACCTGCACCTCGGTAGCCGAGTCCGTGCGTGTCTTGCTGCTCAATCCACCCGCGGAGCGGACCACCTTTCGGGACGGCTACTGCTCGAGCTCCTCGAAGAGCGGCTACTGCTGGCAGCCACTCGATCTGCTCGCCCAGTCGGGCAGTCTCTCCGCCGCCGGGCACACGCTCGCATTCATCGACGCGATTGGCGCGCGGCTGAGCCCCGAGGCTGCGCTCGCCCGCGCCGTGGCGTTTGCGCCCGAGGTCATCGTCGGGCTCATCGGCGACGCGAGCCTCGCTGGTGACGTTCGGTTCTACCGCCGGCTGCTGCGTGCGCTCGACCGACGCGCGGCGCCGCGCCTCGTGCTCTCCGGCGACGTCGCCCGGTTCGAGCCCGACCGCGCCTTTCGCGAGGTCCCCGGGCTCGACGCGGTGCTCGTCGACTTCGCTACCGACGGCGTCTCACGCTGGCTCGACGGCGAGGCACTTCCCGAGGGGCTGCGCTTCCCGGATGGTCGGGCGGCTCCCGTCACGGGTCGAGCGTGGTCGGCTCCCACGGCGCGCCATGACCTCCTCCCCGCCCGTGGCTACCGTCTCCCATTTCACGGCGGCTTGCCCTTCGCCTCCGTCTTGGCCAGCTACGGCTGCCCGTTTCGCTGCACGTTCTGCAATACCGGCGAGCTCGGCTACCGCGTCCGGCCGGTCGATGAGGCGCTCGCCGAGTTCGAGGCCGTCGCCGCGCTCGGGTACCGGCGGGTCTATCTTCGCGACGCGACGGCCAATGGCCATCGGCGCTCGCTGCTGGAGCTCTGCCGCGCGCTGGCCCCCACCAGTCGCCGCGACCTCGGCCTTCGCTGGAATACGTTCTGCACGGTCTTGCCGTTCGACGCCGAGTTGGCGCACGCGATGGCGCGAGCGGGCTGCGCAGTCGTGCAGTTCGGGATCGAGTCCGGCTCCGCAGTGCATCGCAAGCGCTCGGGAAAGCCCTTCGACAACGACGTGGTCGATGCGGCGGTCCGCGTCGCGCGCGAGGCGGGGCTCCAGGTCTGCGGGCACTTCGTGCTCGGTCTCCCCGGCGAGGAGGCCGACGATGTGCGCGCCACCATCGACTACGCCTGTGCTCTCGACCTCGACTGGGCGAGCTTCAACCTCGCGGCGGCGCGCCCCGGCACCATCTTGCGCGCCGAGGCCGACCGACAAGGCCTTCCCGGAGGCGACGCTAGCGGCGATGGCTTCGTCGCCGGGCTCGCGCACGTGGAACCGCAGGTGCTGCGCCGCTTGAAGCGCGACGCGCTCCTGAGGTTCTATGCCCGGCCACGGGCGCTGCGTGCGATGCTCCCGGACCTCTCGACGCGCGCCGGCTGGTCCGCGCTCACGGCCGCGGGTCGGGCCCTCGTCGCCTCCTTCTGACGCTCGCCTTTGTTCGCGGCGGTCGAATCGGATAACGTCTCGCGCGTGGAGGCGAACATGACCTGTGGATTTCGACGAGCGGCTCTCTTGATAACGATGGTGACGTGCGCTGCGCTCACCGGCTGCAAGGGCGAGGACGCACCCGCGCCTACGGGGCCGACGTGCGCCAGTCAGCTGTGCACACCGGGTGAGAAGCGCTGCTTCGGTTCGGTCAGCGCCACGTGCAATGCCGACGCCATGAGCTTCACGAAGAACCCCTGCGGCGCACTCCAGGTGTGCGGCAAGGCCGGCAGCTGCGAAGACCGCGAGTGCACCTACCCGGGGCTTGGCACCTGCTCCTCTGATCTCAAGACGGCGACGCAATGCACCTCCAGTGGGACGCTCACGACCGTCACGTGCCCGCCCGGCTCCGGCAAGACGTGCGCGGCGGGCGACTGCCGCAACATCGAGTGCACCGCGGGCGAAAGGATTTGCGGTTACGGCGAGTTCTGGACCTGTGGCGCGGCGGGCAAACAGTGGAAGTCGACCAAGTGTCAGGACACCGAAGCGTGCGTCAAGGGCGCCTGCGTCCCGAAGACGTGCAGCCCCGGGACGACCTCGTGCAAGAGCGCCACGGAGGTCGCGACGTGCGCGGGAGACGGCACCTCGACGACGACCACGACCTGCAAGACCGACGAGCTGTGCCTCTCCGAGGTCGGCGGCTGTGTCCCCAAGACGTGCACGCCCATCACCGCGACCGACGTGGTCGGCGGGGACGGAGTCGCGCTGGAGGACGGCGCGGTCGCGAGCGACGCTCAGCTCGAGCAGGACAAGGGCCCCTTGCCGGAGCTCGAGCCGCTCGACACGGCGCGTGCGACCATCAATGGCGTCAAGGTGAAGTTCTCGAACAACCTGTCGGCGAACTACGTCACGACCAAGAAGGACCTGCGCATCACGATGGACAAGACGCCGCACAAGATCGAGCTGTCCATCGCCAACCTGGAGGAGTTCGACTTCAGCCATTGGAAGAGCGGCGAGGCCAGCGACGTCAACGTGACGATCTTCTACAGCGACGGCACGCAGCGCACGCAGGGCGGCTTTCCCTATCAAAGCACGAAGTACGACGTCGACCTTCAGAAGTTCCAAGGCAAGGGCGGCCGCGTCATCGGCATCTTCAGCGGGACGCTGTCTGATGGGACCAACACGCTCGAGATCACCGACGGCTACTTCGACGTCAAGCGGCACCTGTAGCCGCCGGAGTGCGCACACAGCTGCTCATCTCGGTCGTCGGCTGCCGTCGCCGCGTCGCGTTCCTGGAGGGTGGCTCGACCGTTGAGGCGCTCGTCGAGGACGTCGACGGCTCGCGCCTCGTCGGGAGCGTCTACAAGGGCCGCGTCGTGCGCGTCTTGCGCGGCATGCAGAGCGCGTTCGTCGAGATTGGCCTGCCGCGCGCCGCGTTCCTCTTTGCCGGCGACCTCGCCGACGATGCGCAGGCGCCGATCCCCGAGGGCCTGAGCAAGCGCGCGAGCGAAGCGCCAATCGATCGGCGGCTTGTCGAGGGGCAAGAGCTCATCGTCCAGATCGCCAAGGATCCCATCGGGACCAAGGGCGCGCGGGTCACGAGCCACGTCTCGCTCCCCGGTCGCTGCCTCGTCTACTTGCCGGGCCAGCCGATGGTCGGCGTCTCGCGCCGCATCGCCAATCCCGACGAGCGCGAGCGGCTCCGGCGCTTGGGCGAGAGCCTGCGCACCGACGAGGGCGGTCTCATCAGTCGCACGGCCGCCGAGGGACTGACCGAAGAGGCGTTTGCCGCCGACGTTGCGTACCTCCAGGCGCTTTGGCGCGCCATCTCCGCGCGCGCCGCCTCGACGACGGCTCCCGCCCTGCTGCACGAAGAGCTCGACCTCAGCCGCACCGCAATCCGGGACCTCGTCACGAGCGACTGTGACGCCATCCTGGTCGACGACCCAGCCGAGCTCCAGCGACTCCAGGTGTTCCTCTCCGAGTCGTTGCCGAGCCTGCTGCCGCTGCTTCGCCTCGAAGGGACCGTGCCGTCGCTGTTCTCACGCTTTGGCGTCGACACGGAGCTGGCGCGGGCCCGTGACCGCAAGGTGTGGATGAAGAGCGGCGCCTACCTCTGCTTCGACGAGGCCGAGGCGCTGACGGCCGTCGACGTCAACTCCGGGCGCAACGTCGGCCGCACGAGCAGCTTCGAGCAGACGGCGCTCCGCATCAACCTGGAGGCCGTCCCCGAGATCGCGCGGCAGCTCCGGCTCCGCAACATCGGCGGCATCGTCGTCATCGACTTCATCGACATGACCGAGCCCGGCAACCAGGTGCGCATCCAAGACGCGCTCGTACAGGCGCTCTCGCGCGATCGCGAGCGCACGCACGTGATGCCGATGTCGCGGCTGGGCCTCATCGAGCTGACCCGCAAGCGCGAACGGGAGCCGTTGTCGGCGACGCTGACCGAGGCGTGTCCGACCTGCGACGGTCGTGGCAAGACGCTGCGACCCGAAGAGGTCGCCGTTCGCGCCCTGTCACGGGCTCGCGAGGTGATCGCGTCACGCCCCGACATCGAGGGTCTCACGTTGGAGGTTCCGGCCGCGGTATCCGCGGTGCTTCTGGCACGGTTTGGAGCGGTCTTGACGGAGCTTGGCGCGCGTGTCGGCCGGCCCGTCGAGGTGGCTCAGGGCGCGTCGCCGCACCCCGAGCGCTTCGAGGTTCGATCGCGCTCTACTTCTTCCGGCCGATCGTCTTGAAGTTGTTGACGAGCTTGGTGCCCGTCTCCGCGCTCTTGCCCGGGATCACCATGGCGTCGCGCTGCACCGTGTTGCCGAGGTCCTGAGCCTCGCCCTGCATGCGCTTGAGCGTGTCGAGCTGGCCCTGCATCTTGGCGCGGTCGCCGTCGTTGGCGAGCGGGTTCTTCTTGAGCACCTCGAAGGCGCCCTGCGCCTCGGCGAGGACGCCGCCGATCTGCGTGGGCGTGTCGAGCACGCGGTTGCCGACGGCCTTGGCGCGATCGGGCACCTCCTGCTTGATGAGCACGCGCAGGTCGTTCAGGATCTTGAGCCGCTCCTGAGCCCACGCCTTGGCGGTGTCCGCGGTCTTCTTGGGGAAGCCCTTGACCTCGGCTGCGAGGACTCCGGGGCACTGCTTGACGCGATCGATGCCGTTTTGCGCCGTGAGCTGCACGGACTTGAGGTCATGGTAGACGCCATTGCTCCGGTAGGCCTTGCCGGCCTCGATCGCATCGACCGAGGAGCCCTTGACCGACTGAATCGTCTCGATGGGCGTGTTCCAGCAGCTGGTGAGCTCGCCCTCGAACTGCTTCCAGTTGACCTGGAGGAACTTGAGGCCGTCGGGCACGCGCGTGAAGAGGTCCGCCTTCTGATCGACCGTCTGCTGGACGCCCATGAGCAGAACGTAGTCCGCCTTCAGGCCCAGCATGTGCTTCTCCGCCTCCGCGACGTAGTCCTTCTGAGTGCCCACGCCCGTGGCACCGCCGAGGCCCTTGCCGAGCCCGCCCAGCGTGCCGCAGCCGAGCCCGAACACAGCCACCGTCATCATCATCGTCATCTTCAGCGTTCGCATGCTTCCTCCGCGCTCGTTCCGCCTCTACCGGCCCTTTGAGCCGGCGCAAGATAGCACCCGCGAGCCCCGTGTCAATGGTTGTCCGCCGTGCGGAAATTGCTGCGATTGCAGCGGAATTCGCGCCGTCGCGCGGCCCTCAGTCGCCGAAGCGGCCGTGCCGACCCGCGCCGGCGGTGAAGCGCACCGCGCCGTCCAAGGATTCGCCGCTCAGCACGGCGGCGCCGTGGCGCACCTCGTTGACGAGCGCGTCGTCCAGGCCGAGGTCCCACTGTTCGTGCACGGAGGCGCGGTCGTTGCGCAGGCAGGCCTGCGGGAACGCGGCCAGCGCGAGCGCGAGGGCCTCTGCGGCCGCGCGGGACGTACCGCGCGGGACGACGCGATTGGCGAGACCCATCGTCAACGCCTCGTCTGCGGCCACCGGACGCCCCGTGAGGATAAGATCCAGCGCGCGGGACTGCCCGATGAGGCGCGGCAGCCGGATCGTGCCCCCGTCGATGAGCGGGACGCCGAACCTGCGACAGAAGACCCCAAACACTGCGTCCTCCTCGGCGACGCGCAGGTCGCACCAACAGGCGAGCTCGAGCCCGCCGGCGACCGCGTGTCCCGCGACCGCTGCGATGACCGGCTTGCTGAGCCGCAATCGGGTCGGTCCCAGCGGCCCGTCGCCGTCGAGCGCGACCCGATTCGGCGTGCTCGACGCGATGGCCTTGAGATCGGCCCCCGCGCAGAACGTGCCGCCCTCGCCAAAGAGGACCGCGACGGAGGCGCTCTCGTCGGCGTCGAATTCCCGAAAGGCGTCGGCGAGCGCGACCGCCGTGGCGTGATCGATGGCGTTGCGTACCGCGGGGCGGCACAGGATGACCGTGGTCACGGGTCCCTGACGTTCGACGCGAAGGCTCATGCCGCGGGCATACCGGGTGTCGCGTCGCGACGCCAGCCCGTTGACCTGGGCCACGGGCGATGCTACCCACGGCAGGCGAGGGAGGTCTCCAGATGCGTACTCAACGGCTCGTGCTGAGTATTCTGCTCGGCGCGCTCAGCGGCTCCGTGGCTTCGGCCGGCGGCTTCGAGTTCCCCGAGCACGGCGCGCGTGCCATGGGGCGCGGCGGCGCGTGGACGGTCGGCGTCGACGACCTGACGGCGCTGGCGCTCAACCCCGCGGGTCTGCTGCGGCTCGACGGTACGCACCTCTACCTCTCCGACAACCTCATGTGGCACGACTTCGCGTTCACTCGGGCGCCCTCGGGCATGGACCTGACCACGCAGCTCACGGAGTTTGGCGGCAACGCGGCCAAGAACGTCGCGCCGACCTATCCGGGTGACCCGCTGGAGACCATTCGGCCCAAGAACAAGCTCTTCCCCCTGGGCGCCATGCTCGGGCTCGGCTCGGACTTCGGCCTGAAGAACTGGCACTTCGCGCTCGGCGTGTATGGCCCCAACGCGTTCGGCAAAGTCGAGCTGCCCCAACTCGGCGGCCAGCGCTACATGCTGACCAGCATGGACATGCTCCTGCTGTACTACTCGCTGTCGTTTGCGTACGGCGAGAAGGAGAAGTGGGCCATCGGCGCCACGTTTCAGATCGCGGACATGCCCAAGAGCGAGTTTGGCCTCGTGGTTCACGGCATCCCGTCGGGCGGTGTCGTGCCGTACTACTCCACGTTCGACCTGCTCAGCACGCTGGATCTCAAGTTCCATAGCGCCTTCAGCATGATCTGGGGCGGCTGGTGGCGGCCCATCCCACAGTTCGAGATCGGCGCGTCCGCACGGCTCGTGCCGGTCTTCATGAAGCCCAAGGGCAAGGTCAAGCTGGCCTCGGTCGAAGGCATCACGCTCGTCGGGAACAAGGATGCCGAGCCTGTCCTCGAGAATGGCGACGCCGAGATCGCGCTGTCGATCCCCATGGACGCGCGGCTCGGCGCCCGCTATCGGCACCTGGCTCCCGATGGTCACGAGGTCTTCGATCTGGAGCTCAACTTCGTCTACGAGGCCTGGAGCGCCATCAAGGCGTTCGACGTCAAGCTCACGGGCAAGGCCGGCGTGAAGACGCCCAACGCGCAGGACCCGAGCTCGCCGTTCTATCCGGTCCCCATCACGGACCTGACGAACATCAGCCTCGACAAGCGATGGCGGGACACCTACAGCGTGCGCCTCGGCGGCACGTGGAACGCGGTGCCCAACTGGTTCTCCTGGTCGCTCGGCGGCCTCTTCGAGAGCGGCGCGATCCCCCCGCAGTACACCAACCTCGACTTCCTCTCGTGGGACCGCTTCGGCGTGGGCACGGGCTTTCGCTTCACGCATTGGGGCGTCGACCTGTCGATCGCGTACATGTTCATCCACCAGCTCACCCGCGAAGTCGCCGAGGAGGATGGCAAGGTCTTCCAGCAGCGGCCGTTCGCGACGTGCCCGAAGTACTGCGACGGCCTCACGGGCGTGCCCGCCAACGCCGGCAAGTTCGAGTCGCAGGTCCACCAGCTCCAGATCTCGCTACAGCTCCACTTCGACGAGTGGGTCAAGAAGAAGCCGGTCGACGCGGCTCCTGTGAAGTAGCAGACCGCGCGGGGTTCGCTTCAGCGGTACAGCACGATGGAGCGTCGATCGGCGCGGTCGCCGTCGTCCGCCTCGCGGCGCGCTCCGAGTGGGGGCGGAGTCGTCACGGTCGCCCCCCGTGCCGTACCCGCCGCTGGCGCAGGTTGCGACTGCCTGTCGAGCCATGCCGGAAGCCCGGTGACCAACAACACGAGCGCCACGAGCGCTCCGACGATGGCGCCACGCCGAATCTCCAGGCGGCGCTGTAGGCGCGTTGCGCTCAGCTCACTTGCCCCAGCACGCCGGTTTCCGGCCGCGAGGTAGAGCGTGCGCTGCTCGGTGGTCATCTGCGTCAGCAGCGCCGCCTCGGGCGAGCGGCCAGGCTGAGCGGCCGGCTGACGAAAGAGAGCCACGACGACCGGAGCCGGCTCCTCCGGCGGGCTGGCGTCCGCGGCCTCGGCGCCACCGGCGACCAGGCGCAGGCGCGGGGTGTAGCGCGTCGAGTACGGCGTCGTCGAGAGCACGGAGCCATAGGACCGCAGCGCGTCGGGCAGAGTGGCTGCGTGGCGCTGCAACGCGGCGAGCACCTCGCCAATCGACCCGGGTCGCTCCTCGGGCCGCCGCGCGATACAGGCCATCGCGAGCTCGGCGATCTCGGGTGACAGGTTGGGCATCTCGCGGCGGGGGTCTGGAAGGCGACGACTCCCGAGGATCGCGTTCATGGCCATCATGGCACGCCCTGGATACGGACTTACGGCAGTCACCAGCAGATACAGCAGCGCGCCCAAGCCGTAGACGTCCGTGGCCCTGCCGAGCGGCTCTCCCGCCAAGAGCTCGGGCGCGACCGCGCCGGGATCGGGGAAGAGGATGTCCCACATCGACCGCGCCTGGCGAAGGCGATCGGGCGCGCAGGCATCCAGGAAGGGGACGAGACCCAGGTCGAGGACCGTCGTCTGCCCGTCCGGCGTGAGCAGGACCGCGTCGCGGTGCAGGGCCCAGTGGAACAGACCGGCGGCGTGCGCGTGCTCGAGTCGGTTCCCGATGGCGATCGTCACGGCCGCGGCCACGGGCACCGGCAGCGACCCGGCGGCGCGCAGCAGCTCACCCAGCGTGGTCCCCGAAGGCACGTCCGTCACGTAGTAGAAGGGGCCGTCCTCGCGGGCGGCGACCTCGCGGGCCGGCAAGGTCCCCGGATCGCTCAGCGCGGCGCGGCGCCCGAAGTGCTCGAGGAACAGGCGGCTTGCGGCCGGACACTCGATCGCGGGGAGGCCCGGTAGGACCTGATGGACGAGCACATCGGCCCCTCCGTCATTGGCCCGCCCCGAATAGAGGCGTTCGAGCGGTCGCACCGCGAGCAGCGACTGGAGGTGGTGTCGCGCGAGCGCTCCCATGCGCCGCTCAGTCGCGGCTCGAGAAGGCCTTGGGGTCCTTCTGCCACAGCTCCTGGAGGTCAAAGGCGTCGATCTTCCAGCCGTCCTTGAGCTCGATCATCTTGACGCGGCGCTTGATGGGGCCCTTCTTGACCGTGAGCGTGGCGACGCGGCGCTCGACCTTCTCCAAGCCCTCTTCGGCGGTCTTGGTCCTCTCGTGCAGGTCGCGCTGCAACGACTGCGTCTCGATCTCGGTGCTCTCGACCTCGTCCATGACCAGCGCGAGGTAGGGATCCGAGTCTTTGTTCACGTCGTCTCCATAGGTGCGCCGCAAGGCGAGCACCGTACGGACGAGTGGCCGACTCCGCTCGGTGAAGCCGTCGAGGAAGGCCTCTTCGTTGCCCATCTTCGCGAAGAAGACCAGGCGGTCGTAGGCCTTGCTCGGCTCCTCCTTGCACGCGGCGAGCAGGAGCACGAGCCCCAGGCCCCATCTGGTCGCGCGCGTCATCCGCCCCCCTCGGACGCCGCCGCGTCGAGCGGTGCCCAAAACGCCGGCAGCTCCAGCGGATCCAATACCCACACGTCTCCTTCATTGACCATCAGCAGGGTCTGCCGCTCCTTGGCCTTGGTCGTGACCGTGACGAGCGCCAGCTTTCCGACGTACGTGGGGCTCCCGACGACGGCGTCGAAGTCCACCAGCCCGCCGAGCCCCGCGAAGTACGTGAGCGTCCCGCCGGTCTGCTTCTCCTGCAGCACGAGGGAGCGGAGCAGCGAGCGCGACGACGCCGTGAAACATCCGAGGGCCTCGTCCAGCCGCTCCTTGTCCTTGGCGGCCTCTCGACAGCTCTCGAGGCGCTCCGTCAGGCTCGCTTCGCTACATGCCGCGACGAGCAGCAGCGAGACGAACGCGGCGGGCAGGCGTCGGCGGTGATGGCTCTGACCCATGGCGTCGAGCCTAGCGTGAAGTCTCGTGCGCGTCGACCCGAGGCTGCGGTTCGAGCTCGGGGAGCGCGGGCTTGGGGCCCGGCTCGTCCTGCCCCGGGCGGCTACGCTCGGCGGGACCGCCCGAGGTCGACCAATCACGGCTCCAGAGGAGCTCGGTCCCGACCAGGTCGACGCGCCACGCGCCGTGCTCCTCACGCAGGATGACCGTGCCGCGCTCGTCCCCCGGCGCCTCGGCGCGTACCTGGACCAGGGCGATGCCGCCGCGATCTTCGAAGCCCATGGCACGAATGGAGTGCGTCCGTCCCGCCGGTCCGAAGACCGAAGCGCTTGGCCCTGCAACCGCGCGCATGCCGTCGAACAGCACGCGTGAGTCGTCGGTGAGCCACAGCGCGGCCTCGTCGATCTGCCCGGCCTCCCAGGCCGTCGCAAAGCGATCGAAGACCTCGACGGGCCCGTCCCGCCGACACCCGGTCGAACCGAGCAGCAAAACGATGAACCAAAAGTGCGGACGGGGGGATTTGAACCCCCACAGCCGAGTTAAGGCCACTAGCACCTCAAACTAGCGCGTCTACCAATTCCGCCACATCCGCAGCACCGCAAAGCACCAGGCGCGCCTGTGCTCGCAGTGAGCGGCTTATAAGATCGGCCCGAGAGCGTGTCAAGCGTCGTCGCAGGCGCTCCGGTCGGTGACCGAGAGGCGTCGAGCGACGGCCTCAATCGCGCCGTCGTTGGCGCCAGACGCTGCCTGCGCGACCTCGATGGCCTCGACCGCCAGCAGGGTGGTGAGGTGATCGATGACGAGCTGCTCGGCGACGTCCGCGCCGGCCACGGCGTAGCGGCCGCGCTGCAGGCGCTCGCGGAGGGCGTTGACCCGATAGAGGTCGAAGTCCGCCTGCGACGGAAAGCCCAACCTTTTGCTCCGGAGCGTGATGCGACGACCCACGACCGTAGAAGATCGGCCGCGCGCCGGGATCCTTTAGCGGGACCGGCGCGATCGCCCCACTTTCGCTCACACGGTCTGCACGCAATACTCCGGCGATGGCGCGCGTCGCAGCTCTGGGGCTTACGGTCATGGTGGTGGGCTGCGCACTGCCTGCGCCCTGGGACGAGGTCGAGCTCCCACCCGCGCAAGTCGTCGCGACGCTGGAGGGTGGGATCGTCACGACGCTGGGCCGCGACGCGCAGTCGGGGACCCTCCTCGCTGGCACGGCGCGCGGCTGCTTCGGCCGCGACGCTCCGGGGCATTGGAGCCCGCGCCCCTGCAAGCCCGTGGATCCGCTGCCGCCGAGCACCCCGCTACGGTTGCCGAATGGCGAGTCCCTCGCCGAGACGTTTCGGAGCGACCCGCAAGGGGGCCGCCTCGCGCTGCGCGCCCGCACCGACCTCATCGAGTGGCCCGCCGGCGCCCGGCAGCCGCTGCCTCCGGTGCGCCTCCCGGGCAGCGCGCCACGTGCGGTCGCCGCGGATCCGGTCGATGGTCGGCGCCTGCTCGTCGCGGGTGCAACCGGCGGGCTCTTCGAGTGCACCGTCGCCGACGGGGGGCCGCCACAGCCGTGCGGGCGCCTGCTCGACCGCCAGGTGACCGCAGCTGCGCGTTTCTCCGATGGCAGCGCGCTCATTGGCGACGTCGATGGCCGAGTCCTACGTCGCCGGCCGTCGGAGACCACCTTCAGCGATGTCGCTCGCGCTCCGGGCCCCGTTGCGGCCGTGACCGGTGTCCCCGATGGAGGTCCGCGCTTCATCGCGTACACCGAGGGCACCTCAGCCGTGGCGTCACCCTCGTGGCTCGTCAGCACCGACCACGGCGCGAGCTTTCAGGCGAGCCATGGTCCTGTCGGGGCCGTGGGCTCTGGCGGGCTCGTCGCGGCGTTGGACGGCGATGGCCGGCTCACCGTCCGGGAGCTCGATGGCTCGATTCGCGAGCTGGTCCCTGCGGGAAACTTGCCCCCAGGGGCGCCCGTGCGGTGGTCTTCGAGCGAGCACGTGGTCGTCGGACTGCGCGACGGCTTCGTCGTCGCCGCACGCAACGCGGGTTCGGTTCGTCGGTTCGTCAGCGATAACGGGTCCCCGCGGACGTTCCTCGACGCTGGCCATGTCGGCTCCACGTTGCTCATCTACACCTCGGGCGGCCCGGCGGGTGTGGAGCTTCAGGTGACGCGGGTCCCTGCCGGAGGTAGCCCACGCTGGGGTCGGCTCGCTTGGCTGAGTCGTGGCTCCGTGATGGTGGTGGGCCTCGTCGCCCTGGTACTTGGTGCGGTCTACTGGTGGATCGATCGGCGCCTCAAGCGCATCGCTCGCGAAGTGCGCCTACCGCCGAGCTGAGCGTGGCTACGGGATGGGCAGACAGATCTGCTGCCCCAGGCACGTCGCACACAGCCCGTTGCACCCTGAACACTGATATTGCGTCGGGATCGATTGCGGCTTGCAGCCGCCGAGCGGCCCGCAGCTCCCGTTCAGTACGACCTTCTCGCAGATGCCGATGTCGAACGTCGCCTCGCACGGCTGCCCGGCAATCGGAGCGCACGCGCCGCCCTGGCAGATGCCCGCGGGGCACGCGCCGCTGTCGGTCGTGCACACCTGTCCATCCAGCGGCTTGCACTGCCCTTTGCTGCACTGTCCCGTGAAGCACTGGTCCTTCTCCGGAATCGTGCACAGGAAGCCGTCGCTCTGATTGGGTCCAGGCACGCACTTGCCGTCCTTGCACGACGATGCCTGCTTGCACGAGTCGCCCGTCGCGCAGTTGGACGCGGTGACGCAGCACCCCTGAATCGCCGTGTGCGTGCACTTCTTCGGGCCAAACCACTCCGATACGCACTTGTCGCTCGTGCACGCGTTCTTGTCGTTGCAGTCGCTGTCCTTGTCGCAGGGCCCGTCGCTCGGCACGTGCTGGCAGCCCAGGTTGGGATCACAGGTGTCGAGCGTATTGGGGTCGTTGTCGGTGCAGTTGGCGGGCGCGCCGCCCTTGCACTTGCCCTCGGCGCACGCGTCTCCCACGGTGCACAGGCTTCCGTCCTCGCAGCCGGAGCTGTTCGGCACGTGGGTGCACTGGTGCGTTCCGGCGGGGCAGGCGTCGGTCGTGCACACGGTGCCGTCATCGCACTGCGCGGCCGACTTACAGCAAGCGGCGATCTTGGCGTGCGTGCATCCCGCGCCCTTGGTACATCCGTCCATCGTACAGGGGTCGCTGTCATCACACGCGAGCGCGCTCGAACCCGGGGCACAGCTGCCTTTGGCGCACGCATCCCCGACGGTGCACGGATCGGCGTCATCGCAAGCGCCGTCGGCGGGCAGGTGCTGGCAGCCGGTCGCCGGCTCGCAGTCGTCTTGCGTGCACGGATTGGCGTCCACGCAGTCCTTGGGCGTCCCGAGGCACAGGCCGTCGTTGGCGCACGTGTCGCCGACGGTGCAGTGGTTGCTGTCATCGCAGGCGCCCAGGGTTGCTACCTGCGTGCAGCCGAGGCCGACGGTACAGCTCTCGGTCGTACACGGGTTGCTGTCCGCACATGGTACCGCCTGCGCGTAGCCCGAGCCGTCGGACTTGCAGGTTCGCGCGGCGCCGGCCGCGGTGTCCGCTGGCACGCAGAGGATGGTTCCGGGGACGCACGGCGCATCGACGCACGCGCCGTCCACGCAGATAAGGCCGCTCTCGCAGTCGGCGTTCTTCGTGCAACCCGCGTCGGCCACGGCGTCGCTCGTGTCTGGCTCGGGGACGTCCGCCGTGTCCGGCACGCCGTCGATGGAGTCGACGCCATCCACGACGAGGTGCGTGTCCTCCGCGTGCAGCAGGTCGGACAGTTCGTGCAGCGGTCCGGTGTCGGCCTGGAGAAGGTCCCCGGCAGTGAGGTCCCCCGGGATCGTGTCCTTGGAGACCGTGACATCGCCGCTCGTGCCCACGACGGGGCCCGGTCCGACGAACTCGAAGGCGATCCCCTCGACCTCGTCGTCGGCGCACCCGATCACGAGGTGAGCGGCGAGCATGAGGACGAGCGTGAGGCGCATGGCCTCAGCGTACCGAACTCGAGGCACGACGGGAAGGGCCGTCACAGGTTCAGGAGCACGATCCCGAGCAGGGTGAGGGCGACGCCGACGGCCTGGCCCCGCGAGAAGCGCTCTCCACGGAGTATGAGCGCCAGCACGACCGTCACCGCCGTCGACAACGAGCCCAGCACCGTGACCACGGCAATGTCGCCGTAGACCAGCCCAAAGCCGCACGCGACGCCGGCTGCCGTGGCCAGGACGCCGGTGATGCTGGCGATCCACCATCGCCAGGGTCCCGGCGCGGGCGCAGGCCGCAGGCGACCGGCGGCGACGAGCACGATCGGCGCCACGAGCCGCGCGAGCCAGATGGGCACCATGGGCCCCAACACGGGAGCCACGAGCGTGCCGAAGACGTGAAACGTGAGGCCGTAGGCGACCGCCGACATCAGCGCCCAGCTCACGCCGGGAGGCAGTCGAGCGCGCGGCGCTGCCCGGTGCGGCGTGTCCGGTCCACCTCGCGCGGCGATGGCCGCGACGCCGACCACCGCGAGGAGCAGCCCCAGCAGGGCGCGTCCACCGATCGCGGCGCCTCCCAGCCAGCACAGGAGCGTCGTCACCGCGCCATATGACGACGAGATCGGCGAGACGATGGCCGTCTTCCCAAGCTGGAGGGCCGTGTAGAAGGCCTGAGTCGCAAACGTGACGAGGCCGGCCCCGAGCAAGCCGAGGGCCCACACGACCGCCGTGCCCTTCGACAGCGCAGCCGCCAGATCCCCCGAGGCGACGACGACGAGGGTGAGGACCGCCAGGCCTGACACTTGCGCGATGATGTTGGCCCGCAGCGTGCCGCCCTCGCGCGACGCGATGGACGCCAGGTAGTCCGCCACGCCCCAGCCGAGGGCGGCGAGTCCGCCGAAGAGGAGGCTCACGCGCGGCTCAGGCGCGCACGGTCGTGGAGGTCAGCAGACTCGGCTCGTAGTGCGACGGCGCGTCGAGCCCGAGCAGCGCGAGCACGGTCGCGGCGACGTTCGCCAAACCACCGCCGTCCCGGAGCGCGAGGCCCGGAGGAGGCGGCCAGACGATGAAGGGCACCGGGCTCAGGCTGTGGCTCGTGCAGGCCCTGGGCGCACCGGTCGCGGGGTCGCGCAGAAACCCTCCGGCCTTGTCGCGCAGGAACATCTGATCGGCGTTGCCGTGATCTGCGGTGACGATGAGGCGCCCGTCCACCGCGGCGACCGCGCGCCGCAGCCGGTCGAGCGCGAGATCGACGGTCTCGACGGCGAGCACGGTCGAGTCCAGGTTGCCCGTATGGCCGACCATGTCGCCATTGGCGTAGTTGAGGCGCACGAAGGGATGACGCCCCGCACGCACGGCCTCGAGGACCGCGTCGGTGAGCTCGGCCGACTTCATCCACGGCCGCTCGTCGAAGGGCACGCGATCACTGGGGACCTCGACCCACGTCTCCAGACGCGGGTCGATGGGCTCAGACCGGTTGCCGTTCCAGAAGTAGGTGACGTGGCCAAACTTCTGCGTCTCGCTTCCGGCCCACTGCGCGATGCCCGCCTCGACCAGGAGCTCGGTCAGCGGACGGTCGATGACGGGCGGCGTGACCAGAAACGACGCCGGCAGCCTCAGGTCGCCGTCGTATTGCGTCATCCCCGCGAACCGCAGCCGCGGCACCCGCCCGCGATCGAACGGCTCGAAGCGTCCGTCCGGTGGCGTCTCGAAGGCGCGCGTGAGCTCGATCGCGCGGTCACCACGGAAGTTGAACAGGACGACGCCATCGCCATCGGCCATTGGCGTGGCCGGGTCCACGACGAACGGCGGAAGGTGCTGGTCCGAGCAGCCGGGAGATTCCGCACGTGCCGCCTCGATCGCGGCGCGCGCCGATGGAAAACGGCGAGCGGCGCCATGGACGTGTGCCTTCCAGCCGCGCTCGACGATGCGCCAGTCCGCCTCGTAGCGGTCCATGGTCACGCGCATCCGACCGCCGCCGGAGGCGATGCGAAAGCCAGGGCCCAGCTCACGGAGGACCGCCTCCAGTCGATCGACGTACTCGAGCGCCGAGCCATCGGGCACGTCCCGACCATCGAGCAGGGCGTGGACCTGGGCGCGTTCGATGCCCGCGGCGCGCGCGGCTCGGAGCAGCGCGACCAGGTGCCGCTCATGGCTGTGGACGTTGCCGTCCGAGAGCAGGCCGATGAGGTGCAGCGTGCCGGTCCGATCGCCGAGGACGTGCTGCCACGCGGCGCCGTTGAAGAGCTGACCGCTCGTGATCGCACGGTCGACGAGCGTGGCCCCCTGGTCGAAGATGCGACCGGCGCCGAGGGCGTTGTGGCCGACCTCCGAGTTGCCCATGTCGTCGTCGGACGGCAGGCCCACGGCGCGTCCATGCGCCTTGAGCTGCGTGTACAGCCCGATCGCTCGGAGCGTGTCGAGCGTCGGCGTGCGCGCCAACGCCACGGCGTTCCCCGCATCGGCCGGGCCGTCGCCGACGCCGTCCATCACGACCAGGACGAGGGGCCCTTGACGCATCGGCAACCGTCAACTCACGGGGGCGTCGAGCGCCCCGAGTCGGTCGTAAGCGCGCTCCGCGAAGGCACAGCCCGGGTCTAGACGCAGCACCTCACGCAGCGCGTGGACGGCGGCCTGTCGCGTTGCGCCGCTGTCGTCGGTCGCAGCCGCGTCGGCGAGCGCCGTTCCAAGGAAGTAGTGCGCATGGATGCGATAGATGTCTGCCACGCCAGGCGGCTCGAGGTTGGTCGCCTCGACGATCGCGAGGACCTGGCGGAGATCGGCCGCCCCGCGCTCGCGCAGCCCGAACGGCGCCGGCATCAGCAGGCAGACCCGGCCGCGGGCGAGGAGCGCCTCGACGTGCTCGCTCGCCTCGTCCGGCGGCGGCAGCGTCGCGCTCTCCCGCAGCAGCTCCAGCGCATCGTGAACTGCTGACGTCGCCGTGGTCAGATCCTCAGCGCTCCCCGCCTGAAAGGCGCGCACGACCGCGGCGTAGCACGCCACCAGCAGCGACCGTGGCGCGAGGAGGCGCGCCTCCTCCACCGCCGCTTGCGCGGAGCCGAGCTCGCCGAGGAACAGCCGCGCGACCGCGAGGTACGCCAGCAGGATGCCGGTGCGCTCGGCGGCCAGACCGGTTTCGAACCAGCGGCTCGCCTCCGCGTGACGACCGAGGATCATGAGCAGGCGCCCATGCAGGTGACAGGCCGACGGCGACGCGAGCTGTTCGGCGTCGGCCCGCGCCTCCGCGAGCAGGTACGGCAGCCCGTAGCGTGCCGCGAACAAGGGGCTCGGCACATAGAGCAGCTCACGGGCGTAGTCGTGCAGCTGCGCTCCAATCCCACCGACCCGCCGGAGCGCGTGCGAGACGTGACCTTGCCGGACCGAGGCCAAGAGCCGAGTAACCGCCGTACGCCGCCGCTGAAGGCGCTCGAGCGCCGAGCCCGGTGCGGTCCCCGACTTGACGTCCAGCACGACCGCGTCGACCTCGAGCTCGCCGAGAGCGCCACCGATGCGCACGAGGCGCAGGACCGTCTCGGAGTCGATGCCGAGGCCGAGGAGGCGATCTCCGGCCTCGACGACCATGCGCTGCGGCTCCGACCACGGGCTTCCATCGGTGGGAAGCAGGCCCGCCTGCGACAGCGCGATGAGGAGGCTGCGGTGGTTGGACGGAGGCACGTCGCGTCTCTCGCGCCGGCGGCTAGCGCGTCATCGAGAGCAGCTCATTGAGCCGCCCGCCAATCGTGGACATGACCTCCTCGACCTGGTCCGGATCGACGCCGGCGGCGCGTGCGGCCAGCTCGAAGGTGCCCCGATTCGGCCGCGCGCTGAGGTAGGTGTACCCGTAGTGGAGCGCGCCCTGATAGGCCGCTGTGACGACGGCATGGAGCGGCGCGTCGGGCCGTGGTGTGCTCGCCGTCTCGCGGGCCAGGGCGACGAGGCTCTCGGGCAAGCCCCAGGCGCGCAAGAACCGACTGCCGACCTGCGCATGGTGCTCGGCGATGATGTCGAGGACGAACGGGTCGCTCGCAAACGGCATCGCCTCCGCTGGAGCGCTCTCGCCGATGAGCCGCAGCAGGAGCGGCTCGCCAACCCGGTGCAAGAGCCCGCAGAGAAAGGCGACCTCCGGATCCACGCGGCCGTTCCAGGAGGCGATGGTCCGCGCGGCGAGCGCCGTATAGACCGTGCACGTCCAGATCTTGCGCAGGTGGTGAAACGAGAGCTCACGGCCATGTCGGGAGAAGTCCGACAGCGCGACCGCCTCGACCACGTTCGTCACCGCCGGTGCCCCGAGCTGCACCATGGCCGCTCGCAGGTGCTGCGCCGGCCGGTGGCCCGGAAGCGTCGTCGTGCTCGCGAGGCGCATCACGTGCGCGGCGACCGCCGGCTCGCTCTCCGTGATCCGCAGCAGGGCCTCGAGCTGTCCCTCCGCGTCCTTCTTCAGGCGTTGCACGCGCTGGGAGATGTTCGACAGCGTGGGCGGCTCGACCGTCCCCGCGTCGACGGACTGAGCCACGCTCCCGAGGAAGCGCTCGACGCTGACCTGCCGCTCCTCGGGCTGCTGGTTCTGGAGCTGCACAAGGATTGGGGCCGTATTGGCTTCCAGCGCTGCTGCGGCTTTCACGTGCGTCCCCCCCAACGTGGCGCAACCCGAAGGTGCAACCACACATCTTGCCCGATCCGGGGTTGGTGTGCCAGCCACCGACTGGCGATCATGGCCTGGGGATGATTGGACGAAACTAGACTGAACTGTCCAGTCTAATATTACTTCCCTTCGCTTCGTCCATCCGTTACAACCGGCGCGACCCGAGAGCTGGCTCGAACGCTCCCGCCAGCGACGGAAGGCCCCGACAAGCGAGCTGTGATGACCGCACCCGAACGCAACGCCGCAGCCTTCATCCGAGTCGAGGGAGTCCTCTTCAAGCGGGGGCTCTTGTCCGCCGCCGCGTATGTGGCGCGTAACGCGCAGGGCATGAAAGAGCGCGCGCTCCGCACCGTGGGCCTCGCGCTCGGCGCGCCCGCCTATGGCCTGCTCCGCCAGAACGACCGCACGCTCGCCAACCGCGTCGCCTACTTGGCGTTTCGGGGCATGAGCCAAGACCGCATCGAGGTGCTGGGCGAGGAGTACTTCCACGACGTCCTCGCCTCCAAGCTGCTCGACCGCGGCGTCGAGATTGTCCAGCGCATGAAGGACGAGGGCTACCGCACGGTGCTGTTGTCGGAGAGCCTGCCGCAGCTCATGGCGCCGCTCGTCGACAAGATCGGCGCGCGCCACGTCGATCGGCTCGTCACCAATCACATCGAGTTCAAGGCCGACGGGGACTGCACCGGCCGCCTGCTCGATCCGGTCGTCGGCGGTCACGATGCCGGCCGCTTCGTACACCGTTATTGCGAGGAGCATGGACTCGACGCCCGCGGCTCCGCGGCGTTCGGGAGCCACGCGGGCGACCTGCTCCTCCTGGCGTCGGTTGGCAAGCCGTGTGCTGTCAACCCGGACTTCACGCTGCGGCGGGCCGCCCACGAGGCCGATTGGCCCATCGTGGACTACACCGAGGACGCCTAGCAGCGCATGGACATCGCCTCTCGGGGACTGGTTGGAGGTACTTTGGTGAGCAGCTCCCGTCTTTCGATTCGTGACTCGTTTCGTGGCAAGCACCTGCTCGTCACCGGCGCCTCGGGCTTCCTCGGCAAGGTCTGGCTCGCCATGGTGCTCGACCGCGTGCCCGAGGTCGGCCGCATCTACGTGCTCCTCCGCAAGAAGGGGCTCCGCCCCGCGCACGAGCGCTTCGAGCAGATCATCGCGACGAACTACTGCTTCAAGGGCCTCCACGAGCAGTATGGCGCCGACCTCGGCGCGTTCCTGGCCGACCGCATCGAGGTCGTGGAGGGCGACGTCTCCGAGGTCGACTTCGGCCTCGAGCCCGAGGTCAAGGCGCGGCTCCAGCAGAACGTCGACGTCATCGTGAACGTCGCTGGGCTCGTCGACTTCAACCCCGACATCCGCGAGGCCATCGCCACCAACGTCGACGGCGCGACAAACTGCGTCACGTTTACGGCCTCCTGCCAGAAGGCCAAGCTCCTGCACGTCTCGACCTGCTACGTCGCCGGCAATCGCCCAGGCCGTATCGCCGAGGTGCTGCGCGAGGACTACCGGCCTGACGGTGGCTCGATGGACCCCGACGTGGAGTACGCCGAGGTGCAGGCCGAGGTCGAGCGCATCGTCGCGTCCGAGGAGACGCCGGAGCGCGAGGCCGAGCTGGACGCGCTGGTCATGGAGCGCATTCGCGAAAAGAAGCTCAACCCGGGCAACCAGACGCTCGTGCGCAACATGAAGGCCCGCGAGCGCAAAGAGCGCCTGAAGCGCCTCATGGCCGACTTCGGCAGTGAGCGCGCCGCACGCTTCGGATGGCCAAATACGTATACATGGTCCAAGAGCCTCGCCGAGGGCATGCTCAAGCGTCGCGCGAGGGAGCTCGGCGTGGCGTTCTCGGTGTTCCGGCCCGCGATCGTCGAGTGCGCGGTCAGCTTCCCGTTCCCGGGTTGGAACGAGGGCTTCAACACCAGCGGGCCGCTCGTCTACCTACTCGGCACCGGCTTTCGCCACCTCGTGTCCAAGCCCACCCTCCCGTTCGACGTCGTCCCGGTCGACCTGTGCTGCAACGGACTCACCATTGCGACGGCGGCCATGCTCCAAGGGACTCACCGCGAGGTCTACCAGAGCGGCACCTCGGAGCAGAACCAGCTCACGATCCGGCGGGCCGCCGAGCTCACCGGGCTCGGCTATCGCAAGCACTACCGCCGCTTTGGCGAGACGACCCGTGAGCGGCTGGTCATGTCGCGGCTCGACGCGAAGAACGCGCCGCAGGGGCACCTGCTGTCCAATGACAACGTCAGGGCGCTGGCGCGGGGCGTCAAGTCCGTCGCCGAGCGCGTCGCCGAAAAGGCGCCCGAGTTCATCAAGGGCCACGCCGAGCGGCTCGCGAACGCCGCAGACGGCACCGACAAGCAGCTCGAGCGCGTCGATCGCATCCTGGACCTGTTCAAGCCGTTCATCTACGACAACCACTGGGTCTTCGAGACCCAGGGCCTGGCCAGCGTGGACGTGGTCGAGCCCGAGTTTCGGTGGGAGCCCGACGCCATCGTCTGGCGCGACTACTGGACCGAGGTGCAGATGCCCGGCCTGCGCAAGTGGTGCTTCCCTCAGATCGAGGGCAAGGACCCGGAGACCTACACGCCCAAGCACGCGTTTCGGCTGCCGCGCCCCGGCGAGCTGCGTGACGCGAGCACCGGTGAGCTGCCCCGGCTGCGCCTCGTCGCCGAGGGCTGATGGGGCGTCGCGGCGCCTTTCGCATCCTCGACGAGCGAACCGTCTCACGAGCCTCCGGAGCCTCCGGAGCCTCCGGAGCACTTACCGAGAGCTCGGACGCACCAGACAACCCCTACTGGCTCGACGAAGAGCCCGATCCCCATCCCGCGCCCGAGAAGGGCTGCGTCCGTCGTGGGATCTGCTGCCGCACGAGCCCCGGCTGGTTCGGACCGGGTGAGGCCGACCGCGCCGCGGCGACGCTGGGACTCGAGCCCGACGCCTTCGTGCGCCAGTTCCTGGTCATCGACGAGGCCGAGGTGGACGGCGAGCGGGTGCCCGTCTTCGTGCCGGTCAAGCTCGATCGCTTCGGGCAGCCGGCGCTACCGCCGGCCTCGCGCGTGGACGACCTCTACCGCTTCCTGCGCGGGCCGTGTGTGTTCTTCGATGGCAGCGGCTGCCGCATCTACGCGGCGCGGCCCATCGAGTGCGAGCGCTACGTGTGCACCAATGCGCCGGAGCAGAACCTGTCCCACGAGGCCATTGGGCGGCTCTGGCGCGCCAAGGACGCTGACCCAGCTAGTTGAACACCTGCGCCAGATCGTTGGCGAGCTGCATGGTCATCGCGGACTCCGGCACGAGCACGTCTGGCAGGAAGAACGCGCGTGACAGGTCCGGCGGCGCGCCGGGCCCCGTGTACTGGGCGTCCAGTAGCACGAGCGGCGCGATCCAGCGCGACTTGGGCTCGAGCCACCGCGGATCGCCGCAGGTGAAGGTCACCACCGCCTCGGACTTGACCAAGTGGTCGTACTCGTAGAGCGACCACGTCGTCGAGAACCGCACCGTCTTGGCCTGGGTCACCGGATCGGTCGTCACGGCCTCGATCGTGAGCAGGATGGCGCTCGTTGCCATTGCAAACGCCTCGGCGGCGTCCGGCGTCTCTGACCAGGGTCCGGGCTGGCCCTCGCTCGCCTTGGGGTTCAGCGGCGCGTCGACGGGGCGCACGTCGAGCTCGGGCAGGCGCGTCGCGAGCCACGCCTTCACCTGGGCGCGGTTGGGCTCGGTCGCGCCCCGCCGCGCGGAGATGCGCGCGCTGTCCTTGGTGTGCGACGTGTCGAGCCCGACCGTGGACGGCTTCTCGCAGCCCAGCGCCGCGAGCACGTCCGCCGAGGGGGCGGTCGCAGACTCCAGCGCGTAGAGGATGGCGTCCTTGCACTGATCCTTGCTGTAGTGCGCGTGGCCACCGACGACGAAGTCCGCAGGCGGTTGGCCGAACAGCACCGCTGTGACGTGGTTCGAGACGAACGTGCCGCCGGCACCAGTGCAGCACTCCTCGCCGACGCCCGAGACCACCGACTCGACGACCATCGGCGCCTTCCGAAAGCGATAGGCGTCGTACATCGCCTCACGTGCGGCCTTGACCGACGCGATCGTCTTGCCGCCGAACGGGCTCGTCGACGCCTTCAGCGCGGCCGTGATCGTCGCCCGTTGCTCGGGCGTGTCGGGCCGGAAGTCGACCACGCTGCCGAGGATGTCGCCGGTGCGCACGATCGTGGAGACGCCAGTGACCGTCGCGAGCCAGGTCGTCTCTGTGGACGGCTTTGGATACGGCAGGCCCCACTCGGCGTACCAGTTGTCCTCGAAGGCGGCGGGGAGCGTGCCCGCGAGCGTCTCGACGACCTCGAAGCGCGTGCGGTACTTGTCCTGCTTGGTGATACGCACCACGGCGACCGAGGCGTCCTTCAACGCACGGTAGCCCACCGCCGCGCCCTCCGGGATGCTCGCCACCGGCATCGCCGCGTGGACGGGGCTCCATACGAGGTTGGTCGCGACCTTCGTCGGATACGCCTGGGACAGGCCCAGCACCCACGGCTCGCCGTTCTGGGGCGTGACGCCCTTTGGCAGCGGTACCTGCACGGTCTGGCCGGCGAGGAACGACCAGCCGAACGGCACCTCGGTGAGGGTCAACGTGCCGTGCGGCTCGTTGTAGAGCGTGATGACGCCGGAGAACGTGCCGCGCACGATCGCACCGGAGCGCGCGAGCCCAAAGCGCTGGAGGGAGGCGAGGTTCTTCGCCGCGAGCGCTGCGCCGTCCACCGTGCACGCGGGCGGCGTCGCCGTGTCGGTGGGCGAGGTGTCGCCGTCGAACGGCGGGCTCACGTCTGGCGCAACGGTAGTCGTATCCGCCGCCGTCGCGACCTCCGGCGTCACCGTCGCGTCGCAGTCGAGGCACGTCCCGTCGGCCGTCGCGCTCACGTCCGCCGTCACCAGCGCGCCCGTCGTACCTGCGTCGCCGCAGCCCAGGCACACCGTTACCAAGGTCATCCCAATCGCTGCACGCACACCCGCCTCCTTGCCGCCGCCGAGAGGCTACGGCTTGGAGAACATGGCCGCAATCGCGCTGGCGTGCGCGGCCTCGATCACCTTGCGGCGGAGCTTGCCGTTGGCGGTCAGGAGCCCGCTCTCGATGGTGAGCGCTGGACCCACGTGCGCAAAGGCGCGAATGCGGCGGTAATGCGGCAGATCGGCGTTGACTTTGTCGACCGCGGCCTGGATGCGTGCCACGTCGAGGCCGGTGCCCGCGACCAGCGCGCCGAGGAACGGGCGCCCATGACCGATGACGACGACATGCTCGGCGCCCTCGCACGCCTCCTTGAGCCGCTCCTCCAGTGGCTCCGGCGCGACCCAGTGGCCCGACTCCGGCTTGATAAGGTTCTTGACGCGCCCCACGATGCGCAGGTTGCCCGCCGCGTCGATCTCGGCCTGGTCGCCCGTGCGGAACCAGCCGTCGACGAGCGCTTCCGCCGAGATCTCCGGCTTGTTCCAGTAGCCGTGGAAGATATGCGGTCCACGCGTGAGCAGTTCATCGCCCTCGCCGAGCTTCATCTCCACCCCCGGGATGGCGTGCCCCACCTTCCCCGGCTCGCCCGATGCGCCCGGCTGCCGCGCCCGGTCGATGGTCACGATGGCCGTGGTCTCCGTGAGGCCGTACACCTGATACACCGGGACGTTCATCAGCTCGAAGAAGCTCTGCGTCTCCGGAGACAGCGGGGCTGAGCCGCAGATGAGGAACTCCAGGCTCTTGCCGAGCACCTCCTTGATCTTGGGAAACACGAACTTACGCGCGATGGCGACCGCCGCCCGATCGCCCAGCCCGCCCTTGCCCGCCAGGATGCGCGCATTGGCGTCGAGCGCGCGGCTGTAGAGTGTCCAGCCGATGCCGCCCTTCTCGCGAATCTTGGCGGTGACCCCGGCCTTGATGCGCTCGAGCACGGCCGGGACGTTGAGGTAGTAGTGCGGATCGGCCGCCAGCATCTCGTCGAGCACCTTTGTCAGGTCCGTCGAGAGCAGCACCGGGTTTGGCCGTACGAGCTGCGTGAAGAGCGCGATGCGCGAGCCCGCAAAGCAGAACGGCAAGTAATGGAACACCTTGTCCGGGTGGCCGCGCTTGCCGGTGAGCTCCTCGACCCGGCTGGCGGTGACCGGGACCATGAAGTCCAGGTTGCCTGACGTGATCATGACGCCCTTGGCCTCGCCGCTCGTGCCGGACGTGTAGATGATCGTGACCACGTCGTCGGGGCGATGCGCGTGCTCCGGCTCGGCCGTGGGCTCGTGCGCGAAGGCGAGGTCGAACAACGCCGTGCGCTCGCGACCCTCGGGCCATGCCTCCAGCAGCTTGTCGGCGAGGTCCTTGTCCGACACGAGCAGGACCGTGGGCTCGCAGTCGCGCAGCATCGCGGCGAGCTCCTTGGGCTCCTGGCGCGAATACAGCGGTACGGCGATGGCACCGCTCGCCAGGATGCCGAGGTCCGCCGCCACCCAACGCGCGCTGTTGCCCGCGAGCAGGGCGACGCGATCGCCCGGCTGGACCCCGAGCGTCGTGAGCAGACCGCGTACGCGACCGACCAGCAGGTGCAGCTCGCGCCCGGCCACCGGCACCACCTCGCGGCCACGGACCTCGAACAGCGCAGGCTTGTCGCCCAAGGTCCGCAGGTTCTGGAGCATCGTTGCGATCGCGCCGGGCTGGCTCATGGGGTCCTCCTCATCGGGCCCGCCGCGTAGCACTGGCGCTGGAAGTGGTCAATGGTCGGTCGTGCTTGACAGCCAAGGCCGACCTCACGACGCTGCACCCATGAACGTGGCGCGCATCATCGGGTTTATCGTGCTCTGGATCGCGCTCGGCTGTACCAACGAGGAGACCGACGGGCACGGCGTCTTCTTCCCGGTCCCAGAGGCCGACGCGCTAGGCGCCGATGGCATCGCCCCCGCGGATGCGTCGGGCAAGGACGCAGCGGGCAAGGACGGCTCGACACCCGCGCCGTGTGACGGCTGCGCCGATGGCTCCGGAGATGCGGGGCCTTCGCCGTCTGACGGCTCGGACAGCAAGGAGCCGGGGCAAGGCCACCTGGGCACGCCGTGCGTCACGGGCGAGGACTGTCAAAGCGGCTACTGCGTGCCCTCGAAGGACGGCCAGGTCTGCACCATCAGCTGCGTCGATGCGTGTCCGCCCGGCTACGGCTGCGCGAAGTACGAGGGCTCGACCGACCTAGTCTTCCTCTGCCTCGACCGCTCGCTCGAGCTCTGCCGGCCGTGTCTGTCCCACGCGGACTGCGGCAACGCCGGCGCGGGCCTGGACAGCTATTGCATCCCAAAGTCGGCCGAGGAGGGCAGCTTCTGCGGGATCGCGTGCGCCAACGGCGCCTGTCCCGAGGGCTACACCTGCGGCGAGGTCTCGGTCGGCGGCGCCAACGTCAAGCAGTGCATCCCCACGTCAGGCCAGTGCACGTGCTCCAAGTGGGCCATCCAGCAGGCGGCCAAGACGACGTGCGCGTCGGGCAAGAACGCGACGGGGACCTGCCTTGGCTTGCGGTGGTGCGGCCCCGGCGGGTTGTCGGCGTGTGACGCGCCACCGGCCAACGTCGAGGTCTGCGACGGCAAGGACAACGACTGCAATGGCGCGACTGACGAAGGGCTCGACGGCATCTTCTGTGCGTTGACCAATGACCACGGCACGTGTCCCGGGAAGACGCTGTGTTCCGGTGGCAAGGTCACCTGTTCGGGTCAAGAGCCTGCGGTCGAGGCGTGCAATGCCGTCGATGACGACTGCAACGGCCAGAAGGACGAGGGCTTTCCGGATCAGGACGGTGACGGGACCAAGGACTGCGTCGACGACGACCAGGACGACGACGCGGTCATGAACGCGCTGGACGACTGTCCCACGATCTTTGATCCGGAGCAGATCAACACCGACGGCGATGCCCTCGGTAACGTCTGCGACGAGGATGACGACAACGACGGATTGCTCGACGGCGTCGATAACTGCCCGGTCGTGCCCAATCCGGGTCAGGACGACTTTGACGGCGACGGCATCGGCGACGTGTGCGCCAAGGATATCGACGGCGACGGCGTGCAGAACGCGAAGGACAACTGCCCGATCACGCCCAACGCGGACCAGGCCGATGTCGATCAGGACGGCAAGGGCGACGGCTGTGACGAGGACGACGACAACGATGGCGTGGCCGACGTACTGGACGCGTGCCCCGCGACCTACGATCCGGACCAGACCGACTCGGACCTGGACGGCAAGGGCGACGCCTGCGACGCGGACAAGGACGACGATGGCAAGCTCAATACCGAGGACAACTGCCCGCTCGTGCCCAACCCCGATCAGCTCGACGCCGATCAGGACGGCAAGGGCGACGCCTGTGACGCCGACGCGGACGATGACGGGCTCCTGAACGCGTCGGACAACTGCCCGACGGTCGCCAACGCCGACCAGAAGAACACCGACGGTGACGGCCTCGGCGACGCGTGCGATCCGGACATCGACGAGGACGGCGTGCCCAACGCGACCGACAACTGCCCGCTCGTGCCCAACTTGGAGCAGGCCAATCTGGACCAGGATTCGTTTGGCGATGCGTGTGATCAGGACCGCGACGGCGACACCATCTCCAACGGGCAGGACAACTGCCCGGACGCGGCCAACAAGGATCAGGCCGATCTCGACGGCGACGGGCCCGGGGACGCCTGCGATCCCGACAAGGACGGCGATGGCACGCCGAACGGGACCGACACGTGCCCGGACGTCGCCAATCCGACGCAGGCCGACCTCGATGGCGACGGCATCGGGGATGCCTGCGATCCGGATCGCGATGGCGACCAGGTCGCCAATGGCGCCGATGACTGCCCGGACGTGGCCGACCCCGCTCAGGTCGACACGGACGGCGATGGTCAGGGTGACGTGTGCGACGGCGACCTCGACGGTGACGGAGTACTGAACGCGACCGACAACTGCCCTGCGACCAAGAACAGCGATCAGACGGACACGGATACGGACAAGCTCGGCGACGCGTGCGACCCGGACATGGACAACGACGGCGTCCTGAACGCGGCCGACAATTGCCCGACGGTCTCCAACGCGGCGCAAGCCAACCTCGACCAGGACAGCCAGGGCGACGCCTGCGACTTGGACATCGACAACGACGGCGACCCCAACGTGACCGATTGCGCGCCTGCCGATCCCACGGCGCGGCATGGGGCGCAGGAGACGTGCAACGGCAAGGACGACAACTGCGTCTTTGGCACTGACGAGCTCGGCGCGGGCGGCTGTGTCACGCTCTTTCAAGACGGCGACGGCGATGGCTGGGGGCTCGAGAACGACTCGGTGTGCGGCTGCCCTCAAGCCCCGCCCTCGGGCAAGCACACGGCGCTGCTGTCGGGCGACTGCGACGACAAGGACAAGAACGTCAAGCCCGGTGCCGGCGAAGTCTGTAACGGCAAGGACGACGACTGCGACAAGAAGGTCGATCCCGAGGGGTCTGCGCAGTGCAAGAATTACTACTACGATGGCGACGATGATGGCTGGCCTATCGACCAGAAGAAGTGCCTCTGCGCGGTGAGCGGCAAGTACGACGCTTCGAACAAGGGGCAGTTCGACTGCAATGACTCGAACGGCAACGTGAACCCCGGCAAGTCGGAAATCTGCGGTGGGCCCGACGAGAACTGCAATGGCCAGTCGGATGAGCCTGGCGCCGGCGGCTGCTCTTGGTTCTACGTGGACAACGACAGTGATGGCTACGGCGGCTCGAGCGGACAGTGCCGCTGTGGTGCCGGCAACGGCTATAACGTGACCAACGCCAGCGATTGCTACGACTACAACGGGTACGCCTACCCGGGTCAGCCCGGGTGGTTCGCCTCTCACCGGGGGGATGGCAGCTTCGACTTCGACTGCGACGGCGCGAGCACTCCGCTGTATACGCAAGTCGGGGGGCACTGTGACACGGTGCTTGGCTTTTGCAGCGGCACGCAGCAGGCGTTCACGGGCAGCTTGCCGCCCGCGTGCGGCAACAACGGGACGTGGGTCACGGGCTGCTCGTCGGGCTTCTTCAGCTGCAGCGCCGACACGGTGGCGCGGCAGCAGATCTGCCATTGACCGCTTGTTCAGGTCCGGGCGACGTGCCAGGCCGATAGAAAGCGGCGCGCCGCCTCGGCGACGGTGCCGCCCCACGCGACGACGCCGTCCTCGTGGCCGGCCATCGCGAGCACCCCGGGTTGTCGCCACGGGCGCTCGTGATCCTGGCGGACGCAATCGAACGCGGCGCGTGCCATCGCGGGCGTGCCATACGCTACGGCCTCCGGCGTCCGTGGTGCGTCGGTCGACAGCAGCCACCGCCAGAGACGTGGGTCGTGGCCATGCACGACGGCGCGCACGTCCAAGCTGGCGTCGTACATCGCACCATGCGTCATCGTCTCCGAGGACGGCGGACAGCTGCCGACGCTCGTGACGTGATTTCGGCCGTGGTCGTAACCGACGACACGCACCAGTGTGGCCGCACCGCCCACCGGGTCCCCGCCGGTCTGCGTGCACGAGACCAGGAACTCGCGTCGCCCTGGAGCCATCGCGTAGGGACCGGTGCGCGCGCTCAGGTTGCCGTAGCATGCCCCATAGCGGGACAGGTCACACCCTATCGTGTCGCGTCGAAAGAGCTCGGCGCGCCACCGCGTGAGCTCGCCGACGACCGGATCTCGCGGCGGCGGCGCGGGAGTGAGCCTGTAGCCGAACTGGACGACACCCTCAGAGGCCGGTCTCATGGGTGCTCGTCCACAAGAACTGGCGCGCACGGCGGCTGGGGGCGACCCAACGGCGATTGACGGTGCCTCCGAAACACGCGCCTACTCTACCGGAAGGAGCTCGGCGCCCGAACCCGTGCACGTGAGTCCCGTGAGCTCCAGCGCGGCCGCGCTCTGAAGTGCGGCGTCCGTCAGCTTCGCGAAGCGCTCGGGTGCGAGCTTGGCGGCGCGATCGAAGGCGAGCCGCGCCTCGGCGGGCTTGCCCAGGCGGACCTGAGCGCGTCCCGCCTCACAGGCGGCTTGCCACAGGCGATCGCGGCGCTTCTCGGCAGCCTCGAAGTCCGCCAGCGCTCCCGCGTCGTCCTTGGCGGCGACGCGAGCGGTGCCAAGGTGGAATCGGACCTCCGCGGTCGGATGCAGACGCTCGGCCGTCTCGAAACACGAGACGGACTCCGGGATCCGCCCGATCCGAAGCAGCGCGTGTCCGAGTGCGAGCTGCCCTGCCCAGTCGTCGGGCGTGTCCTTCGTCACGCGGCCGAGGTGAAACACGGCGTCCTCGAGGCGGCCCTCGGCCAGGAGCAGCTCCCCTGCCAGGCGACGGAGCGTGCGGTCTGCGGGGGCCACCGTCAATGCGCGGACCAGCGCGTCGGCTGCACCGGGGCTCTTGCCGGCGCGCAACGCAGCGCGACCGAAGCCGTGATAGGCGGCCACGTCCTCCGGTCGCAGATCGATGGCGCGGCGATACGCGTCTCGGGCCCGGTCAGGCTTCCCCGACTGCAGGTGCACATCGCCGAGCGATCGGTGGGCCTCTGCGTCGGCCGGATCGAGCAGCGTGGCCTCCCCGAGTGCCCTCTCGGCCTCGTCGAGCTGGCGCGCCGCGAGTGCCGCGTGCGCGACGACGATCCAGGCCTTGGGATCGGTCCGTCGCAGAGCCACCGCCGCGCGGGCTGCCGCGATGGCCTCGGAGCCGCGCCCGAGCACCAGGAGCGCCTCCGCCTCGAGCCGCGTCGGGTCGGGATCGTTGGATGCGAGCGACTTGGCCCTCCCTGCGGTCGCCAGGGCCTGCTCGCCCTTGCCCGCGCGCAGCTCTGCGCGCCCAAGCAGCACGAGCGCCTGCACGTTGCCTGGAAGCGCCGCGACGGCAGCGCTCGCCGCGCGCATTGCTTCCTCCGGCGGACCGTCAGCGGCCCGCTTAGCGGCGCCCAGGAGCTCGAGCCCGTCCACGCGCGAGTCTGTGGCCGGAGTCGCTCCCGCAGCCGCGGTACGCGTCTCCCGCGGGCGCGTCGAAGCGAACCAGGCTGCGAGCGCAATGGCCACACCCGCCGCTGCGCCGACGGCCCAGCGGCGCCAGTGAGGCGACGGGGTCCACACCGGTCTCGCGGCCGTGGGCGGGGGAGCCGGCGTCGCCGGGGTCGCGCCGGGTGGCGCAGTGACTGACGCAGCGACCTCAGACGTGGCCCACTCCGGAAACTCTTGGGCCGCCTGGGTCGCGCCGGTCGGGGCCGCGTCGATCGGGATCTCACCCGACGAGCGTCCCGCGGGCCGTGGGCTCGCGGTCGCCGGGCCGTCCGACTCTCCGTGGGTCGCCCACTGCGGGAACTCCTCGGCGGCCACGGACAGGCCCTCTCGGAAGCGCACGACGGGGCTCGACTCCGAGGCCGCCTCGGGGGCCCAGAACTGCGGCCCGGAGACGTCGGAGCCCTGCGAATCGGGATGAAGCAGGACATCGAAGGCGGGCTCCGAGCCCGGCATCGGCTCCGAGCGTGCCGAGGCCCACTTGGGCACGCGATCTTCGAGCATGGACAGCTCCGCCGGCGCCTCGAAGCCCAGCTCCTGGACCACCTCCCGAGGGCGTGGTGCGGCTCGTGCTGCGCTGACAGCGGCGCCCGACGGCACGAAGTCGATGTGTGGGGTCTCTTTCCGGGCCAGGGGTACGGGAGCCACGTTGGTTCGAGTCGGCGCGGGCAGGTCGACGATCACGGCGGACCGGAGGTCGGTGGCCCGCGCCTGGGCCGGAGCGGCCGCTTCGACACGCGGGGCCCCCACGGGCGGAGCGGAGCGCGCCCGAGAAGGCGCTGTCCCCGCGACCTCGTAGGCCAGTCGAGCAGCCTTCGGTGACCGGACCTGGCCACCGACACGATCCAGGCCCTCCTCGAGCGCCGCGGCTGGCGTGAGGCCGAGCCCGTTCAACCATCGCGCGATCGTCTGCGCTACGGTCTCGGCCGTCAGTCCGCGCTGAGCGGGACGCGCGTCCAGGCTCTGGTGTATGAAGGCCACGAGCGGCGTCGACAGGGTCGGCTCCAGCTCCTTGGGATCGGGATACTCGGAGAAGATCTTCTTGCGCCGCAGCTGATCGAGCGGCAGCGACTCGAACGGCATGCGCCCGCACAGCAGGCGATAGGCGAGCACGCCGAGCGCATATACGTCGCTGGACGCCGAGGGGTGCCCGCTCGTGAGCTGCTCCGGGGCCAGGTAGCTCGGGTTTCCCACGAGCCCCGAGGCGACGCCGAGGCCGGCCTTGACCAAGGCCGGCGCCGCGACCAACGGGTCCACCAGGCGAACGCGACCCTGGTTGTCGACGAAGACGTTCGTGAGCTTGAGGTTCCCGTGCGAGCACCGTTGGCGGTGCATGATCTGAAGCCCAATCGCCGCCGCGTGAATGAGCCCCGCAGCGAACGTCGGCGGCAGCTTGAGGCTCGCGCCGAGCACCTGCTCGAGCGTCGTGCCCTCGACGTACTCTCGTACCGTAAACGCGGGACGCGACATGCGCGGTGCGGCCTCGAAGGGCAGGGCGACCGCGCCGCTCCGGACCGTCTTGAGCCGCTCGACCGACTGCTGTGCAGACTCGATGAACGGCCCCAGCAGGTCGTCGATGCCGCGAAAGGCCTTGAGAGCGACGCGCTCCGTCTCGTCCTTGCCGCGCGCGAGCCACGTCGTTCCGGCCGGACCCTCGCCCAGCACCGACACCAACTCGAACCGACCGATGCGCCCAGCCACCCCGTCAAGTTATCGGTCCTTTTGAGCCGCGCTTCAACTTCCACTAATCGACATGTTCTGCGCTGGATGTACCCGTTCTAGGGGTGACTCCGGCCGCAGCGGACGGGCCGGTCCACCAGCGCAGTCGCGTCTTGACTCGCGTGGGCCTTTCATCGAACCTGCGCGGCACGGAGGGCGCGATGCGACAGCGAATTTTGGGCTCGATTGGGGTGTGCGTGGCGCTTGGCTTGGGAGCCGCCGGCTGCGCGAAGAAGGACGAGGCTGCGCCCGGTCCGGCCAGCGACACCTCCACGACGGGGGACGGCGCGGTCGCCACGGACACCGCCTCGCCGCCCGACGTCGCCAAGACCGACACGCCGGTCCCCGGAGACACCGCGACGGACACCGCAGGCCCCAAGAAGTGTGAGCCCGACGAGCCCCGCGGCCTCGAGGACCAGCTCGCGCACCACCCCACGGGCAAGGACGGCTGTCATTGGACGGTCAAGCCGGGCAAGCACGATCACGCGGCCATTCAGACGGCGCTCGTCGAGGCTGTCCCCGGTGAGGTCATCTGCCTCGCGGAGGGCACGTTCAAGCCCATCTACGAGGTCGTCATCAAGACCCCCAAGGTCACGCTCAAGGGCGCCGGTCAGATGCGTGAGATGGGGGCGGCCAAGAACAGCACGGGTCCCAAGACGATCCTCGACTTCACTGACCAGATCTCGGGCGCACAGAGCATCTCGGTCTGGACCGACGACGTCCTGATTCGCGACCTGGACGTCTATCAGCCTTCCGGTGACGGCGTGAAGGCGACCGCGGTGAAGAACATCGCGTTCCTGAACGTCAGCGTACGCTGGAAGGACGTCTCCACGGCCAACGGCGCCTACGCCATCTACCCGATTCAGAGCGATGGCGTGCGCGTCGAGCGCTGCTACGTCTATGGCGCGCGCGACGCCGGAATCTACGTGGGCCAGTCCAAGAATATCCTCGTCATCGACAACGAGACGGAGGGCAACGTCGCGAGCCTGGAAATCGAGAACTCGTCGGACGCCGAGGTCGCGTACAACCACGCGCACGACAACACCGGCGGCATCTTGATATTCAACCTGCCCAACCTCCCCGTGAAGGAGGGCAAGCGCACGCTCGCGCATCACAATCTGATTGAGAACAATAACTTGCCGACGTTCGCCGTGCCCGGGAGCTCGGTGAGCCGCGTTCCCCCGGGCTCCGGCCTCGTGATGCTCGCGACCGATGACGCCGAGGTGCGCCACAACACCATCACGAACCACAAAAGCTTGGGCATCGTGGTGCTCGCCTACGACAAGGGCATCTTCGGCGAGTACAACGACCCGGGTCTCGACATCTACCCCGAGGGCAACTGGGTGCACGACAACGTGCTTATCGGCAATGGCAAGGAGCCCCAGGGCCTGCTCCAGGCGCTCGGCTTCCCCTCGCCCATCCCCGAGCTGTCGAGTGGCGGCTGCATCGACGCGACCAAGCCGGCAGCGACCGCGGCCGAGCGCAAGAACTGTTGGTCGAACAACGGCTCCGCCGAAGGCAAGAACGACGCGACGTACCTCGACTTCAAGCAATGCGAGAACCTAGACAAGACGAAGTGGTCCAACGACCTGAGCGCGGTGACCTGCGAGTGGCCCAAAGAGAAGGTCCTCGCGCCGCGAGATCCGTGCACGGGCTACGCCAACGGGGTGCCGACGGATGTCGGGGGCAAGAAGCGCTGCACGCCCGGCGTGTGGCCCGTGACGCCCAAGGCGGTCAAGACGACGTGTGACATCCCCTACGTCACGCTCTCCGAGTACGGCCTCTTCGAGGGCCCGCTCGCGGACATGAAGCCGGCGAAGAACGTGCATTTCTACGACGTCACCTCGCCGCTGTGGTCCGATGGCGCCGACAAGTTCCGCTACATCGCTCTGCCTGAGGGCGGCAAGGTCACCTTCGACGCCGAAGGCGACTGGACCTTCCCCAAGGGCACAATCCTGGTCAAGACGTTCGCGTTCCACACCGACCCCGCCGACACCAAGAGCCCGCTGCGCGTCATCGAGACTCGGCTGCTGCTATTGACCGACAGCGGCTGGCAGTCCTACGTCTACGTGTGGAACGACGCTCAGACCGAGGCGACGCGCGTCGAGCCGGGGGGAGAGACAAACATCAAGGTGCTCGGCGACGACGGCAAGCCCGCCGACCGCAAGTACCTGATTCCAGGCGTGTTTCAGTGTCATAACTGCCACAGCCGCGATGACAAGGTCGTGCCGCTTGGGACGACCGCGCGCCAGCTGCACCGCCCCGTGGGCACCGAAGGCCAGCTCCAAGCGCTCGCGGCGCGCGGCCTCTTCGACAAGGCGCTCCCGGCGCTCGACGGCATCAAGACGCTCGTCAACCCAGAGGACGAGACCAAGGGCATCGAGGCTCGGGCCAAGTCCTTCCTCGACGCCAACTGCGCCCACTGTCATCGCACGGGCGGCGCGGCGAGCGGGACCGGGCTGTGGCTGACCGCGAGCGAGACCGACAAGGTCAAGTCCGGCATCTGCAAAGAGCCGGTTGCGGCCGGTCCTGGAGCCGGTGACCTCTACTACGACATCGTGCCTGGCGAGCCCGACAAGAGCATCATGGTCTTTCGCATGAGCTCGACGGTGAGTTCGATCAAGATGCCGGAGCTTCCGAACCTCGCTATCTCGAAGGTCGGCCTTGACGTCGTCAAGCAGTGGATCGCGGGGATGACGCCCAAGGGCTGCAACTAGAGCCGAGGTTCCGCGAGATCGAGCGCGGCACGCTCATGGTCCGAAGCGATGCAGCGTCGGGGACAGCCAGCCGAGCTCCGGGCCGAGCATGGTCGCCAGCAGCGCGACCCAGGCCCCGAGAGCCAGGAGTGACGGCACGACGGAGGCCGCGGGGACGGCTGTGCGCGCGAGGAAGAACGTCACGCTCAGGCCCATGACGGCCACATGACCGTAGAGTCGAGGATCCGGCAACACGGGGCCGCCCCACGCGAAGTTGCTCCAGATGATGCCCGTCGCGCCGGCCAGGCTCAGGCTGAGCAGGCCCAGGGCCATGGCGAAGCGGAGGAGGGGGCGCGACGCGGCCGGCGCGGGGACGTCGCTCGTTGCGAGAGGCGCGGCGCAGAACCATGCGCAGACGAGCGACCAGACGAGGAGCGCGCCGCTGGCGCCCAGACCGCCCGTGAGCGGACCCTCGGGCAGCGTGAGCTTGGGCACCTCTCCCAGCGTGGCTGCACGACGCGCCAGCGCCGTCATGAGGTCGACTGTGGCCGAGCCGTCGGAGTCGATGACCCGCGGCACGAGCGCCCAGAGCAGTGGCGCCAAGGCGATACCGCCCGCGACGGCGAGGACCAGCCGGACGGGCCCGGTGCGCACTGTCCGACCCGCCGCGCTCCAGGCCGCCGCCGACAGGAGCGCGAGCAGGGCGAGGCCCGTGGCGAGCCACCGAGCCGACCGCGCGCCCGCAGCCGGCGTCAGCGCCGGTGCGCTGACGGAGTGGCCGTGCCCGGTCTCCGGATCGCGGAACTCGACGAGCGCCGTGGCGGGGCCGTCGGCGGTGCTGGCGTGTACGGCCGCACCGCGTTCCGCATCCAGTAGCGGCAGGCCGAGCAGCACGAGCGCCACCGCGGCGTGCACGAGCGGTTGGCGCGCCACGGCCGTCGAGGCGATTGCTCCGGCCAGCCCCAGACGCGCGAGCGCCGAGAGGCTGGCGAGGACATGGGGCCACGCCCAGCCGCACCAGCCGATGACGCCCGGGCCGGGCACCGTGAGCGCGGCCGCGGCAGCGACCAGCAGGCCCCCAGCGCGGACCGTTGGCGACACGTCCGCGGCCAGGCCCACGATGAGCAGCTCGACGAGCGCGGCAGCGAGGACCAGCATCGACGCCCAGCCGGCCGGTGGGAGATCCCCGCGCAGCGCCAGCGTGACCCCCGCCGCGACCAGCGCCGTCAGCGCCGGAGCGAAGCGGCGAGGACCCCGCGCGTCTCGGTCCCAGGCGACCACGAGCGCCGCGACCAGCAGTCCGAGGGCGCCGATCATGGCGACCGGACCGCGCCGAGCGCGCCGCTGACGCGACCCACGAGGTGCTCAACGCGCGCAGTGAACGTACGCGGCGTCACGGTGAGGCGCCAACCGGAAGTGCCGGTGCGCTCCAGTCGCACCTGGGCGGACGGCCACACGAGCGCCAGGCCGAGCCCCAGCACGAGGAGCGTGAGCGCGCCAAAGACCCAAGGAGCGTGCGTCGTCGTCGCAAGGCGAAACGTGAGCTCCTCGCGCGGGAGCGTCATGACCTTGAGGTCACCGGGTGCGGGCCCGGTAGGGCTACCGTCGTATACCAGGACGGGATCTTCCGCTCCGGCCCCCGTCAGGACCAGGGTCGCGAGCCGGCCGATGCCCGACGCGTCCCCACCGACATCCAATGGTACGGCGACCGAGCCGGTGAGCACCGTCCTTGAATCGCCCGAGGTGACCACGACGTCGAAGCCCGGGATCTCGGGTCGCCGGCGCACGCCCGTCAGCGTGATGCGGAGGTCGCCGACCTCCACGTCCCGACCGGGCTCCATGTCGACCTTGAACGTCGACCCGCCCTGGAGGACGAGGCACTGGCGGAGGCCGTCCGGACGCCCGGACGCGCTGGGCTGACAGCGCACGTCGAATCCTGGCCTCCACGGGACCGAGACGTCGCCGTCGTTGCGCTGAGCGACCGTGCGGCCGATCGCGCTGGGATCATCGAACGCGCCCGTGACGATGCGGAGCTCGCCGTTGGCTCCCGCAAGCTGCGCGTACGCGAGGGCCCCGAGGAGACCGGTGGTGCCGAGCGCGGCGATCCACCAGCCCTCCCGCACGAGGCCGGTCTCGGCCGTCGCACACCCCGGGTCGAGGCGGCGAATCGACCACCGCGGGAGCGCGAGCGTGAGCGCCTCGGCGCTGGTGAGCGTGCTCTTGGTCTCCGGCAGGAGGTGCTGCCGGCCTTCGTCGGCGGACGTTGGCGTGATCTCCAGTTCGAGCCGGCTGCGCAGCCACCGACCCATGACGTTGAGCACGAGCAGCGCGCCGATGAGCAACGTCGGCCACGCCGTGAGCACGTGGTGGAGCTCCAAGGCCGCGACCGCCTGCATCAGCGATGGTGAGAGGCTGCGGGCCAGCACCTCGCGCGTCACGCCCTGCGGGACGAGCGCGCCCACCCCGCACAGGAGCGTGAGGGTCAGCGCCAGCGCGATGGTGACGACGCGCGAGCTCGCGATCGAGAAGGCATCCCAGGTCGGATCCTGGGCCACCTCGGGCACCGGAGGCGCCTGCGTCGCGCTCATGTCGCGCCGACCTTGGAGCGTGAGTGATTGATGCGCGGCAGCGCGTCCTCGAGCTTGAACGGACGCAGCGACGGCGCCTCGGGGACATGACAGCGACCACACGTGTCGGCGGCTCCCGCGGGACGCAACCCGACGGCGCGCGCCAGCCCTTTGTCGCGCATGACGAAGTCGGGCCAGTAGTCCGCACCGGGACCGTGGCAGGACTCGCATTGCACGCCTTGCAGCTCCGGAGCCGTGCCCGTGGCGTGGCAGACGAGGCAGCGCGGGTTGGTGCGATCGGGCGGAGCGAGGACCTCGAACGCGCGTGCATGCGGCGTGCGGAGCCAGTCCTGGTACTGGCGCTCGTGGCAGACGCCGCAGGCTTGGGCGCCGAGGTTGCCGCCGTCCCAGACCAGAGGCGCGGCACGTCCGCCCGGTGGCGCGGCGCGCACAACGCCGAAAGCGCAGAGCACCGCCGCTGCGACAGGGACACCAAGGAGGAAGCCGGTGGGGATCGCTCTCAACACGAGGGCACTCGCCGCGAGCGGTTACATGGCCCCTGGCCACCTGTCAAGGCGCGGACCCCGACCGTAGGCGCGCCCTGAAACTCGGCCTTGATCGTTTTCGTCGACGGCCCTAGACTCCGCCGGCTTTGAGGTCGGGCAGGCTCCGCGCGCGTGGTCGCCCTGGCCTCGACCACGTCAGGGAGCTGGTCCAAACGCATGGTTCCGCTATTGCTATCCACGATTCGCGAGAAGGCTGGCTCGACCGCCGTCTCGATTCTCTTTGCCCTCATCCTCGTCGCGTTCGTGTTGGAGTTCAACACGAGCGGGCAGGGCGCGTGCAACCCGCAGAACAAGGGCATGACGACGCTCGGCAAGGTCTACGGCGAGGTCATCGACGAGGGGGACATCTCGATGGGCCTGCGCATGACGGGCGCCGATCAGCGACCGCCGGGCGCGTCCGTCTCTCCCATGGAGATGAAGCGGCGCTTCTTCGGCGGCTACCTGCCGCAGGCCGACGGGCTGCCGATCGATAGCCCTGCGTTCATCGAAGCCAGGGGTGCCCGCTACTCGGGCTTCACGCGCCGTCATGGCAAGACGGACCGCGTCGCTCGCGTGCGGGTCTTCAACGACCTCGTCGAGACCAACCTCGTCGCCGCCGAGGCCGAGCGGCTCGGCTTGCGCGCCACGGAGAAGGAGATCGAGTCGCGCATCCTCTCCAAGGAGTTCTACGACGAGAAGGGCGCGTTTCAGGCAGACGTGTTCAAGAATTACCTGCGCAGCCTCGGGCTCACCCCGGACGAGCTGCGCAACTTCGTCCGCAAGGAGATCCTGCGCGACAAGCTGGTCCAGGTCATCGCGAGCGCGGTCACCGTCGGCGACGGCGAGGTCGCGGGCCTCTTCCGCGACTACGCCGAGAAGCTGCGCTACGAGTACGTCGAGGTGGACCCGGAGCTCGTCGTGCCGCTCGTCACCGTGACCGATGCCGAGATCGACGCCGCCAAGAAGGACGTTGACGCCGTCAAGAAGTACTACGAGGGGCACAAGGGCGACTTCGAGCGCGAGCGTCGCGTCAAGGCGCGCGCGCTGCTCGTCAAGGCGCCCTCGGCCGAGGAGCTCGCCAAGGCCACCGACGAGGCCAAGAAGAAGGAGCTCGAAGGGCAGCGCAAGGCCGCCGAGGACAAGGCCAAGGCCGCGCGCGACAAGGTCGTGGCCGCCAAGACCGCGCCGGCCGCACCGCCCGCCGCCGATCCGGCCGCACCGCCTCCGGCTCCACCGGCCGCCTTCGACGCGTTCGCTGCCTCTCAGAAGGCCATGGGCGAGCAGGCCAAGGCCATCAGCGACGACCCCTCCAAGGACAAGGACGGCGCCTTTGACGGCGAGCTGACGAAGGTCAAGCTCGAGGCGACCTTTGGCAAGGACGTCGCCGAGGCCGCGATTGGACTCGACAAGGGCCAGATCTCCGAGGTCATCGCCGGAAACCAGGGCTTCTGGGTCGTCTTTGCCGACGACGCGTTCCCCGCGGAGACCAAGACGTTCGAGCAGGCCACGCCGGACATCGCCAAGCGGCTCGCGCAGGAGAAGAAGGCGCCCGAGTGGGCCAAGCAGGTGGCTGAGGAGCTGCTCGCGGCCGCCAAGAAGGATGGCGCCAAGTCGCTCAAGGACATCGTCAAGGCGTGGAATGACGCCCATCGGCCCAAGGCGCAGCCCGGCGGGCCCAATCAGCCGGAGCCGCCGCAGCCGCCGGCACCGCCGGTCAAGGTCGACGACAAGCCCGCCGCCGACGCCCCCAAGGCGGACGACGCGCCCAAGGCGGACGACGACAAGCCCGCCGAGGCGCCGAAGGCGGAGGACAAGCCCGCCGACGCCCCCAAGGTCGAGGTCAAGCCGACCGAGGCCGTCCCACCGGCGTTGGAGGCCCCCAAGCTCGACAAGCCTGACCTGAAGGCGCTCGAGCTCAAGGACCCCGACGTCAAGGAGGCCCCTGCCGAGCCGACCGAGCCGCCGATCTTCCCGGGCCAGCTCGCGGCCCTGGACGGCGCTCCGGTCACTCGCGCGCCAGCTCCGGAGCCGCCGCCGCCGTTCGAGTATCCGCGTGAGGCGGACGACACGGTGAAGGATGCGGACGACACGACCAAGTTCGACCTCGAGGACGACGCGTGGGCGGAGGTCCTGGGCCTCGGCAAGGACGCCGCGATGAAGCGCGAGCTCTTCACGCTCACGAAGGCCGCCCCCGTGGCGGCGCGCGCGTACCAGCCCGCGGGCTCCAAGAGCTGGTTCGTCGTGCGCCTCGTGGAGCTCAAGCAGCCCGAGGGCGAGGACGCGCAGAAGGAGCGCAGCCGCATCGCGCGCACGCTGCTCGGCCGTCGCCAGCGCGAGGCGTATCGGAGCTGGTATGACGCGCTGCTCGCCCGCGCCACCAAGGAGGGCGACGTGTCGTTCTCCGACGAGTGGAAGAAGGCGGTCGACGAGGAGTGGAAGGGCTACCAGCGTCAGATTACCCGGGCGCAGCAGAAGTCCGAGACGCCCTGATCTGGCACCCGAGCTCACCATCGCGGTTCCCAAGGGTCGCATCCAGACCGAGCTGCTCCCACTTCTGGCTCGCGCCGGCATCGACTGCGCTCCGCTGAGCGACCGCAAGCTTCTCGCGGACACGGGAGACGGGCGCTTCCGCCTGCTGCTGCTCCGCCCCAGCGACGTGCCAACCTACGTGTCCTACGGCGTGGCTGACGTCGGCGTCTCCGGGCTCGACACCTTGCTCGAGGACGACTTTGACCTGCTCGAACCGCTCGACCTGGCGCTCGGCCGGTGTCGCCTCACGGTCGCCGCTCCCGCGGCACGCGCCCATGCCGGGATCGGCGGGCCCTTCGTGAAGGTTGCGACCAAGTACCCTCGGCTCACGCGGGCGTTCTATCGACGTCGGGGCGTCGAGCCGGTCGTCGTGACGCTGTCTGGATCGGTCGAGCTTGCCGCCGTGGCCGGCCTCGCCGAGCGGGTCGTCGACCTCGTCGACACCGGCGCGACGCTGCGCGCCAACGGCCTCGTCGAGGTCGAGACGGTCGTCGAGGTCACGAGCCGCCTCGTCGTCAACCCGGCGAGCATGAAGACACGCCACGCGGCCGTCGATCGGTTTGTTCGTCGGCTCGAGGCCGCGCTGCTATCCTCGCCGCCGGAGGTGACCGCATGAGTCGACGCGCCACCGTGACCCGCATGACCGCCGAGACGCAGGTCACCGTCGAGGTCGCCCTCGACGGGCGCGGCCATCACGACATCGAGACGCCGGTCCCGTTCCTCACGCACATGCTGACCCAGGTCGCGCGCCATGGCGGCTTCGACCTGCGCGTCGAGGCCAAGGGCGACACCTGGATCGACGACCATCATACGGTCGAGGACGTCGGCCTGTGCCTCGGCGGGGCCATCCTCAAAGCCTTGGGGGATCGCAAGGGCCTCGAGCGCTTTGGCTCCATGCGCGCGCCGCTGGACGAAGCGCTCCTCGAGGCCACGATCGACCTCTCGGGCCGACCGTATCTGGTCTTCGACATCGCGCTTCCCAAGGCCAAGGTGGGCACCTTCGACGTCGAGCTGACCAAGGAGTTCTTCCAGGCGTTCGCCGTCGAGGCGCGCTGCAACCTGCACCTGCGGGCCATCTCCGGGCAGAACCTGCACCACCTCATCGAGGCGACGTTCAAGGCCTTCACGCTGGCGTTGCGCAACGCGACGCGCATCACGCGCCCAGTCGACGTCCTCCCTTCTACGAAGGAGCACCTCGACGGATGAGTCGCGTCGTCCTCAGCGCGCTCGTGCTGGTTGCGTGCGGGTCCTCCGAGTCGGGCCGTGTCGGCGCCTGCGTTCCGGGCAAGCAGGAGGCGTGCCCCTGCGCGGGCGGTGGCTCGTCGGTGCAGCTCTGCAAAGACGACGGCTCGGGCTACCTCCCGTGTGCCTGCGGCGCAGCCGACGTGGCCAACGCAGCCGACGCAGCCGACGCGACGAGCGCGCTTTCGGACGGCACCGCCCACGGGCCGGAGACCCCGCTCGAGGTGTGGGCCCCGAAGGAGCTGCCGGTCACCCCGCCGTTCGACGGCTTCGGGGACGTCACCCCCACGCCCTCGTGCAAGCCCTGTGGCACGGGACCCGTCAAGGGCGTCGTGTGTGCGCCGAGCGAGCAGCACTACATCCCGGGGGCCAAGGTCACCATCGACGCCATCGGCTGCGATGGTCAGCCCGTGCACCTCGAGACGACGACCAAGCTCGATGGTTCTTATTATTTCCCCGAGGTGCCCTGCGGCGATCACTTCATCAACGTTGTCGCCGGCTCCTTCCACGTGACCTACGCGGTGGACGTCGCAGTCGGCACGGGCATCGACGTCACCGGCGCCGGCAAGAAGCAGTGCTTCAAGGCCAAGGGCATCCCCATCGCCGTGTTCTGGGGGCAGTGGGACCACCAGCACGAGCTGCTCGACAAGCTGGGCTTCGAGTACACGTTCTTCAACTTCAAGGACGAGTACTTCAACAACGTGCCGGCCAAGGACATCGAGGCGGTCCAGGTGCTGCGCGATCCGGCAGCCCTCGCCAAGTTCAAGATCCTGTTCTTCAACTGCGGCTCGGCGGCGTTGGGCTTCGTGCACGACTTCCCCGAGATCAAGAAGAACCTCAAGGCCTTCGTCGAGGCGGGCGGCTCGATGTACGCCTCGGACTTGTCGTGGGCCTACATCGAAGGGGCGTTCCCGAACGCCATCGACTTTCACGGCTCCGACGATCTGCCCACCGGGCCCCAGGCGCTCAACGGCCCGCAGCACGCCAAGGGGCAGCAATCGGTGCCTGCCACCATCATCGACACCGACCTCTCCGCCTACGCCGGCGCGTCGGTGTTCACCGCCAAGTACGGTCCCGGACCGCTCATCCTGGTCGAGGCACCGGGCCTGGGCACGCTCGAGCACGTGCGCGGGCCCGTGGTGACCGACAAGGACACGGGCCTGTTCCAGCCGCCCGAGGTGGTCGCCGGTCCGCTCGTGCTTTCGTTTCGGCCGTCACCGGGCTCGGGAAGTGTCGTCTTTACGACGTTTCACAACGATGAGCAGGCCGACGAGCTGATGAAGAAGATCCTCGACTACCTCGTCTTCAAGCTCTGACCCAGCTCGCGCGCCATGCGACTCAGGCGCTGGACGCGGCCCTCCGGCTGGATGGCGCTCTCCGGACACGCCGGGATGCACAGGCCGCACGCCACGCACTTGGCGTAGTCGAGCCGCGGCGGACGGATCGCGTCGGTCGGGCACACGTCGTGGCATAGCGTGCAGGTCGGACACCGCGGCACCTCGGTCACCACGGGCTTCGTGCGGCCCAAGGTTCCGTAGCCAATCGAGCGCAGCGCAGCCGACAGCGGTGGGAAGGTGATGACCTTCGTCCGCAGGCCCGAGTCCGGGCGGGGTCGCTCGAAGTAGTGCAGCGGCAGCGGCACGCCCGCCGGGTGCATCTGCCACTCTCGCTTCATCTTGCCGATGCCCTGTTCGGCCGCCTTGCGGATGTGGTCGATCTCCTCGGGCTCGAAGCCCATCATGCGCGCGCAGACGGAGTCCACGGACACGACGTCTTGCCCGACGGCCAGCACGTTCATCGCGAGCGGCCGGCCCTGCGTGGGGCCATGGCCCTCCATCGCGATGACGCCGTCGACCACCACACCGCGAATGCGCTCGGCAAAGCGGCGCGTGAGCTCGACGACGTCGTCGGTCACGCCACGCAAGTGAAAGCCATGCCGGTCCGGCACCGCCAGCAAGCCCATCAGGCCTTTCATGCCGAGGGTCACGAGCGTGCGGTTGTGGGTCTTCAGCTTGGGCAACAGGATGAGGCCGTCGGCACCGAGCGCCGAGAGCGCCACCTGGTAGACCCGCGCCGTCGCGTCCTCGTGTCGACGCGGCCGCAGCTCCATCGTGTGCACGCGCGCGTCGTGGTGATCCACGCCGAGCTCGGCCATCAGCCGGCCCGCGCCCGTGGCATCCATGACCTGTTCGTAGGGGTGAATGTGGCTCGGCGCCTCGACGACCACGGGCTTGGCCCGACGGTCGCGCACGAAGCGAATCGTCTCCTCGAGCACCCACAGGCTCGTCGTCGCGCCAGTCTGGCTGGGCAGCGGCGCGCAGAAGTTGGGCTTGATGACGATGACGTCTTTGGTCCGGACGCGGATCAGCGCCGGCAGGGCGCGCCGAAGCCAGGCACGCTGAGCCTCGGGATCCGCGGAGCGCAGGACGTGGACGCGCTCGGGCTCGAACTCGGTCGGGGATGTACTCATGACGGTACCGCAGCGGCCTTTCTGCCGGGGGTCAGCGACTTCAGCAGGAACTTCGCTGACAGCCGGAAGAAGCGCATCTCGGCGCCGAGATTTGCAGGCAGTCCCCGCAGTCGGTTGCGGGCAAAGCGCGCGGCGAAGCGCGGACTCAGGATGATCTCACGATAGAAGCGGCGCTGAAAGCGCATGAGCTCGTCGGTCGGGACGGCCGAGAAGTTCACCTGGACACGGTTGTAATGGCTCAGGTCATCCGGATCCAGGCTCTCGCCCTGTTCGCGGTACTGCTCCTCGTAGAAGGGCGATCCCGGATAGGGCGTAAAGAACCCCACCTGGAGCAGATCCGGGTCGATGCGCTTGGCGAGTGCGAGCGTCATCTCCATGTCCGAGAGCGTCTCGGTCGGGTTCCCGAGCAGGTAGAACGTGACGAGGTGCAGCCCCGCTGCGCGCGTCCAGGCCGCGGCGTTCAGCGAGTCCTCGACCGACTCGCGCTTTCGCAGCACCTCAAGGATGCGCGGCGAGCCCGACTCGATGCCGTAGCTCACGGTGCAGCACCCGGCGGCGCGCATGGCCTTGAGCAGCTCCAGGTCCACGCAGTCCGCCCGGGTCTGACACGTCCACGACAGGCGCAGTCCGCGCCGTTGGATCGCGTCACAGAGCGCAAGCGTGCGCTCGCGGTCGATGGTGAAGATGTCGTCCTTCATGTGCACGACGGTCGCCCCAAGACGGGCCAGGTAGGCGAGCTCGTCGGTGACGTTCTCCGCGCTGCGAAAGCGCATCTTGCGGCCATACGAGTTCCGCAGCGTGGGCGAGCAATACAGGCACGGATACGGGCACCCACGGCTCGTCATCACGAAGCCCCACCGGCGCGGGCCGCGGACGTCCGTGGGATGAAAAACGGTGTATTCCTCGCGCATGAACAGCTCGTGCTTGGGAAACGGCAGCGTGTCGAGGTCGTCGCGCAGGGGCCGCGGAGGCGTGCGCGTGAAGCCCCCGGCTGGCTCCGGCAAGGCGAGCCCAGCGACCGACTGGAGCGGCGCGCCGCGGACGTGCGCCTCGACCAGGTCCGCGAGCGGCTCCTCGTATTCGACCTGCGTGGCCACGTCGAACGGGCTGCCCTGAAAGAAGAAGTCCTGCGGCCGCGCAGTCGCGTGCTGGCCGCTCGCCACGACGAGCGCGTCCGGCAGCAGCTCGCGTGCGGTGCGCCCGAACCGCAGCAGGTTGGGGAGCGCGGTCGTGATCCCATGGACGACGACGACGTCCGGGCGCTCGCGCCGCAACATGTTCACGACCTCGTCGCGTCGATAGACGCCGGTCTCCGTATCCACCAGCGTGACGCGGTGCCCGCGGTCCTCCAAGAGCCGGGCGGCCGTGCCGAGCTTGATCGGCGCCATTACGTTTTCCGGATGCGCCTTGGCGATGTCGGCCCACGACGCGAGGCGCAGCAGGAACACCCGCGCGCTGAAGGTGCGCAGTGCGTGGTCTGTGGCGGGTGGATTGGGCTGACTCATGGCGTTCGTCGGGCACTCTACCACTGCCAGCTACCCTGCGCCGAGGCGCGTGGTTCCTTATGGCGCTCGGGCGAAGGTCTGATATACGCGCCACGATGGCTTCTCGTTGCCCAAGCCCGCTGCTCGGACTCGCCGTCGTGGCCGTCGTGGCCTCTCCCGGCGCCGCGACCGCCGAGCCCGCGCCGGAGCGGGAGGCGAGTGTCACCCAGCCTGCGGCCGTCGTGTCGATGCTACAAGGGCCGCTCGCGATGCTGGCCGATCCGTCGCGGCGCCCGCCCACGCTGCGGGTCCAGCGGGTGAGCCTCCAGGTCGATCTGCACCCCGACCTCGTCGTCGTCCAGCAAGCCTACGATCTCCACAACCCGGGGCCGCCCGCGCAAGCCACGCTCGGCGTACGGCAGTTCAACCTCACGCTCGCCGACGACCGCGTCCTCGCGGCCGCGCGACCGCTGGCCGCCCGCGCTCACCTCGACGGGAACCCGTTGGCGCCAGATGCCGTCGTCCATGAGCCGGTGCACGCCGCGGACGGCAGCGAGGGCGGCTACGAGCTGCGCGTGACGGCCAAGTTCCCTCACGGTGATGCCACGCTGGAGCTCACGCTCGTGCTTCCGAGTCGGGGCGCGGGCCGTGCGGCTCCACCGTCCGCCACCGTCGCGCTTCAGCTGATGCACTACGCGTGGGGTTGGGCTCCGGGCGAGGATCTCCCCGAGCCCGTCGCCGCCCTTCAGGTGCGCGCCCTCACCGGCGTCTCGCTCGCGTCGGTGCGCGCCGATCACTGGACCGACGGCGCCATTGGGGACGCCACCTCCTGGTTCTGGCGCGGCACGCCCAGCCTCATCCTGCATTGGCCGGTCGACACGCCCGCGGTGACTTACGACGCCCTGCTCCCACGCGCGCTCGAGCTCGCGGCGCAGCCTCCCCGCGGCCACGTGACCGTCCCCGAGCGAGCCGACCCCGTCGAGCGTCCGCTCGAGCCGCTCACCCTGCCGCCCATCGACCTGCCGCGCGGGCGGCGCGCGATGCTCGTCCCGGCCACGTTCCTTACACTCGCCATCCTCCTCATCTATCTTTGGGCACGCCGCAAGACGGCGCTTCGGTGAATCATGCAAGAGGTGCTCGATCCAAGCTGCTGGGTGTGGGACGTCGACCCGGTCATCCTCAAGATCGTCGGCCCCGTCCAGATCCGATGGTATGGCCTCGCCTTCCTCGGTGTGTTCGTCTGGGGCTATCAGCTCTTGCGCTGGCAGCTCGTCCGCGGCGGTCGCACCGAGGAGGCCGCGAACGGCTTCGTGAACTATGGCGTCGTCGGCCTCATCCTCGGCGCGTGGCTGGCGCACCGCCTGTTCTACGACTGGCACCGGCTGCTCGAGAACCCGTGGCTCCTCATCGACGTCCGCGATGGTCTCGCCGGTCTCTCGTCGCACGGCGCCGCGGTCGGCCTCATGGTGGCCATGTGGCTCTACTCGCGTAAGTCGGGCATCCCGCTCGGCGAGATGTTCGACCGCTTCAGCTTCTCGGCTGCGACGGGCGCCGCCCTCGTGCGACTCGGCAACTTCTTCAACTCCGAGATCGTCGGGACCGTCGTCAACGGCGGTCAGGGTGCGTGGTGGGCCGTCTGCCTGCCTCGCAACGACGGCAATCCGCCCCATGGGGACGCGCCCGTGCTTGTTCCGCGCCATCCCGCGCAGCTCTACGAGTTCTTCATGGGTCTCGCGGTCCTGGCACTGCTCTTGCTCGTGGATCGGCTGGCTGGAGGCGAGAAGCGCCCCCGCTGGCTCCTCGCCGGCACGTTCCTGCTGGGGTATTTCCCGCTGCGGTTCCTGGTCGAGTTCTTCAAGGAGCACCAGGTCTTTGGAGACGACGCGCGCTTCGACATGGGGCAGTGGCTCTCGCTCCCGTTCGTGCTCATTGGCGTCGGCTTCGTCTGGTGGTCGCTCACGCGGCGCGAGCCTGCCTCAGGACTTTCGAACTGATTCACCGCGCCGACAGATCCTTCCCAGAATCGGCGCGTCTCAAGTCCCCACCTCGAGCAAGCCGAGGCGTTCAACACACACCCATCGTTATTGGAGCTTCGCCATGATTGGTTCGACTCTTCGCGTCCTCGGTATTGGTGCGTCCATGGGCCTGCTGGCAGCGCTCGGCGGCTGCGAGGCGCTCAACCGCGTCGGCAGCGAGCTCGAGCAGACGGCCCACGCGGCCTCGGGCGCGACCGACGAGTCGTCCCCTGGCGCGACCGACTCGCCGTCACCTGCCGCTACCCCCACGAGCCCGCGTGCGAGCCCATCGACCGTGTCGCCGGCAGCCACCCCAGCAGCCACGCCGGCAGCCAAGCCGCCTGCACCGGTGCTCGCGATCACGCTCGCGGTCCGGGCTCACAGCATCGTGGTCGGCGGCACCGTCGCTGCGGAGGCGATGTTCGACTGGAAGGCCACGGGCTCCAAGGCCGCGGTCGTGCGGATCCAGATGAAGTCCACGCTCTCGCAACAGTGGACCGACATCTTGACGGGGCTCGCTCCCGCGGACGTCGCGAGCTACAGCCTCCCGACCTACGCCAAGCAGTCCTTCTGGTTCCGCGCTATCACGGTGGACCCGGCCTTCCCCGAGAGCGAGACGATGAGCGACATCATCCGCCTCGACTGAGCCAGGTGTCCCCCGACGTGGCTCGCTTGCGCCCTTCCTGAACTTCGCGCAGGCTCTCGGCCAATGGACTCACCTGCCGCCCCCGCGCCCGCTTCGGATCTCGCGGCGCGGCTCCGAGCCGGCCAGCGCTTCGCCTTCGGGCAGACATGGCTCGTCTACGTCGCGTTCTACCTCGTCCGGCAAAACTTCAGCTACGCCAAGCCGGCCATGATCGCCGACGGCTTCTCCAAGCAAGACCTGCGCACGCTCTCGATGGCCTACCTCGTGATGTATGCGCTCGGTCAGTTCTTCACCGGAATGCTGGGCGACCGCTTCGGTGCCCGCAAGGTCATCCTGTGGAGCATGGGGCTTGCCATCGCGACCAACGTCGTCTTTGGCTTCGGCTCGGGCATCGGGTTCTTGTCGCTGCTCATGGCCTTGAACGGCATCGCGCAGGCCGGTGGCTTTCCGCAGTGCTGCAAGGTGCTCGCCGCGTGGTTCGAGCCGGAGCGTCGCGGCCGCATCGTCGGGTTGTTCCTGTCGTCGTACACCGTTGGCGAGCTCATCGCGCTCGTGCTGACGGGGCTCATCCTCCGCAGCGCCAATTGGCAGTGGGCGTTCTTCGTGCCCTCGGCGCTGGTGGCCGTGGCGCTGGCCTACATCGCCTGGTCGCTCCGTGCGCGCCCCGAGGACGCCGGTCTGCCTCCGCTCGGAGGCTCGGCCCCACCCGCGGACGCCGATGGCGGCTCCAAGTTCGGCATCGAGGCCCGCCGACTGCTCCGCATGCCGGCGCTCTGGGTCATCATGTCCTCGTATTTTCTCCTCAAGCTCGCGCGCTACACCTTCAAGGACTGGAGCAACGTGTACTTGAAGGAGGAGTACCACTACGACCCCTCCGACTCGACGTTCGCGGTCATCCTCATCCCCATCGGCGGCCTCATGGGCACGATGGTCGCGACGTGGCTCTCAGACGTCGTCTTTCAAACCCGACGCGCGCCCGTGGTGGTGCTGTTTACGCTCGCGCTGGCAGGCTTCTCGGTCGCCTTCGCCAAGCTCGCGGCCGATCCGGTCGCCGCGGTCCTGCTGCTGGGCGTCATCGGGTTCTTCGCCTACGGCGCCGACGCGGTCATCTCCGCGGCCTCCGCGATGGATCTCGGTGACAAAGAGGGCGCCAGCTCCGCCGCCGGCCTCATCAACGGCGTCGGCTCGCTCGGGACCGTGCTGTCGGCGGTCGTCGGCGCCGACCTCTCGACCTGGCTCGGCTGGGAGCGCGCCTGGATGGTCCTCGGCGGCCTGCTCGTCATCTCCGCGTTGGTCTTGTCCACGCGCTGGAACGTCGCCGGAAAGCGGTGACGGCGCTCGCCACAGGCGTCGTCGCGTTCCTCGGTCCAGAGGGCACCTTCACTCACGCTGCCGCGCGCACCTGGTTCGGCGAGCGGCGCGTGCTGTCGCCGGTAGCCACCATCGACGCCGTGGTTGGTGCGGTCCGCGAAGGCATTGCGGAGTTTGGCGTCGTGCCCATCGAGAACTCGACGGAGGGCTCCGTCAACCACACGCTCGACGCGCTCATCGAGGGTGGCGCGCTCATCGTCGGAGAGCGCGTGCTCCCGATTCGCCACGCGCTGGCGAGCTTCGCGCCGGAGCCGCCCCGCATCTACTCGCATCCGCAGGCCTTCGCGCAGTGTCGTCGCTGGCTCTCGGTGCACTGCCCGGGGGCCATCCTCATCGCGTCCGAGTCCACCGTGGCCGCCGTACGCGCAGCGCTGGCCGACGTCGACGGCGCCGCCATCGCGAGTCGCTGGGCGGCCGAGAAGCACGGGCTCCCGGTGCGCTTCGACGGCATCCAGGACCGCGCGGACAACCGGACCCGCTTCGTTCTCTTGTCACGCCACGACGCGCCGAGCACCGGCGACGACAAGACCACGCTGGCCTTCGCGCTCCACGACGCCAAGGGCGCGCTGCGTCGTGCGCTCGGCATCTTCGAGCGCCACGAGCTCAACCTGTGCCGCATCGAGAGCCGACCGTCGCCTCATCGGGCGTTCGAGTACATCTTCGTCGTGGACGTCGAGGGGCATCGCGACGACGCCAACCTTGCCGCTGGACTGACCGAACTCCGCGCCCACTGCGACGCGCTGCACGTGCTCGGCAGCTACCCGGTCTGTCGAGAGGCCGGCTGAACCGCTCTGGAGCTACTTCGGCGGCTCGAGCGCGGCGTCCGAGAACGGGACGAGTTTGTAGTTTTTGAAGCCATACGTGACGGCACCCGTGATGGCGCCGTACTTCTGGTCCTTCGACGGCTTCACCGTGAGCTTGAAGTCATCCAGGCTCACGATCAGCCCGCCGGTCACTGTGATCTCCTTGAAGTCCCCGAGATGCGAGGTGTCGGTGACCGAGACGTTCGAGACGCGCACGTAGCTGCCCTCGTACTTCTCCCCGCCCTTGACCAGCTCGGCAGCCTCGATGGCCAACGGCGCCGGGACCGCCTTGGTCCCGACCTTCTCGACGAGCGTCGTCTTCATCTCCGTCAGGCAGTAGAACTCGATGATGCTGCCCGTGGCCTTGACCTCGTCGCCGAGCGCGAGCGTTGGCGCACCCTCTTTGGCCATGGTGACGAACAGGCCCGAGCTCGGGCCGCTCGGCTCGGTGCCGAGGTAGAAGCCCAGCGTGCTCTTGCCGACCTCGACGATCGGCGAGATGACGATGCCGGTGACCACCAGGTTCGTCTGCGTCGGCGGGCCATCTTGCTTCTCCACCGTACAGTCCATCGACGAGGCGTGGGACTGCACGGCCGCGATCGTCGTCGTCGCCGGCGGGGCCAACGTGCCCACCACGAGGTCGTCCTTCGTGCGCGGCTGGAGTTTGTAGGCGCTGAAGGTGTACTCGAGCACGCCAATGACCGAGGTCAGCTTGTCCCCCTTGTGCGCGAAGTAGCCCGGCTTGAAGCGGCCCGCGAGCTTGAGCCCGCCCGTCACCGTGTACTCGCCAAACTCGCCGACGTCGGTCACCTCGACGTTCTCGACCTTGATCAGCGTGCTCTCATACGGCTCCGCGTCTGCCGGTGTCGAGAGCTTCGACGGATCGAGCGTCGTGGGCGCCGGCGGCGTGCCCGTGCCCGCCTTGGTCAGGCTCGTGGCCTTGAGCTCGCTGAAGCAGTAGAACTCGATGTAGTTACCGATGACGTCGACCGTGTCTCCAATGGCAAGCTCCACCGACTTGGACTGCGGGATGGTGACCGCGATGCCCGAATACTGTCCCCCCTCGGTCGTCCCGACAAAGTAGCCGTCGAGTCCCTCGGTGCCCTTCGCCGCGTCGGCCTTCTGGGCCTCGAACTTCGGCGAGAGCACGACCGCGCCCGTGATGCGCACGTTGTCGAGCACGTTGTCGATCTTCTTCTCGTCGCAGCCCGCCGACTTGGGATCCTTCTGCAGGTCAGGAATGGTCTTGTCGGTCGCCGGCAGGCCGGTGCCGCCTTGATCGCCGGTCCCGCCCGTGGTGGCGCCACTGTCGGACGTGCCCCCGCCGGTCGCTTCGGAGTCGGAGGTGCCCGTCGTGCCCGCGGCGTCGCTCTTCCCCGTGGTGCCGCCGTCCGACTTTCCTGTACCGACGTTGCCTGTGCTGCCACGGGCGTCGCAGCCGGCCGCGAGGCCCGCCGTCATCGAGAGGACCACCAGTGATGTCGTTGCCCACGTTGCCAATCTCATGCTGCCTCCAGAAGCCACGCTAGAAGATGCTGATGGTGACGTTGTCCGTCGAGGGGTCGATGCCGGAGACCCGCTCGAGCCCGCTGTCGACCACAAAGACAGTACGCCTCTCGCCGATGGTCGTGGAGAGGAGCCGGCGCGGTGTGGCCATGCCCTTGACCGATTTGGGCTTGAACGAGGCGTCTACGGAGAAACGCCAACGCACGTCGTCCCGTGTCGTCAAGACCTCGTAGGTGTCCGACAGCGTGCCATCGGCCTTGCGCACCGCGCGACAGCCCGGGATGACCCGGAGGCGAAACAGGCCGTTGTCAAACCAGGTCCCCATGTAGAGCGGATCGGTCGATTGCACAGGGACCGCGCACTCGTTGATCGCATCTCCCACGAGCCCATCGACGTCCAGGTCCGACGGCGGGCAGGAGGTCAGCGCGCGTGGCTTGACCGCATCCCGGGCCCATTCTGCCGTACGGCCAACGGCGTACGGGACCTCAGTCGCCGGGCGCCGCTCACACGTCCCGTCGGTCGCGGCCTGCCACGGGTGCAGGTAGCCCGAGGCCGAGCCCACCACGACGTAGAGGCCATGCGGTACGCGCACCTCGTAGCTCAGCGCCTTGCCGGCGAGGCACCCCGCCGACGGATCGGGCGCGGCCGTCTCCGATTGGCCCGTGGACGGATCGACGACCCGTGCACCGTGCGCGTCCTCGAAGACGCGGCCGGAACCGGGCACAATCTCGACGGCCGACTCCCGCACTGACTTGATGACGTACGAGAGCGCGCGCGCTTCGACGCCGCCGCAAGAGAGCACGTTCGGGGAGCGGACGACGAGCCGATCGCCCACCTCCGCCCCTGCGGTACAGAAGACGCGCTCCGGCGTGACGAAGGTGCTCCCGTCCCAGGCCAGCAGACGGGTCTGGCGCTCTACGATGGCGCCGCCGTGCGTCAGCTCCCAGGTCTCGCCCTCGATGACGCGATCCTTGAGCGGATCGGTGAGCCACACGGCGTCGCCGGCGGTACCGACCGCGACGGTCGTGCTCGTGTCCGCGATGCGGATGCCGTAGCTCGTGCGCCGGAAGTCGTCCTCACACGGAGGGATGTGCCGGTCGGCGACGTACTCGCCGAGCGACGGCCGATCGGCGCGTCGATTGCCACCGAGCTCGATCCGGGTCAGGCCGTCGAAGAGTTCCGGCGCGTTGACGCGCGGCGGATGTGGCGGCCGGTAACCGTAGACAGCCGCGTAGATCGCCTCCGCGGTTGGCGTGGCCGAGCCCGCGGGGACCGCGATGGCCACGTTGTCGAGGCCTGGGCGGACGTTGGCCGGGTGGTCGTCGTCGCGGCGCCAGTGGACGAGCCGGCCCTGCGCGTCCTCCGCCTCGAGGACGAAGACCTCGCCGGTCGCGCTCGAGACATACGCCACGAGCTGATTGCGCTTCGGTGAGTCGACGGCGGTCGTCTGCGGGATCTCCGCCAGGGCGAAGGCGATGTCGGTAGGGACGCCCGGCAGCGCGATGTCTCGCTCGCCGCGCTGGCGGCGCAACGGATTGGCGCCCAAAGCCGTCGGACCGTTCACGTCGACGTGGGTCGGGGTCGTTGGCGTCGCAAGGTCGAGTACCGCGACCGAGCGATCCCGCGCGTTGGTCGCATAGAGCCAGCGGCCGTCGGGCGAGCGGGCGAGGCGGCCGTCGATGGGCTTGGGCTCGCGGGTCGACACCGGATCGACGGGCGAGCTGCAATACGGGTTGAGCGGATAGTGCTCCGCCGTCGGCGTAACCCCTGGAGGCGCGAGGCAGGCGGGACGGTCGGCTGCGGCAGGCAGCTCCGGAATGACCTCGGCGGGCGAGCCTGCCGGGGCGACCTGCTCTGTGAGGCCCTGCCCACGCCGGCAGCCCCAGTCCGCGGCGTCCATCAGTCCGTCGCCGTTGTCGTCGAGGTCATTGTCGCAGTCGGGCGCGATGGAGACGCGCGCCGTCTCCGCGCCGCTCGCCACGTCCACGACGGAGACATAGCCACGGTTGACGTGACTCACATACAGCGTCTTTCCGTCCGCGCTCGACTCGAGGTCGTTCGGACTCCCGCCCGCTAGCGCGATCGCCGGCACAGTGGCCAGCTTCCCTAGCTCCGACAGTGGGATCCGCGCGACGGCCCCCGCCTCCGGAAGCGCGATGAGCAGCTCGGCGCCGAGCTCCAGCAGGGCGGAGGGCGCCGACGGCAGCGCTTGAAAGCGACGCGCTCCGGGTGCGCTGGTCGTCGGGCCGGTCGTGACGTCGATCTCGACGACATGGCGGCCTGCGCTGCCCGCGATGTACACGCGCTTGCCGTCCTGGCTCGAGACGATGGTGATCGGACGCGAGGCCAACGCGCTGCCGTCCGAGGCGAGCATCACCGGCGTGAACCCCGGGATGAACGGGTCGGTGTCGATGAACTCGCCCGTCCCGGAATCAATGCGCGCGACGGTCCCGTCACGCATGTTCGTGACGAAGTACTCCACGCGCGCCGAGGTCTTGGAGCAGGGCTCCGGCAAGCCGGTCGTACCGCGACAGATGAGCGCCAGGTCGCCCGGCCGTCGCAGGTGGACCGTGGAGCGCGGCGGGTCCTGCGTGCAGCCGAGCCCCATTACCGCGGTCATCACGGTGGTCATCACAAGGGTCGCCGCTGGGAGCAGTCGGTTCATCGGATGCGCGCGACCTCGTCGTGGTAGTCGCGGCTCACCGGATCGCAGTCGATGACCGAGATGCGACCTTCCTCGAACAGCGAGACGTAGAGCTTCTTGGTCTTGGACACGTACGCGAGGTCGAAGGGCCCGTCGCCCACCTCGATGGCGTCGACGACCTCCGCGCGCTCCGGATCGATGACGTGCACGCGGTTGAAGCCATAGGACGTCACGTACACGCGCTCTTGGCCGCTCGGTCCAGTTGGAGCGACGGCGACCGCAGCGGGATCGTCCCCCAGTGCGACCCAGGCACGGACCTCGTTCTCGGGGTGCCCGGAGGTGTCGACGGTCGTGTCGAGGATGACCAGCGACGGCGGCGAGCGATAGGCCACGAACGCGAGCGTCCCGGCCGCGTTGAAGGTGATACCCCGGCCGAACTCGCGGCCGCTGGTCTGATTCGTGATGGCGATGGCGCCGTGAGGCACGAGCTGCGCCGACTGGACCGCGCTCCCGTCCGTCGGCTTGGTCAGCGACTGCGCCGTGATGGTCATCGGAAAGACCACGGGCGCCGCCTTCGTGGTCGCATAGACCTGCCGCGTGCGCGGGTGGACCGCCAGCCCGTAGAGGCCGCCGATGAGGGGGACCGACGTGGCCTTGGCGCTGTCCAGAACCGGGGTGCCGTTGATGAGCACCGTGGGCGGGCGCCCATCGGCGTCCAGCGGCAGCACGGAGACGGTGCCATCGAAGCTCGCGGACACGAGCCGCGCGGGATCGTCCGGGGCGGTCGCGAGCCCGAGCGGCGGCTGCACGATGGCCGCAAATGGCGAGGCGCCGGGCCCAGGGGTCACGTCCAGGCCGCCAAAGATGTGCGAGCCCTCGCAGGCGCGATTGGCCGGGACCGGCCCGTCCCAGCAGGAGAGCATCGGCCGGGCGCGCCCCAGCGCGGCGTCGGCGATGCGATCGACGGTGATCCACGTTACGGACTGATCCTGCCGGCTCGTGACATACAACGTCTTCGTGCACGACTGCGGGTCCCCGTGCTGCGCGATGAGACCGGCGAAGCTGGCAATCTGGACGCTGCTCTTGCTGACGACCTCGCTCGTCGCCAGGTCGAGCACGGCGATGCTGCCGCCCTCATAGCCGATGTCGAAGTTCGAGTTCACGACGTAGAGGTAGTCGCCACACGGGTCGGCCACGATGCCCACCGGGAACTGCACGAGCCCCAAGGGAAACGTCACGGCCACGGGCTCGGGACAGCCCGCCGCGCCGAGAGCGACGAGCAGCGAGCAAGCAAAGGCGGTTCCGTGGCGCGGCACGCGCGGGAGTCTAGCGATGGCGGCCAACGGGGGCAAACCGGGCTTAGGACCGCAGCGCCGCGTGGGCGGCGGCCATGCGCGCGACTGGGACGCGAAACGGGCTGCAGGAGACGTAGTCGAGGCCGAGATCGTGGCACATCGTGATGGAGTCCGGGTCGCCGCCGTGCTCACCGCAGATGCCCAGCTTGAGGCCGGCCTTCGTCGCGCGACCGCGAGCGCAGGCGAGGCCCATCAGCTCTGCGACGCCGCGATCGAGCGACAGGAAGGGGTCGATGGGGAGCACGCCCTTCTCGACGTAGGTGGGCAAGAATTTCGTGGCGTCATCACGCGAGAGACCAAACGTGGTCTGCGTGAGGTCGTTGGTGCCAAAGCTGAAGAAGTCCGCGTGATGGGCGATGTCGCCCGCGGCGACGCAGGCGCGCGGCAGCTCGATCATGGTCCCCACGAGGTAGTGCAGCGGCACGCCGTAGTCCGCGATGACGCGCTCGGCGACGGCGACGGTCTGAGCCCGGAGCACCTCGAGCTCTTTGGTCGTTGCCACGAGCGGGATCATGATCTCGGGGATGATGGTGAAGCCCTCGTCCCGCACGAGCTCGCAGGCGGCCGCGGTGATGGCCTCGACCTGCATCTCGTAGATCTCGGGCCACGTGATCGCCAGCCGGCAGCCGCGGTGACCGAGCATCGGGTTGAGCTCGCGCAGCGACTCGACGCGACCCGCGACGGCCTCGACGTCCAAGCCGAGCTGGGCGGCGACCTCCACCTGGCCCTCGCGGTCGTGC
>SXOX01000184.1 GCA_005776585.1 Pseudomonadota bacterium | reverse complement strand
GGAAGAGCGTGCCGCCGTGCGCTGCGACGAACGCGCCGTCACGGCTCTGTGCCGCGCCCGTGAAGGCGCCGCGGACGTGCCCGAACAGCTCCGACTCCGCCAGCTCCGCCGGAAGGGCGGCGCAGTTGATGGCGATGAAGGGGCCAGCCGCGCGGGGACCGCACTGGTGGATGGCCTCGGCGACGAGCTCCTTGCCGACGCCCGACTCGCCGGTGACCAGGACGGGAAACGCGGTCGCGGCGGCGGCCCGAATGGCTCGAAGGACGCCGCGCATCTCGAACGACGCCGCGACGATGCGGCCGAGCGTCTCGGCCCGACCCAGCGGTCTGCACGCAGAGCCGGGAAGTGCCAGGTGAAACGGTGGGGGCGAGTACGGCATGGATGACCTCACGGAGTGGCGGCAAGGGATGGTGCGCCCGGAAACCGACACCGTGTCGGCGGGCTCCAGGGCATTGCGATGCCAGGCGCCGATCTGCTTCATCGCGCGCCGCACCCGTGCGTTGGGAAGTCGCCGCCGCCGTGCTAACGTCGGCGCCGCCATGTCCTGGCCCGGTGCCAACATCTCAGCTGCCATCGTGCTGGTCCTCTCGGGGACGGCGGCGCAGGCGCTCGATGCGATCGGGCGACCCTCACCTGCTTGCCCTGCGACGAGTCCGGTGTGCGTTGGCCTTCGCCTTCATCTCGCGACGCAGGCGGACGGGACGTCGTTCACTCACACCCCAGAGTGGCTCGCGGGCCAAATCGCCGAGGCCAACCGCCACTTTGCCGGCGTCGGTGTGGGCTTCGAGGTCGCCGAGACCGCACGGCTCGGTCCCAACGAGGGCACCGTCGTCACGCGCGCTGATCGTGATCGGCTCGGCCGCGGACGCTGGCGCCGCGGAGCGATTTCTGTGTTCATCGTCCAGAGACTCATGGACGTCGACGCGCCAGGAGAGCGCCAGGGCGTGCACTGGCGGGACCGGAAGGATGCGGCTCGCCGCTGGATCATCGTCGCGGCCGAAGCGACCGACTGGGTGCTAGCGCATGAGCTCGGGCACTACTTCTCGCTCCCGCATTCGCGCTACGCAGACAGCATCATGAACAAGACGCCGCGTCTGGCCCCCCCGGTCTCGACGTGGAGCTTCGCCAAACCGGAGCAGCACCTGCTGCGCCGATCGCTCCGACAGATGCTGAGTACCCGCGAGCTCGTGGCCACCCGAGCCAAACGCGAGACGCGCTCGGCCCATCGCCAAAAGTAACGCCAACGACTCTGGAGACGTGCTCAATGACTCGCTCGCTGCCCTACGCTTATATGCCCCCCGATGGACCGATGACGCCGCTCGTCGTGAGCGTGCCTCACGCGGGCATGCGCGTGCCAACGGAGGATCGCGCGCGGCTACTCGCCGACGACCGCACCATCAAGCTCGACGCGGACCTCTACGTCGACAGGCTCTACACGCACGCTCCGAGCCTGGGCGCGGCGCTGCTGGCCAGCACGGTCACCCGCTTCGTCATCGACGTGAACCGCGGCCAGGACGAGATCGACTCTCAGGCCTGCGTGGACACCCCATCGAGCGCGGTGTCGCGACCCCACGGGCTGGCCTGGTGGCTCTCGTCGGACGGCGAGCCGCTGATGGACCGGCCATTGACGCGGGCGGAGCTGGATGATCGCGTCGCACGCATCTGGCGACCGTACCACCGCAAGCTCTCCGAGCTGCTCATCGAGCGGCGCAAGCGCTTTGGCTACGCGATCCTGCTCGACGCGCACTCCATGGCGTCCGTCGGTCGTGCCACCCACCCGGACCCGGGACAGCACCGTGCCGCCATCGTCCCCGGTGACAACCATGGCGCGAGCTGCACGAGCCAGCTGTCGGAGCACGTCCGCGAGCACTTTCTCGAGCGCGGCTTCCAGGTCACGATGAATGCGCCGTACTCCGGCGGCTACATCACGCGCCACTACGGGCGACCGCACGAGGGCTTCCACGCGATTCAGCTCGAGCTCAATCGCGCGCTCTACCTCCACGAGGAGGTGCCGCAGCTCGACGACTCGCGCACCGCGCCGCTCATCAGCGCGCTCGACGGTCTGGTCGCCTCGCTGCGCGCGCTGCGGTTGCCCGCCTAGACGCCCGTTGGACACGGCCTAGGTCGGTGGAGTAGCGTCGCCACCGCGGTACCACCCGCACGTGACCCAACGAGGACGCCATGACCCAGACCGTGTCGCACGTCGCCACCGCGGAGATGCTCCTGCGGTCGCGCCATCTGAGCTACTTCCAGCAGCATGGCGAGGTGTACGCCTTCCACAACCTGTTCGGCTACATCCTCAAGATGAGCGCGGACCTGGCGGAGCTGCTCGAGTTCCATCGTGAGCTGCGCACGCGCGAGGAGGTCGACGCGGAGTTCGGCGACCACTTCGAGACGGAGCAGCTCGATGAGTTCATGGGCGTCTTCAAGCTGTTCTCGTGCCTCATCGAGTCCGAGGTCGCCGAGGAACGCTCCCTGTGGATGATGGTGCCGGTACGGGCGCGTTGGGTGGTCTACCATCAGCCGGCCGAGTCTGAGCTCACCTTCTGGCGCACCGATCGGGACGGCAAGAGCAGCGCGGACCCGCAGCCAGCCTGGGCGGCCCGGCTCTGGCAGCGAATTGATAACACGAAAACGTTACGTACACTCTACGATGAGATCAAGGACGGCGCCTCCCTCGCGGGACTCGAGAAGCCAGAGAAGCAGGTGCTCGAGACGCTCACGCGCTGGGTTGCCAGCGACCGGCAGTACCTCAAGTTCGCGAAGGCGCCCGTGTGGAAGTTCGGCAAGGAGCACCAGTGGCCGAGCTACTTGAAGTCCACGATGCCCTACGCCCCGTGGCAGCCCGGGACCCCGCTGCCGCCCAACCCGCTCGAGAAGGTGGCCGAGCCCCTCGCGCCGCCCCATGGGTACTACGAAGGCGAGATCATGGACGCGGAGCGCCAGTTCCGCGAGACCGAGACGACGCTCTCGCATCTGTTGCGTGAGCCACATTCCCTGCTGGGTGGCGCCACGTTCTCGCAGCGCGTGGCCGAGGCGCTCTCCAAGCTCGGCGCGCTGGACGGGACGACGCGCCGTATCGTCGAGGTCGGAGGCGGCCTCGGCCATGTGGCGGCCGGCGTGCTGGCCTGGATTCGAGACACGCTGCCTGACGCGTACGGGACTCTCGAGTACACCATTGTCGACTTGTCGCCTGTGTTGCGCGCCGCGCAGGAGAAGCTCCTCACCGAGCGCGGAGTGGCCGACCGCGTGCGTTGGATGGCAGTCAACGCGGAGACGCTCGACCTACCCGACGCGTCGGTGGACCTGCTGCTGTCGAACGAGGTCGTGGGCGACTTCACGACCGTCAAGCTCACGCGGGCCCTGCTCGGGCTCGATGGCGAGAAGGCGCAACCGGAGGCGTTCGCGGACTGGAGCCCGGACACACGCGCCAAGCTCGGCGCGGCGGGCGAGCAGCTGCTGCGCTATCAGCCAGTGCTCCGTGATGCGCCTGACGAGATCTACTTCAACACGGGCGCCATCGCGTTTCTCGAGCGCGTGGCCAAGGCCCTCCGACCGGGAGGCGCCGCGTTCATCACCGAGTATGGCGACGTCGTGCGTTACCCCATTCCGGGGACGCACCTCGACCACCTCGAGTTCAGCATCCACTTCGGACACCTCGTGACGGTCGCGCGCGGGCTCGGGCTCGAGGCGGACGTGAAGTACCTGCAGGACCTCATTGGGCTCGATCGCAATGCCTACACGCTGACTACGACGCGCACCTACTTCGCTTCGATGCGCGCGATGCTCGCGTCATTCGGTGTCGAATTCGACAAGATCGCGTATACGCGTGAGATGTTTCAGGACGCGTTGGAAGGGCACGTGCCGTTTGCCGCCATCGGGGACGTGCGGTTCTCGGTCGTCGATGAGCGGTGCATGGGGCTCTCGCCCCACGAGTTCAAGGCGCTGATACTGAAGCGACCCGCATCGGCGCCGCCCGTGTAGGCGAAGGCGGTTCCACGACGCGGCAGGCGACCACGATGCCGGTCGCCGTCGTGGAGGTGCGCATCACGACCTGAAAGTGCTTGGTCTCGCCAGCCGCGCTCGGCTCCATGGACTCGAGGCGGGCCTCGAGGCGCGCGCCGAAGTCCAGCCAGTCGTCATCAGCGGAGCGATCGATCTCGACGATGGCCTCGTCCCCCGACAGCCGCAAGAGGCGACCTTGCCCCGTACGCGGTCCACGCCGCCAACGGAGCGGCCGAGCCAACGCGGCGTCGAGCCCCGGATCCGAGGTGGCATCCGTCAACCAGTCAGGGACCTCGTCGGACTCGTCGAACTCGTAGAACGCACCACCGCCGGGCGTCGCGTGAGCGACGACCTCGCGCCCGATGACGCGGCGCAGCAGGCGATTGAGGTGATCCGCGGAGCCCTCGGTCGAGGCGCGAATGAAGCGCAGCGCGCTGCCCGGGATGGCGCCCTTGGCGTTCCCGCGACGGACGACGCGCGCGACCCGCGCGAGCAAGCGGACGGGCTCATTGGGGAGCCACGGATGATCGAGCTCCAAGGTGACCGTGTCTCCCGCGGAGGGAAAGACCTGGCTCACGACGAAGACGCCCGTGGGGCCGATGTCGGTCGTGATCGCGGAAAATCGGCGTTGGCCGTGCCAGAGCTGAGCACGGACGACGCGTTCGTAGCGAGGGGACTCGCGGCGTTCAGGATGTGAGTTGGAGCTCATGAGTCGATTCCGGTCAGCCTACCGCAGGACAGCAACAGCAACAGCGACACCACAGCACGTTCAGCAAGAGCGTTTGTCGACTGGGAGTATAGGACTCATGACGCGTCGCGTCAAGAACACCGAACGCATTGGTCATGGTTTCCGCCCGCCTCGCTGACTGGTAGAGTCCGTGTCCATGTCGCCTCTCGCCCAACGCGCTGCGGTCCTCGCGTGTTCCCTGGTCTCGCTGGCGGACACCGGAGCCGGTGCCGCTGACCGTGGGCTGCGCTCGTTCCTTTCGGGGATCGATGACGTGCCAGATCGCTGCGCGCTGACAGCGCTCTCGGAGACGCCAGCGGTGGATCTCTTCACCTTCGCATTGGACGGCGAGCTACCGCGCTATGAGCGTGACCGCGCGGTCAGCCTGCTGGGGCAGATCGCGGACGCGTCGGCGGACGTCGCGCTCACGTGGCTCGTCTACGCGGCACCGGAGTCGCGCACCCGAGGCGTCGCGGTCCTGGCCTACGCGGTGGCGTTTGGACGCACACGTCCGATGGAGGCAGTCGCTCTGGCGCGTGCCGTCTTGCTCAACCCGGACGCGACGACGCGCGAACTCGCCGCCGCGGCCCTCTCCCGGATCTCCGGACCCGCTTCCGCAGCGGCACTTCGCGCGGCGGCGATTGTGGAGCCTCAGCCCGGCGTGGCCACGGCGATTGGCCGCGCGCTCGAGCGACAGCGCAGCGTTACGGGCACGGCACCGTAACCTGGACATTATCGATCTTGAGCCCTGCGCCCTGATTGACGAGCCCGTCGTTGCTGTCGAAGTCGAACTTGAGCTGGACCGTCTGGCCCGAGAACGTCGCGATCGGCACGGCGATGTGGGTCCACGCCTGCTGCGGGACGATGGAGTCCTTCTGCCAGACCATGGAGTCCTGGCCGTTCTCGCCGATGAGGTGCAGCTCGAAGGCGTCGTAAGTCGTGCCGCTCTCGCAGTCGAGCCACACGTCGAACTCGATCTGGAGTCCTTCCTTGTCCGGCAGTGACACCGGGCCCGAGGTCGCAGCACCGGCGTTGTAGTTGCAATCGAAGTTGCCCTTGGCCACGTCGCCGTAGTGCAGTACGTCGGGAGCCCCAGGCGAGGTCGCGTCGTCGGCGACCTGCCACTGACAGGGCGGGTTGGTGGCCGTGAGTGTCCAGTCGGTGGCGCCACCCGCGAACGTCTCGGACAGGAGCACCGGCGTGCAGCAGCCCGGGAGGCCGGTCCCGAGGTGCTTGCACTTGCCGTCGAGGCACACGTCCTTGGTGCACTTGTCGTCGCCGTCTTTGCACTCGGCGTCGGAGAGGCAGCACGTGAGCTGGTGCGCGCAGGTCGCGTCGGTGCAGGTGTCGATGGTGCACTTGTCCTTGTCGTCGCAGTCGGTGGCCGCCGCACAGCAGCCGGGGAGCGCGGCGGTCTTGTAGGTACAGACATGGCTTGGCGTGCAGGTGTCCTCAGTACACAGAACTCCGTCATCACAGTCGCCAACGGTGTCACAGCACAGCGGATTGGCGACGGCGAGGTGCTCGCAGAGGAAGTCCGACGAGCAGCGGTCGATGGTGCAGAAGCTCTGGTCGGCGCAGCCGGCGTCGTTCGCGCAACAGTCGGCCGATACGGTCCAGCTGCACGCAGCCGCGGTACACGCCTCGATGGTGCACGCGAGCCCGTCGTCGCAGCCTGCCGCCGCCGCGCACGCGACGATGGGGCCCGTGGTCTCGACGCGGACGCCATCGACGAAGGCGCCCAGGCCGTCGTTGTAGGTCGTGTCGACGGAGTCGAACGCAAAGGCGATTCGGATCGTGCTCCCGGCAAACGCCGAGAGATCGACCGTCAGGGCGTGCCAGCCTCCCAGCGGGACCCCGATCTTGCTGCGCGCGGGGATGCTCTTGGGCCCGGCCTCGGTGTCGATTCGGACGAGGAAGCGATCCCAAGCCAGGTCCGGCTCGACATCGAGGAAGACCCAGGCGCGCAGTCGCGCGGCTTGCCCGGCCGGCAGCGCGATTGCGGGACTCTGCGCGGTGCCGGACACTGCGGCCTGGCCGTTGTAACCGGGAGCGTCCGACGCACCGAAGCGCAAGGCGCCGGCGCCTTCATGCGCCTCGATGCCTGTGGCGTGCCAGCCGATGCCCGGCTCGGAGGCCGTGGTGGTGAAGCCATCGAGGCTCGGCCCATCGAAGCCCGCCCAGAACACGAGCGTGGCGCTCGCACAGCCTGCCGCTCCGGTCGCCGCATGTGCGCAGCCGGTCTTCGGATCGCAGCTGTCGGTGGTGCACGGGTCGGCGTCGTCGCAGACGGCCGCGAGCACGTCGCAGCTTCCCGACAGGCACCGGTTGCGCGTGCAAGGGTCGTCGTCGGTGCACGCGGCGCACGCGCTCGGGCCGAGATCGGTGTTGGCCTCGGCGCCGAGGTCTCCGGAGCCCGGGTCTCCGGAGCCGAGGTCCAACGGCGTCGCCTCATCGGCGCTCGCCATGTCGGGTGCGGTGTCCTGTGGCGGCTTGGGGAGGTCGGGCAAGCCCGGATCCGTCGGGAGGTCCGCGGCCGCAAGATCACTGGCGCTGGTCTCGCCCGTGTCCACGAGCGTCAGCTCCGCCGCGTCGATCGTGGGGACATCGAGCGCGACCCCGAGGTCGGTCCCAAGATCAAGGACCTGGAGCACGTCGTCGTTCGGGGGACGCGCCCCGTCGTTGACCTGTACGTCGGCGGTTCCGCAGTGCGCGAGCAGGAGCCCGAGAGAGCAGGCCGCCAAGGAGACGAAGGGTCGAAGCGCCATGGTGGGGCACTGTAGCATGACCGCTGGCCGCGTTGCGCGGACTCAGAGTGCGCGTTGTTCGCGCTCCAGCAGTCGCAGCATGGCCGCCTTGCCGCCCTGGGGCAGTGAGAAACCGTCTCCAAAGTAGACCGCGTCGAATTCCAGTCGATCGCAGAGCGCCCGCAGGGAGCGCCACGCCGCGTCGCGATCGGGCACCTTGCCAGGCGGAGGGAGCCGCAGGCCAGTAAGCGGGTCCGCGATGAGCGCGTCGCCCACGACGAGCGTGCCCGACTCCGCGTGGTGGAGCACCGTCTCTCCCGGGGTCTTCAGATGCGCGACGGTGTGCGCCGTCCAGCCTCCGACGAAGACGTGCCCGTCCTCGAACGGCTGGGCGCCAGGCTGTGCAAGCAGAGCGAGATCCGCGCGCGGCGCCCACACGGTCGCGCCGAGCGTGCGGGCCAGCGTGGCCGAGGCCCGCTCATGGTCCGCGTTCAGCAGCACGATCGTGAACTTGGAGCCCAGCGCCTGGAGACCGGCAAACTCGTCGGGCTGCGGCGCGACCGGATCGACGAGGAGCACGTCCTCCCCTTCGTCGAGCGCGAGGCCGCAAAAGTCGTAGCCGCGATCGGGCTGGAGGCGGCCCCAACCCGAGATGCCGGCCGCGTAGTGGCGGAGGGCCACGGGCCGCCTAAGCCCGCTCGAAGAGACCAGCGGCGCCCCTGCCGCCGCCGATGCACATCGTCACGATGCCGTAGCGGGCTCCGCGGCGCTTCATCTCGAAGAGCAGAGACGCGGTCAGCTTGGCGCCCGTGGCGCCGAGCGGGTGACCGAGGGCGATGGCGCCGCCGTTCACGTTGACCTTGGCGGGATCGAGGCCGAGCTCGCGGATGACGGCGACCGACTGCGCGGCGAAGGCCTCGT
>SXOX01000183.1 GCA_005776585.1 Pseudomonadota bacterium | reverse complement strand
CCGCGGGCGCGACCGCGGCCGCCGCGACGGGAGCGCGCTCCGGAACGGGCGCTGGGGCGCTGGGCGCCGGGGTCACGGCGGGTGTCGGCGGCGGTCGCGTGGCGAAGAAGACCCCGACGCCGCCGACCACGACACCGACGGCCGCCAGGGCGATCCACCGGCCCGTCGTGGCAGCCTTGGGTCGTGTCGCCACAGCCGAGCGCGGGACGGAGAGGCTGCGGACGCTCGCTACGCTCCCCGGCCCGGCCACGCTGACCGGTGTTGCCGGCTGCGGCGACGGGCGGCTGTCGAGCAGGATGACGTCCTCGTGGTCGCCCGAGAGCACGCCAAGGCCGTATCGCACCTCGCGCAGCGCGACACGCATCTCCTTGGCGCTGGCGTAGCGGTCCTCGGGCCGCTTGCCGAGCGAGCGTCGCACGACGTCTTGCAGCGCGTCGGGGACCTGCACCGTCGACGAGTTCCCCGCGAGCACGTCGAAGGCCGGCACCGGGTTCTGGATGATCTGGCGATAGAGCTCGTAGCTCGAGTCCGACACGTACGGCAGCCGCCCGGTGAGCAGCCGGTACATGACGACCCCGAGCGCGTAGAGGTCCGTGCGCGCGTCGACCTTGCCGGTCAGCAGCTGCTCGGGCGACATGTAATTGGGGGTGCCGCAGACCACCGGCCGCTGGCCCGTGACGTCCATGTCGTGTGGCACGCCGCCCTCGCCCTCACCCGAGGCGTCCTCGACGTACTTGGCAAGGCCAAAGTCCAGCACCTTGACGAAGTCGCCCTCGTGACCGTTGACCAAGAACAGGTTGCCCGGCTTGAGGTCCCGATGGACGACGTACTTGAGGTGGGCGTGCTCGAGCGCCCGGAGGGTCTGATCCGCGATGCGCAAGACGCGATCGACCGGCAGAATCGGCGTGCGCTTGATCTCGTGCTGGAGCGTGGTGCCCTCCAGGTTCTCCATCACGAGGAAGAGCTTGCCATCCTCCGTCTCGCCGTAGTCGTGGACCACGACGATGTGCGGGTGGTTGAGATTGGACGCGATGTGGGCCTCACGCGCGAAGCGCTGCCCCGGCGTAGTGCCCGTGGGCGGCAGGAGTTTGATGGCCACCGTACGGCCCATCGCCGTCTGCTTGGCGCGCCAGACGGAACTCCCCATGCCACCGACGCCGATGAGCTTCTCCAGGCCGTAGCGCCCGGCGACCTGCGTGCCCGCGAGGTCTTCGACGGGCGGCCACCCGTCCGCGGGGCACTTGTCGAGCTTGCCCGGAAAGCGCTGGAGGCACTTGGGGCAAAACCATCCGCGACCCGGGCCGGCGCTCATCCGCCGGCACCCGACGTGGCGACGAGCTTACCCAGACACTTTCCCGTCGCGGCAGGCGCGAACGTCGGAGGGACGAACTTGCCGTCGAAGGTGTACAGGACCCCGAGCGACTTCACCTGTTTGTCCGCCTTCTCGGCGTCAAGATCGAAGCGCCAGCCCTCGATGTCAGCCGACTGCGGCTCGCCGGCCGTGCTCATGTCGAGCGGTCCAGACGCGCCGCGGAGATCGATCTTGGCCGTGGGGTCATTCTGGAGCTTGGCAAACGAGCCGAGCCAGCCGGTCTGGCCGACGGGGACCTTGTCGGTTCCGCCGGTGAGCCGCGCGAGGTGCTTGGCGACGTCCGCCCCGGTGACGCTCCCGCCCTTGCCCGAGCCCGCCACCGCGTAGGCCAGCATGTAGGCGGCGTCGTAGGCGTGCGCCGAGTAGCCGCCGGGATCCTCGCCATACTTGGACCGGTAGCGCGTCGCGAAAGCGTCGTAGTCGGCGCCCGCCGGGTTGGCCGAGATGGTGCCGAAGATGGGGCAGGTCACATCCGGATCCGCGACCTCGGTGAGCGTCTTGACGTCCTTGGTGCCGTCGGTCAGCACGAAGCGCTTGAGGCCTTTGTCGAAAGCGAGCTTCAGGAATGCGATGCCGTCGTCGTAGAAGCCGATGAGGACGATGACGTCGGGCTTGATGTCCTGCGCCAGCGTCGTGACGTGCTGACTCTGCTTGTCGAACTGCCCGTTCTTCACGTCGTCCGGATATCCGAGCGCGGTGTAGGCACCGTCCGTCTTGCACGGCTGGCTCGCGTCGGCGCAGTAGGCGTTCTGGATGGCCGTGGCGAGCCCTTGGCCATACGGGTCCTCGCGATAGACGACGCCCACCTTCTTGAATCCTTGGTTCAACAGCAGCTTGGCAATCGCTGTGCCCTGGAACTCATCGCTCGGCGCCGTGCGCCAGACGAAGCCCTGAAACTGCGCCGTGAGACCGGGAGCCGTGGCCGACGGGCTGATGACCACGACGCTCTTGGCGCGCGTGACCTGCCCAGCGACCGCGAGCGTCACGGAGCTGGCCTCGGGACCCACGATCGCCGGAGCCTTGGCGCGGTCGACGAGGAACTTGGCCATCTCGACGCCCTTGACCTTATCGGTGCCGTCGTCGCAGACGAGTAGCGCGAAGGTCTTGCCGCCCACGCCGCTCGCGCCGTTGATCTCGCTCAACGCCAGCTCGATGCCCTTCTGAACCTTGGGACCGTCCGCCGACAGATCGCCGGTCTTGGACACGAGCGCTCCGAGCTTCAGCGTGTCGGGCGCAAACCACTTGGCCTCGTCCACGCCGGCCATGAACTCGCAGCCGGACGGGAGCGGTCCGAGCGTGGGTCGACCCCCGCAGAGCCCGGTGGTGGGGTCACACGTCTGTCCCGAAGGGCAGTCGCTGTTGGTGGTGCACGGCGAGAAATCCAGCGCGACTGAGCAGCCCATTCCGGAGACGAACGCGAGGACCAGCGCTGTCGTTCGAAGCACGCGCATCAGAACGCGCCCCCGAGGCTCACGAGCCCGCCGCCCGGGAGCGGCGCCCCGCTGACGGAGACCTTGCCCTGGCCGCCTTTCGGGGCCGTGAGCGCCACGACGAGCCCTGTCACGACGGCCGCGGCGCCGACCGACCACAGCACATCACCCGCGATGGCCAGCGTCTTGCCGCGGTCGCGAGCGGTCTGTCGGTCGCCCGTGGACGCCCCGGTGTCGTGAAACGTGTCCGCGTCCTTCTTCGCGACGACGACGAGCGCGACGCCCGCGACGAGGGCAGCGCCTCCGATGCCAAGCACGGTCCACCCCGCGATCTGCTGAGGACGCCCGTCTCGTGGCACAGGCTGCGGCTCGGGCGGCTTCTTCGGCGGCGCCTGTTTGAGCTCATTGAGCCGGGCGGTGGCGCGCTGCACGACATCGGGATCCGCGTCCGGTGAGCCGATGTACCGGCGGTAGTACGTCATCGCCAGCTCGGCCTCGTTGAGCTTCTTATCGTAGATGAACGCTACGTTGTAAAGAATCTCGGCCGCCTGCGAGATCTGATGCGCCTTGAGGTAGGCGTTAATGGCGCCGGCGAAGTTGCCCTCGCTGAAGAGCCTCCGGCCCTCAGCGGCGAGCGTCTCGGCCTGTGACTCGGGCGGCACGTCCTCGGACCACGCGGGTGCCGGTGTCCCCACGAGCGGCGCGCCGACGAGCAACGCGATGACAACCGCGACCAGGCGGGACCGGGACCTCACGCGTGCACCTCCACAGCCAAGACGGCTCACCCTATTTATCTACGTGGCCGCTCAGGGTCAAGGCGCCTTCTGCACACGATCTCGCTAGGCGCCGCCGACCTCGCGCTCGGGAGCGTGGGTCAGCGCCGCAGCGATGAGGTCGCGGTTCATCCGCGCGATGAACGCGATGGGGATGTTCTTCGGGCAGACGGCCTCGCACTCCACGTGGCTCGTGCAGGCGCCGAAGCCCTCGGCGTCCATCTGGGCGACCATGTTGAGAACCCGCGCGCGCCGCTCGGGCTGGCCTTGAGGGAGCGCGCCGAGGTGCGTGACCTTGGCGGAGACGAAGAGCATCGCCGAGCCGTTCGGGCAGCTCGCGACACAGGCTCCACAGCCGATGCAGGCCGCAGCATCGAACGCCATATCCGCGTCCGGCTTGGGCACGAGCACCGCGCTCGCGTCTGGGGCCGAGCCGGTCCGCGCCGAGATGAAGCCGCCGGCGGCGATGATGCGGTCGAACGCGGAGCGATCGACCGTCAGGTCCTTGACCACCGGAAACGCGTGCGCGCGCCAGGGCTCGATGGTGATCTTGTCGCCATCCTTGAACCGCCGCATGTGGAGCTGGCAGGTCGTGGTGCCCGCGTCCGGTCCATGGGGCTGACCGTTGATGACCACGCCGCACGCGCCGCAGATGCCCTCGCGGCAGTCGTGGTCGAACGCGATGGGGTCCTTCCCGTCGCGCATCAAGCCCTCGTTGACGACGTCGAGCATCTCGAGGAACGACATGTCCGCCGAGATGTCCTTGGCGTCGTAGGCGACCATCTGGCCCGGTGCGTTGGGGCCCGCCTGGCGCCACACCTCGAGCGAGAGGTTCATCTGGCGTTGTCCGGAAAGTGCGCCGCTCATTTGTAGCTCCGCTTGGCCGGGTGGACGTACTCGAACGTGAGGGCCTCTTTGTGGAGCATGGGCTGATTGGTGTACTCGGCACCGTGGCCCTGGCCCGCGAACTCCCAGGCCGCGACGTACTGAAACGCGTCGTCGTTGCGGTCGGCCTCGCCGTCCTCGGTCTGGTACTCCTCGCGGAAATGACCTCCGCACGACTCCTGCCGATCGTGGGCGTCACGCGCCAGCAGCTCGGCGAACTCCAAGAAGTCGGCCACGCGGCCGGCCTTCTCCAGCGTCTGGTTGAACTCCGCGCCCGAGCCCGGCACGAAGACGTCCTTCCAAAACTGCGCGCGCAGCTCGGGGATCTTCTGAAGCACCGTGGCGAGGCCCTTCTGATTGCGGCCCATGCCTACGTAGTCCCACATAAGCTTGCCGAGCTCCTTGTGGAACGAGTCGACCGTGCGCTTGCCCTTGACCGAGAGCAGCGACGTGATGCGGTCGGTGACCGCCTTCTCGGTCGCCTGAAAGGCCGGTGTGTCCGCTGACTGCGCACCTGAGCCGGCCTTCGCCAGGTAGTCGCCAATCGTGTACGGGATGATAAAGTAGCCGTCGGCCAAGCCTTGCATCAGCGCGGAGGCGCCCAGCCGGTTGGCCCCGTGATCGGAAAAGTTGGCCTCGCCCAGCACGAACAAGCCGGGCAGGTTGGACATGAGGTTGTAGTCGACCCAGAGCCCGCCCATCGTGTAGTGGATGGCCGGGTAGATCCGCATCGGGACCTTGTAGGGGTCCTCGTCGGTAATCTTGTAGTACATGTCGAAGAGGTTGCCGTATCGGGCCGCCACGGCGCTCTTGCCGAGCCGCTGGATGGCGTCGCGGAAGTCGAGGAAGACGCCGAGGCCACCGGGACCGACGCCGCGTCCCTCGTCGCAGACCATCTTGGCCGCGCGTGAGGCGACGTCGCGCGGGACGAGGTTGCCGAAGCTCGGGTAACGGCGCTCCAGGTAGTAGTCGCGCTCGTCGTCGGGGATCTGATCTGGAGGCCGCTTGTCGCCGGCCT
>SXOX01000182.1 GCA_005776585.1 Pseudomonadota bacterium | reverse complement strand
TGGAAATCAAAGCCAAGCTGTGGGATACAGGCTGTCATCGGCGTTCCGGGGCTCCAAGTGCTGGGATTTTTCTTTCAACACAAGCACTTTACCCCGAAACGCCTCTCACCAAAAGTACCTTTCGTGAATTATCCGGGCTATGCTGGTCCAGGCCCGTCGCGGGTCGTCGCACGGGAGGGAGGGGGGGGCGTGATTGCCGCAACCCTTGTACATGGCGGCGGGTATGACCTTGCCACCATCCATTCGACGAGGAGTGGCCTTGACCTGGTTCCGTTGGTTGTCAGTGTCGGTTTGAACGGAGACATTGCGTGGTCGAACACCGCTCTAGGTGAGGAGGTCCCGTCAGCACGGCATAGCGAGCACGGCCCTCACCTTGCCCAGGCGGATGGCCTGGTCATCGTTTCCGGCGGCGGCAGGATTCACGTCGGCGAGAGGTCCGGCGTCGCGTGGGTGGGCGCGCTGGCCGCCTCCGACGGACACTTGCGTTGGTTCACGCCGATCGACAACGCCCTTGGACCGGAGGTGTACGGTGTCTCTGCGCACCAAGGCGATGTGTTCGCATTCTGGATTGGCTCACATTCGATCGTTGACGGACGCGGACCCGTGGAGTTCGTCGCGCGCCTGAATGGCGAAACAGGTTCGGTTGCGTGGGTCGTCGAGCTGCCTGATCGACCTGGCATGAGCCGCTGGCGCGGGATGGCGTTGTCGGACGGCGTCCTTGGCCTGTATGGCGTTCGCGCAACGGGTGGCAAGCCGATCGTGACGTGGCTCGACGTCAGCCAGGGCATGCCGAAGCGTGCCGACTGTACCGAGATTGATTCAAAAGTTGCAACGTCTGACTACTTCTCCGGAGCCGACGCGCTGCCTGGTCGACGCATTGTGTTCGCTGCGGGCGCGATCGGGGGACAGGGAATGTACGACATCTCTCTATTTCAGGCCCGCTACAACGGTGTGAAGTAGGCGGGCTGACGGTTTGCTTGATGCATGCGTCACGTAGCTCGGCCAGGCAGTTGACCCACCGGTCGAAACACCTTGCCCGTCAGCCACCTGTGCACAGACTCATCACCTCTGCCACGCCGGCTGAAAGAACTCCCCCGGCGACTGTGAGAGCTGACGCTTGTAGCGCCCATCGGCGGTCATGATGAACAGCTGCCGCTTGCCCTTCACTGCGCTCGCGTACGTGATGTAGCGGCCGTCCGGCGAGTACGACGGGTCCTCGCCCGTGCCTCCGCTCGTGAGCCGTGTGACTGACTTGGTCGAGAGCGTGATCACGAAGATATCAAACCGGTCGCCGCCGACCATCGTGGCGTAGGCGATGTGGTCGCCGTCGGGCGACCAGTCCGGCGCGCTGTTGTAGCCGCCGGCCTGGGGAAGCCGTTGAACGCCCGTCCCGTCCGCCTGCATGACGTAGAGTCCCGGATACCCGGTGTCACGGTCGCTCACGAAGACCAGGCGCTTGCCGTCGGGCGACCACACGGGGCTGGTGTCGATGACCGTATTCTGCGTCAGACGCCGTCGAATGCCGCCGGTGAGCGCCTCCAACACGTAGATCTCCGCGTTGCCGTCCTTCGACAGCGTCAGCGCAACCTGCGTCCCGTCGGGGTGCCAGCTCGCGCCGGAGTTGAGCTGCGGCCGATTCGAGAAGACCTGATCGCCAATCCAGAGATCCGGGTTGTTCTTGGCGTAGCTGGTGTACGCAATCCGCCCGTCGCGCGTCCAGGCAGGCAGGAGGTTGATCGCGCCGTTCTTTGTGACCTGCGTCTCATGTTCGCCGTCGGCGTCCATGACCCAGATCTCCTTGGGCCCCATGGGGTCGAGCCGCTTGCAGAAGGCGATGCGACCCCGAAAGGCGCTGCCGCGGCCGGTGTAGGTGACGAGCAGGCCATCGATCCACTCGATGATGCGCGCCTTGAACGCGGCCGGGTCGTTCTCGGGCACGGCGAACGTGCTCATCGGCAGCTCCTGCTCGACGCCCTCCTCGGCGAGATAGAGCCTCAGCGCAACCTCGAGCTGGCCATTCCCGTTGCGGCTTGCGGTGCCTTTGACGAAGGCGTAGGCGCCGGCGTCGTGCCAGGATTGGAAGTCAATGGTCGTGATCCGGTGGCCCTCGAACGGGGCCCCGAGCGGGTTGCGGTCCGCTGGAATGACCGTGAAGAACCCGACGAGCTCTAAGTAACGCCGCAGCAGCGCGTCGATGCGGTCGGGCACCGGGCCTCGACGCGCGCCGGTCGTCAGGTCTTGCACGCGGTCGATGCCGATGGGGAACAGCACCCGAATGCGCGTGTCCGACTGAGGCTGGCAGCGCCCACCGACGCATGCCTCGCCGTCGGCGCATTGGGTCGCGTCCTCGCAGAAGCCGAGCTGCGACGGCTCGTCCCCCCACGCGGCTGCGCCACAGAACAGCATGGTGACCGCGACGTACTTCACTTCACTTCATCGAGAGGAGCTTGCCGTTGAACTCCGCAACGAAGCCGCGCTTGTTCACGAACTGGAGCACGTCGGGCGGCGGCGGCGGCAGGCGCTTGCGACCGCCTTCGGACGCCATGAACTGCTTGAGGGTGGCCTCGGCCGAGAGCGTGAAGGCCTGTACCGGCGACTTGCGCTTGAGCTTGTAGCCGACGATGCCGCCCTCGGGCGAGACCTCGGTGATGATGACCTCGACGACCAGGGTCTTGAGCTGCTCGGGAGGGATGGACGTTGGAACGGCAAAGGCCTTCATGAGCTCGAAGCTGACCCGCGCCATGTACGTGTCACGCGGATCCTGCTCGGACCCTTGACCCATGACGTCTCCGTCCAGGTTACCGACCATCTTCTCGAAGATCGTGGGCCGCTTGCGCGGGTCGTCGTCGTCTTGGAGCACCTGCTTGAACGGGTCGACCTTCTTGCGACGCAGCTTGTCGAGCTGCGCCTTCTTCCGCACGAAGTCCTGGAACGTGAGCTTCTGCTGCGGCTCCGGATTGACCTTGTCGATGTTGACCGCCACCTCGACCTTCTCCGGTTGCTCGACCTTCTGCAGCTCGGGCAGCTTCTTGGGGTCCTGCTCGACCGAGCCGAGGGCCGCGACCTTGAGTACCGTGATGGTCGCCTCCAGCTTGGGCTGGCACTCCGGAATGGAGCTACAGTCGGACTCGATGCGGCGGCGCTCGTAAGCGACCTCGCCATGGATGCCGCGCGGCTTGACGGCCTTGGGGCGCGGCGCGGGCAGCGCGATGGCGGTGCCGCGCTCGGCGACGACGATGACGAACACGAGGCCCGCGTGAAAGGTGGCCGTGACGAGCACCGCCACCAGCACGCCGAGCGGCGACGTGTCGCGGTCCCCGCTCACTTCGGCGCACCAGGGTCTGGACTGGTTCCTGTCGACGTCACAATCAGATTCACCTGTCGCAGCCCATGTTCGGTTCCCATCAGGGCGAGAAACTTGGCGGCCCAGCCGTAGGGAACCCCTTGGTCGCAGGCGAAGTTCACCCGCTTCTTCTCTTGGAGCAGCGCGTTGGGCCCGAGCTTGGCGGCCGCCTCGGCGGCGCACTTCTCGAAGGCGATCATGAGGCCCGCGTCATTGCCGTCGCGCGCTCCGGCGGCCAGCGTGGGCGAGATGGCCTTGCAGTCGGCGACGGCGGTGTCGTCGAGCCGGAACACGAGGTCCCGATCCAGCACCACCTTGGGCTCCTTCTGCTCGGTGTCCTGGATCTCCTTGACGTTCGTGCTGGGCACGATGATGGGCAGGTCTTTGAGCGGGTTCTTGGGCGGCTCGGGCTTGGGCGGGACCAACTCCCGCTCCTCGCGGCTGCGCTTGAGCTCCTCTTCGACCTTCACGGTCTCGACGTCCGACGGTCGTGACCTCCCCGCGGAGGAAGAACTCCT
>SXOX01000181.1 GCA_005776585.1 Pseudomonadota bacterium | reverse complement strand
CGGCATGGCGATCGCCGAGCGGCTGCTGGCCGGACGGTTCAACTCAGACGAGCGGCGGCTGGTCAATCACCGCACCTACGTCATCGCCTCCGACGGCGATCTGATGGAGGGTGTCGCGAGCGAGGCCGCCTCCCTCGCCGGGCATCTGGGTCTCGGCCGGCTGGTCGTTCTGTATGACGACAACAAGATCACCATCGACGGCAGTACCACGCTGTCCTTCACCGAGGATGTCGCGGCCCGCTTCGAGGCTTACGACTGGCACGTCGTTCGCGACGTCGATGGGCATGACGCCTCCGCCGTCGAGCGCGCGATCCGCGCTGCAAATACCGTGTCCGAGCGACCGAGTCTCATCCAGTGCCTGACACACATCGGGCACGGCGCGCCCACCAAGCAGGACTCCGAGACGTCGCATGGCGCACCGCTCGGTCCCGCCGAGGTCGCTGGGGCCAAGCGCGCCATGGGCTGGCCCGACGCGCCGACCTTTCACATCCCGGAGGCGGTGCTCGCTCTCTTCTCCTCCGCCATGGAGCGCGGTCGTGGGGCGCATGCGGCCTGGCGCACAGCGCTCGAGAACACGGACGCCGCCACACGCACGCGCTTTCTGGCGCAGCTCGCCCGCGACACGCCGGCGGCGGTACTCGAGGCGCTCCCCACCTTCGAGCCAGGCCAACAGATCGCGACACGCAAGGCCAGTGGCACCGTGCTCAACGCGCTCGTCCAGCGCGACCCGCGCCTCGTCGGCGGGAGCGCCGACCTGGCCGAGTCCAACGGGACGCACCTCAAGGGCTTCCGCGCCATCCAGCGGGACGCCTTCGGCGCGGACTGCCGCACCTTCAACTTTGGCGTGCGCGAGCACGGGATGGGCGCGCTGCTCAACGGGCTGTCGCTGCATGGCGGCTTTCGGCCCTTTGGCGCCACGTTCCTCATCTTCAGCGACTACATGCGCCCGTCGGTGCGCCTCGCCGCGCTCATGCACCAGCCCGTCGTGTACGTCTTCACGCACGATAGCGTCTTCCTCGGCGAGGACGGCCCCACGCATCAGCCGGTCGAGCAGGCCATGAGCCTGCGCCTCATCCCTAATCTCTACGTCGTACGTCCCGCTGACGCGACCGAGACCGCGGGTGCCTGGCGCCTTGCGCTCGAGCGCTCCCATGGACCGACCGCGCTGCTGCTGACGCGACAGAACCTCCCCGTGCTCGCCACTACGTCGAGCGAGGGCGTCTCCCGCGGCGGCTACGTGGTGCGCGACACCGAGGGCCCGCCCGACGTCATCCTCATGGCCACGGGCTCCGAGGTCTCCCTCGCGGTCGCTGCCGCGGAGCGCCTCACGGTCAAGGCGCGCGTCGTGAGCCTCCCGTGCTGGGAGCGCTTCTTCGAGCAGACCGCCGACTACCGCGAGAGCGTGCTGCCGTCGCGCATCACGGCGCGCGTGGCCGTGGAGGCCGGTCGCAGCTTTGGCTGGGAGCGCCTCATCGGTGACCGCGGGCACTGCCACGGCATCGATCGTTTCGGGGCCAGCGCACCTGCCGGTCGCATCGCCAAGGAGCTGGGGTTCACCCCGGAGGCGCTCGTGGCCACCGTGCAGCGTTATCTGGACGCGCACCGATGAACTGCTTGCCTTGCGGGCCGGCCTGGGACGCCGCAGTGACCGCCGCTGTTACCGCAGCGTGATCGTCGCCCTTCACGTCCTGCTCGTCCTGACGGGCGCCTCTGGATTGCTCTACGAGGTCGTCCTCGGACGCTACCTCGCGCTTTTTCTGGGCTCCTCGGGAGCATCGCACGCGGTCACCCTGGCAGCCTTCCTCGGTGGGCTGTCGCTCGGCTCGCTGTGGGCCGGCCGCTCGAGCCACCGGCTTCGCACCGCGAGCCAGCCGTTCCTCGCCTACGCGGCCCTCGAGGCGGGCGTCGGCCTGTGGATGCTCCTCTTCTCGACGACCGCGCCCGCCGTCTTCGAGGTCTACCACCTGCTCGTGGCGGGACGCGACCCGACCTCGGCGCTCGTCGTCAGCCTCAAGCTCGTCACCGCGGCCGTGCTCATCCTCCCGCTCTCGATTCAGCTCGGCGCCACCCTGCCCGTGCTTGCCGCAGCCATCGAGCGGCTCGTCCCTACGGACGCAGTCCGTACGGTGTCTCGTCTCTACGCCATCAACGCGGCCGGTGCAGCGGCCGGTGCCTGGATCGCCGGCTTCTACCTCATCGAGGCGCTCGGGCTCGAGCTGCCGCTGCTCGTCGGCGCGTTCATCAACCTCGCGGTCGGCGCGATCGTCTGGTGGATGAGCCGCGCGCTCGACGTCCCCGTACGCACCGCCGCTCCCACGTCCGAACAGGGCGACGACGCCCCGCCCGCGCTGCGCTTCGTGCTCGCCGCCGCGCTGACGGGCTTCGTCACGCTACTCTACGAGGTCGTCTGGACACGACTTTCCGGCCTGCTGCTCGGCGCCAGTGTCTACGCCTTTGCGATGATGCTGTTCGTCGTCATCGCGGGCATCTCACTCGGCTCGGCGATGGCCACACGCGTGATCGCCCGCGGGGCGTCCGCGGCGCGTGTCTTCGCGGTGACGCAGACGCTCGCCGCGCTCTGTGCCGCGCTGCTGCTGGTGCGCCTCGAGTCGCTGCCCGTGGCCCTCTACAAGGTCAAGACGGCACTTCTGCCCGATCCGCAGAACTACGGGCTCTGGACCACCGTCGGCGGACTCACCGTCATGCTCCATTTCCTCCCGGGCGCGGCGGCCCTCGGCGCGGCCTTCCCCGCGCTGCTCGCCGGTGCCCACGCGGGTGGGGCCAGCACCGACCGCTCGACTGCGCGGCTCCTGGCCAGCAACACGCTCGGGAATCTGCTCGGAGCCATGCTTGGGAGCTACTGGCTCATGCCGGCGCTGGGCATCGACGGCGTCCTCGCGCTGGGCGTCGGCTGCTCGCTGCTCATCGCGGTGGGCACGCTGCCACGGCCGTGGGGTGCACGCGCGCTCGTCCTGCCAAGCCTCGTCCTCGTCGCGTCCGCGCTGCTCGTCACCTTTCGATGGCCAGACACGACCATGCTCTATCGCGGGCTCTTCCGCAGCCGGGTGCTCAGCATGGCCGCGCTCGAGTCTCAGGTGGCCGAGCTGCGCAAGGGCACGCTGCTCTTTCGCGAGGACGGCACCGACGCCTCGGTCACCGTCGAGCGGCACGACACGGCCGAGGGTGAGCGGATCATCTTCCGCACCAACGGCAAGGCGGACGGGTCGGTCGGCAAGCTTGGAGACGAGCTCACACAGGTCATGCTCGGCCACCTGGGCTTCGTCTTTGCGCCGGCTGCAAAGGACGTGTTCGTCGTCGGGCTCGGGACCGGTCAGACGGCCGCGGCAGCCATCGCGCATCCGGGCACGACGGTCACCGTCGCCGAGCTCAATCACGGCGTCCTTCAGGCGGCCGGGACCGTCTTTGCAGACTACAACGGCCACGTCCTCCAGAATCCGAACGTGAAGGTCATCCTGGCTGATGCGCGCGAGGTCCTGCGCGCCGCACCGCCGCAGTCATATGACCTGTGCATCTCAGAGCCATCCAACCCGTGGGTCGTCGGTGTGGGCGATTTGTACACAGTAGAGCATTTCTTGCGCGTCAAGTCGCGGCTGCGGCCCGGCGGGCTGCTCGTCCAGTGGATTCACTACTACGAGCTCGGCGATGAGCTCCTGCGGGAGATCCTCTGCACCGTGCGCTCTGTCTTTCCCTCGATGACCGTCTTCCGCTTGTCCTTTGGCGACCTCGCCATCGTCGCGTCTGCCGACCGCATCGCCCTCGATCTGGAGCGTGCGGCCGCATCGTGGGCCGAACCGTCGGTCCAGGCCGAGCTCCAGAGTCACGTGGTCCGAAGCCTGCCGCGCACCTTCGATCAGCTGCTGACGCTCAACCTCGCCGGCCCCGAGAGCATGGCCCGTCTGTGTGAGGGCTTTACCCGCACGCTGTCGGAGCTCTACCCGCGGCTCGAGTATCTGGCGCCGCGCGACCTCTTCTCGCAGCGCAATGGCGGCCTCACGCGGCGGATCATCGACGCCCGGGTCCGCCCTGGTGGTGACGCGCTGTTGGTCCCGTGGCTCGCCAAGCACCCGCTGGATGCGGAGCGGAGGGCCGGCATCCACCAGATGCTGATGGCCGACCGACAGGGCGGTGAGGAGCCGCTCCAACTCGCGACTGCGCCGAGCGACCAGCTTCCGCCGCAAGTGCGTCTCGTGGTCTCAGGCCTGGCGGAGCCCGGCTCACTCGGGCCCGAGGACCGGCGTGCGACCTGCGACTCGCTCCAAGGCAAGGACGGCTGGATGATCGCGCAGACCGAGACCGTGCTCGGCCCCACGCACCCGAGGCTTGCCGCCTGGGCACGCGCCTGTCGCGACTTGCCTCGTTCACGCTAGAATTTCGGAGTACCGCCATGCGCCGCGACGACCTGATTCGCTTCCTCGACGAGTACCTCGACGTCCCCGCCGTTGCCGGCAAGGACTATTGCCCCAACGGGCTCCAGGTCGAGGGGGCGGCCGAGGTGCGCCATATCGTCTGCGGCGTCACGGCGTGCCACGCGCTCATCGCCGGCGCGGCTGAGCGCAACGCCGACACGGTCCTCGTCCATCACGGCATCCTGTGGGGCGGCGCCATGCCCACCATCACGCGGAGCTTCAAGGCCCGGGTCAAGGCGTTGTTCGACAGCGATCTCAACCTCTTGGCCTACCACCTCCCGCTCGACCGCCATCCCGAGGTCGGCAATGCCGTGACCGTCGCGCGGCGGCTCGGGCTCACTGCGCTCGAGCCGTTCGGCGAGCACCGCGGGCTGCACGTGGGGATTCGCGGTCGCTTCGAGGCCCCGCTGGCGATCGATGGGCTCGCCCGACGCGTGGCGGAGTCACTCTCGGCCGACGGGATCGTCTTCCCCTTTGGTGAGGGGCTCGTAAGCACCGTCGGCATCGTCACCGGCGCCGCCGACAAGGAGCTGCCGCAAGCGCTCACTGCCGGTCTCGACTGTTTTCTCACGGGAGAGATCAGCGAGTACGTCATGCACTTCGCGCGCGAGGAGTCGCTGCACTTCATCGCGGCGGGTCACCACAACACGGAGCGCTATGGCGTTCAGGCGCTCGCTGCCGAGATCGAGCGCCGTTTCGGGGTGACCTGGGAGTTCCTGGACGTCCCCAACCCCGCGTAGCCGCTCGCGACGTGCGCGCCGCCCCGATGCGACCCGGGCCTAGTGGAAGCTGATGGCGTCGAAGAGGATGACCGTATCGAAGATGGAGTCGCCCTGGTCGGTCGCGAAGAACTTCAGCGACACCGGACCCTTGCCGGCCAGCGCCTTGATGTCCTTCTCGACGCCCTGCCACTGCGTGTTGAAGACGCCGCCGATGTCGAAGCTCACGTCCGACGGCAACAGCCCGACGTACTGGCTCCCGCACTGGCAGTTCCCCGTACCGGGATCCGGGCACGGGTCACAGCCCGACTCGTTGTAGTGGCAGAGGTCGTCGACCTTCACATTCACGAGCGTGATCTGGCCCACGTCGTTCGATAGCGTGGCCTGGAACGTGTCCTGGAAGATGGAGCCGCAGTACTCCTTGAACTCCTCTGAATAGAACTTCCAGTAGAACTTGACCGTCGACTTGTCGTCCGGAATGCAGAAGTTCTGCTCGATCTCGCCCGTCTGGACCGTGAAGCCAAGGCCGGTGGACACGAGGCCCATGAACTTGCCGTGGACCGGGATGGCCTTGCCGAGCTGCGAGATGACGCGGCCGTCACCGTCGCGAGCCCAGCCCGTCAGGTCCGCCGTCTCGAAGCTCGGGTTGATGATGTTGGAGTTCATCACGTCGAGGTTGTTGGCCCCGAACATGCGCATGCAGGCTCCCGGGGACTCTGGATCCTGCAGGGGCTTCACCGAGAAGTGCGCCTGGCCCGAGACGCTCTTGTTCTCGGTGATGTCTTTGAAGAGCTGCACCCCGGAGTCCTTGGCGAAGCCGTTGTGGACATAGTCCGCGTACCCGACCACGCTGCCCGCGCCGGCTGTGAAGTACTCCGCCGCCATCGACCCGTTGTACATGCTGCGGCAGCTGCCGGCATACACCAGCGCGCTGGCATACGGCACCTTGGCGTAGCGCGACATGAAGGGTCCGGTCATGCCCCACGTGGTGTCGGAGAGGACCGTGCGGCCGCGGCGCAGGTCCATCTGGTGGCGGTCGACGCAGACGCCCTTGAGCGTGACGCTCTTGTCGCTCCCCTGAGTCTCCGTGTAGACGCACTCGGTCCCTGCCGGGCACGTCGTGCCACCGGAGCTCGAGCAGGTCTTGTTCGTCGTCGTGAATTTCTCACAATCGACGGCCTCGCCGGACCAGATGACCTCCTGGCTCGCCACGTCTTCCCAGTCGAAGCCCTTGCGTCCATCGTTCGTCATGCCCGTGTAGTAGGCCTCGCCGTGCGCGACGATGGCGATGGCGCCGTACAGATATTGGCTGCGGAACGCGGCCAGGTCCGCCTTGCTGTCATTGAGCGGTCCATTGACGTCGAACTGCGGGCACGTCGTATTCGACAACAGGCTGGCGATGGCCTCCGCCTCGTCTCCTCCGGCGCTCGCGAGGTCCGCGTGCGCCGGGGCCAGAACGATCGCCTTCTTGGAGGTGATCGCGATCGTGTTGGCCGGAGGCGCGCTCGTAGCCTGCGCCAGCGAGCGCGCGAGGGTCTCGGCCGCGAGCGTCGAGCCACCGCGGTACTCCTTGGGCGTGAGGTTGAGTGCGCCAAGGAAGCCGCCCTTGAAGCGAACCCACAGGCCTACGCCGTCACCGGCCGCGGGCCCGGCCTCAGCCACCGTGCTCTGCTGGAGCAGCCACGCGATGACCGCGTCGCGCGCAGCCGTTCCCGCCGCCGTCCCGCCCGCCGTGTCGAACTGCTTGCGGGCCTCCTTCATGACGCCGTGCGCCGCCGTGCACTCCGCCTTGGGCAACCGCTCCGCACACTCGATGCGCACCGGTGCCGAGTAGGCCGTATACGAGCCGCCGTCTTCGGGGAGCACGTCCGCCGAGACGCGGACCCACACGTCCTGGCCGCCCGTACACGACAACGACTGGATGCAGCCGCCGAAGACGCCGTCGCTATCGATCTCGTCACAGCTCGTGGCGGCGTTGCCGTTGTCCGCCAGCGTGCCGAGGGGCTTGTCTCCGACCGGGTTGGCGTCCTTGTCCACCTGCCAGATCTTCATCGAACCCGGCTTGACCGTCTTGGACGACGACAGCGGCACCGAGACGATGACCTTCGTCGTCTCTCCGGACCACATCATATCGGGCGACACGCTCGGATCGGCGTCGAAGGCGAACTGCGGATTGTAGGTCACGACGATCGTGTCCGACGCGGACTTGTCCCCCTTCTTGGCCGTGATCTTGACCGGGTTCGGGCCGGGCTTGAGCGTGATGGCGTTGGCTTTGAAGAACGGCGCATCCCCGACGCACGTCCCCGACTGGCCGTTGGCCTCCCAGGTGAGCGTGTCCGGCGCGCCGGCGTAGATTCCGCCGATGGACGTGACCGAGGTGATGACCGCGGCGTGCAGCTTACCGCGCCGGGAGCCGGGCGGACCCATGATCTTGACCATGAGCTCTGCGCTCGGGGCCGCCAGGCACACGTTCTGGGGCGCGGTCGTGTCCGCGGAGTCCGCGGTGTCGGCCGCGGTTGCATCCGCCGCAATGTCCGGAGTCTGGACCCCGTCTGGAAGCTGAGCGTCCTCCTTGCCACCGGGGTCGCTCACGGGGGGCGTGTCGATCGTGGGGTCCAGCCCGTCCGACGTGGTGCTGGTCTCCGTCGGGGTCGTGACCTCGCTCGAAGCGGCGTCCGGATCGACGGCCGTATCGCCGCCGACCGCATTCAGGGCGATGTCATCGCCACTGCAGCCCGCGACGAGTGCGAGCACCGCCACGCAACCCACTCGGGTCAGCCCCATCCGTCCCACACCCGAAATCGTCATCATCGCGCCTGCCTCCGGCACCGCCATCGCGTCCCGCGCGAACGAGATCCACCGTCGCGGTAGCGCTCGACACTACTCGCCTCGACCCGATGAGTCAACGGCGGCGAACGGCGTACGACGGCAAAAGTGACTGCGCCTCAGGTCCTCGGAAGGACACCGACGGTGTGTCCGCCTTGACCCCCGCGGTAGGCTCGCCTACCGTGCCCCACGCGGCTTTGCCCGGCAGTGCTCGGGTGCGGCCACACTATGGCCGACCCCAACGCACCCACACCAGCTCCGGCAGCCGTGACCGAGTCGGCCCCGATCGTCTTCTCCGACGACATGCACTCGGCGGCCGAAGTCATCGTCATCTACTCGCCCGACCCTCGGGCGATTGGAATCCGTATTCCTCTCGGCGAGGTGCCCGCCGCGATCGGTCGCCAGCCGACTGCCCGGTCGCCGGTCGCGATCAACGACACCACGATGAGCCGGGATCACGCCTCGGTTCAACTCCGGCCCGATGGCGTCGCCATTGTCCAGGATCTCCAGAGCAAGAACCACACCTACGTCATGGGGGCGGCCACGGCCCGGCGCGCGTTGCTCGAAGGCGACGTCCTCCGCATTGGCAGCACGCTGCTGGTCTTTCGCAGGAATCGGGCCACCCGGCTTCGGCCGCTAGCGTTCGCCGAACGGAGCAGCGACGTCTTCAGCGGGCTCTCGTTCGCCGCCGAGCGGGTGCGCCAGCTCGTGTCGAGCGAGGCCCGATCGAATCGCGCCGTTCATATCGTGGGTGAGGCACACACCGGCCGCTCGTTCGTGGCCGAGCAGCTCCATGCGGTGTCGGATCGGCCGGCCCCGCTGGTGCACCTCAGCTGCCGTGGGGTTCAGGCCGAGCGCTTCCGGCGCGAGGTGTGTGAGCGGCTCAGGTTGCAGGACCCGGCGCTGGTGACGACCATCGTCTTGCGCGACCTTGCCGCGCTCCCTCACGCGCTTCAGCTCGAGCTCCACTCGGCGCTCGACGACAGCGTCGCCACTCGAACTCCGGGCGCGTGCTTGCGGACGCGGCTCGTCTCGATCGCCGATGAGTCCGTGTCCCTCAGCGTCGACGCAGGTGACCTGCGGCGTGAGCTGGCGGCCGCCATCGCCGACGTGGCGCTCGAGCTGCCGCCGCTGCGCGAACGCCGCGAGGACGTCCTGCTGCTGATGGACGTCTTTCTGCAGGCCCTCCAGACCGAGGCCCACTTCCTGCCCGATGCTGCCGAGGCGCTCGTCGTGTTCCCTTGGCGTCTCAACCTGCACGAGCTCCAGCGGGCCGCGGCCGCGGTGGCCGAGTCGGGGACCCACGGCGACGTGGCCGTCTCCGACCTCCCCGAGGCATTCCAACAGGTCCGGCTGCGTCGCGAGGTGCTCGACTTCGGGGAGCGCCCGACCCGCGAGTTTCTGTTGCAAGTGCTGGAAGCCTACGGCGGAAATCTCGTCCACGTGGCCCATCACCTGCGGCGCGATCGGCGACAGGTCTATCGGTGGCTCGAGACCTATGGCATCGACGCTGCGACCTATCGCGGTTGAGGCCCGCTCTCGAACCTCTCCACGTCCACGAGCTTCGCCTTGACGCCGCCGATGACCGAGACGATGGGCGCGGGATCCTCGTTGCCCAGCGCAATGTGGGTCGCATCGACGGGGACCTGGTCCCACGTCGCGTCCACCGCCAGCCAGCGACTGTCGACATAGGCCTCTGCCCACGCGTGAAAGACGAAGCCTTGGTCTCTTGGGGCGTAGACGAGTCCCAGAACCTCGCGCGCAGGGACTCCCAGCGCGCGCAGCGCAGCGACGAGGACCCGCGCGAACTCGCTACAATCTCCTGCGCCATCGGCCAGGATCCCGCTGGCGCTCGCGGCGGCGGTGGCGAGCGAGTAGCGGAGCGTCCGGTGGACTCGATGCACCACGGCCTCGACTTGCCGCGCGACGGGCTCGCTCCGAGCGATGGGTGCCACGAACTCGCGAACCCGCGGGGAGTCGGCGTCCGCGAGCGCCGTACGCGCAAGCCACCGCTCGCGATCGGCGGCGGAGAGCGGCACCTCGGCGAGCTCGGTGAGCGTGCGCCGCCACACGGTCAGGACGTCCCCGTCGCGAGACTGCCGACCGTCGCCGCGCGCCACGCCAGGGTTCAGACCCGCCAGCGCGACTCGGAGACGCCGAATCGTGGCCGGGTCGCCCAACGCCCCCTCCAGCGGCAGGACCGTCAATCGAAATGCGTCGGGCAACGACGCCGCGAGGTTGCGGGCGACGTCCGCCTCCTCGAGGACCATCCGCAGGCCGGGGCCAACCGTCGTCTCGAGCGTTTGGCCGGCGAGGGTGACCCGGGTGACGAGCTCCAGTCCGCGAGCCGCATCGCGCGTGCGTACGACCAGGACCTCGCTCGGCACGCCGCTCAACGTCAGCTGGCGCCGTTCGACGACCTCGACGTCTTGGCGGTGCTCCGTCAGCGTCGAGCGGTCGAACTGCCACGTCTCGAGGCGAGGGTTGGCGGCGAGCCGCGCGACCAAGAGCGCCGCGACCGCGTCATTGGCGCTCTCGCGCGGTCGCGGGAGGCTGCGGCGTTCGGTGGTGCCTCCCGCGTCGATGACGACCTCGAGCTGCTCGCCAGTGGCCGAGAGTTGGCCCCGTCTGACGACGCCGCCCGCAGTACCGGTGCGCTCGCGTGTCTCGAAGCTCGCCAGGGAGCGCGTCGGCGGCGGCCCGTACTCGACCCGATCGGTCACGTCGAGCTCCATAGGGGCGTCATTGCGCTTGAGCCGAAGCGACACCGTCGTGCTGACGCGCAGTCCACCGTCGGGCAACCACTCCACGACCTCGCGCGCATGCCCGGCCTTCTGCTCGGCCAGGTACACGCCAAACCAGCTCTCTTGTCGCTGCGGTCGGAGCGTCGCCTCGACTGGGGCGGGCCCCACGGGCGGCGCGTGGACGAGGGACGCGAGCGCTGCAGTGTCCAGCGTTGCCGCACGCCGGCAGCCCGTCGCGAGGGTCACCGCCGCTGCGGCCATGACGAGTGGCCCCAGAACGGGGTGCGTATGGAGAGCGAGCGAGCGCATCAGGCGAGACATCTTCGGGTCACGGCACAATCGCGGGCAACCGTAGCACGAGACCGCGACGTTCGGCGGGAGTGTCCGCGGCGTTCGGGGCGGAGCCGACCGCGTGGATGGCGCCGGTCAGGCCATCTCGCGCGGCGCCTCGTACCGAGACGAAGTCGTACGGCGGGGCCCCGCAGTCGCGCAGCTCGGGGGCGATCGGGCCAGACAGATCCACGTCGAACCCACTGCCAATCGCGGAGAGGTGGACGTGCACGGGGACGCGGCAGCCGCCAGGCACGAGCCCAACGGCCTCGCCGAGGGCATGGACGCCGGAGAGGTCGGTGGCCATCGCGCGCAGGTCGAGGCGCTGGGAGAGGCCAAACGCGGTCCCCGGTCCCGTCTTCGCCACCCGAATCCACGCGGAGCCGTCATGCCAGGCGATGAGACCGCGGCGTCCGGTGAGCAACACGGTCCCGGAGGTCGCGACGGCAAAGTCCGTGATGCCCTCGACCTGGGTCGGGTCCGTCGTCTCGTTGATCGTCAGCCCGAAGGGCGTCGCCTCGGCACCGTAGTACGCCTCGCCCGCGTATTCGCCGGCGGCGCCGCAATCGTCGTAGAGGTTCCCGTCCCAGAGGGCGACCCGGGCGACCGGATCGTGCCCTTGGGCCCCCTCGAATGCGGTCCCACCGAGCAGCACCTTTTGCGGTCCGAGCGCGATCGCCGTACGCACGTGGAACGGGGCCCGCCGCGTGCAGGTCGTCGCCGAGTTTGCGACGAGCATCGGCTGGCACTTCTGCCAGATACCGCCGTTGAGCTTGCACCGTCGCACGCTGGTCGGGACGTCCGCGCGGGCGGGACCATCGCCGGCGAGCAGCAGCGCCTGACCCAGCACCAGGACGACGTGCAGGTCGAGGCCGGCCATCAATCCGGGCTGCGGGACGGTTCCGTCTTTGGCCACGGCCTCGACCAGCCCGTCGCGGCCGACGGCCAAGCCGCCGTCGAGGCCGAGCAGCTCGCCACCGTCGGCGCCCTCCTTCAGCACGTGCAGGCCCAGCGCCGTGTCGTCGATCCGGAACACGACCGCGTGCGGCGCCCCGTCGGGATCGTAGGTTCCGATGGCCGTCAGGGGGGTCGCCGTCGCGCGCGGCGCGATGGCATTGACCCGAACGGACGTCGTCTTGGTGTCATCGACGTCGCTGGCTGCGACGGTCCATCGCCGGCACTGGCCCATCGCGCAGAAGCCGGCGCCTTCAGCGATGACGCAGGCCCGGCCGAACGGCTCGGCGACATGCCCACAGCCCGCGGTCGGGAGGCAGGCGTCCCGCGTACAGGCGTTGAAGTCGTCGCAGATGACCGGCGTCCCGCGACAGCCGTCCGCGCCACACTGATCGTCGGCGGTGCAGGCATCCCCGTCGTCGCACGGGGCGGCAACCGGCGCATGCGTGCACCCGATCGACGGGTCGCAGGCGTCCGCGGTGCAGGGGTCGCCATCGGCGCAGGCGAGCACGGCGCCGACGCACGCCCCGGCCACGCAGGCGTCATTCAGCGTGCAGGCGTTTCCGTCAGAGCAGCTCACGTCGCTCGAGAGATGGGCGCAGCTCAGTCCCAGGCACACGTCGCCCGTGCACGGGTCGCCGTCGTCACAGTGCGTGGCGGTCAGGCAAGTCGCCGCGACGGCCGCGCCCAACACGCGCAGCCCATCGACTCGCGCGACGGTCGCCGTCGCCGGCGGCGCGCCGCCGATGAGCCGCACGCGCGGGACCGCCAGCTGGCCAAGCCACGGCGTAAGCGGGACATCGACTGGCTCCCAGGCCGCGTTCGACGCGCAGCGGGTCAGCACGAGCACGTCATCGACCCAGAACTCGACGCGGCCGTCGGTGCACGAGGCTTGACCCGCTTCGACCCGCAGGCCGAAGGCCAAGGCGCTGTCGCCGCCGACCAGGACCGACGGGAACGTGAGGGTGATCTCGGGCTGCGCCGCGGAGGTCTGTGCGCGCAGGGCGGCGAGGCCGTCCCACGCACCTCCGAGCTCGACGACGACGTCGCCGGTGGGCCCCGAGATCGGTACGCTCGAGGTCACCGACCCCAAGGTCCCGCCCTCGAAGCTCTCCGCCATGACGGCGCCTGACGGGCAACCCGGCGTCGGTGCGCTCCCGCAGCGGCCCTTGGTGCACGTGCGTGTGCGGCACGATCCGTCGGAGGGGCAGTCCTCGGACGTGGTGCAGCAGCCAGACCGGCGCACGTGCTGGCACAGGTAGCCGGCGTCACATGCGTCGACGGTGCACGAATCGCCGTCGTCGCAGCCGCCGGCGGACACGCAGGTGACGGGCCGGCAGTGCCCGATGACCCGGACGTCGTCTACCGCGAGATCGGCGCCCGGCGCGTTGGCCAGAAAGCGGACTGCGAGCTGAGCCAAGCCGGCGGTCGGTACGTCGAGGATGGCCTCCGACAGCTGCCAGTCGTGTGTCCCGCACGGCAGCACGGCGCTCGGACCGTCGGGGAGCAGGCGCACCTCGACGCTGCCCAGCTCGCACGATGGACCGAGCGCCTGTTTGGTCGCCAGTCGGACCCGCAACGGACCCGGAGTCGTGAGCAGCGTCCCGAAGCCGAGCTCAGCCGTGCTCCCGACGGTCTCCGCGTCGGACGTCACACGTGCAAACGCCGCACCGCCGAAGGCGCCGTCGGCCTCGACCACGAAGGCGAGCCCGGAGGCAGCGGGCTCCGTCGTCACCGACCACGGGACCGCGCTCGTCGCGGTGGGCTCGAAGCCGGTGGCAGCGCACGCATCGACCAGGCAGCCGGGAATCGGCACGGAGACGCAGAGCTGTCCGGTGCAAGTGTCCGAGGTGCACGGGTCCGAGTCGTCGCACGTCGCGTTCGTCGCGCAGCACGCGGGCTTTGGCTCCGCGGAGCAGAGCCCGTTGGCGCACGTCACCAGGGTGCACGCGCTGGACTCCGGGCAGGTGCCCGGCTTGCAGGCGATCGCGGCGCCACCGAAGAGCGCGATGTCGTCGACCGAGGCCGAGGCCCAGCCGCCATTACCGCTGTCGAGGCGAATCGTCGGGGAGACGACGAGCCCGATGAAGCCGCCCAACGCCACATCCACGAGCACCCACGGCTCCGCCGACGGCAGGCAGCGCTCGAACAAAGGGACCTCGAGCGGGACCCCGCTGACCGCGACCCGCACCGAGAGGCGCCCTGAGTCACAGTCGGAGCCCGCGACGGTCAAGCGGTAGCGAAATCGCAGCGTCGTCGGCCCGAGCACGTGCACCGTGGGCAATGCAAGCAGGGCCTCGGTCTGACTCGTCCCGCTGGCGACCCACGCGCCCGCCGAGACGGTGCCGTCGAAGGCCATCGCCGGGTCCAGGACGAACCCGCCCGAGAGCGCGACGGTCGTCGCGTCGGAGGCGGGGGCGTCCGGCTCGAACCCGACGTGCACCAGGGCGCCGAGGGCGCAGCCTGGCTCGGGCTCGTTCTGGCACGCGCCGTCGACGCAGTGAGGTCGATCGCAGGCCGTCGCTCCTGGGCCGCAGTCGAGGTCCGCGTGACAACATCCCACGGTGTCCGCGTTCGGGCTCCAGGTGCACTGGCCCGCGCTGCAAATCGCCCGGGTGCACGGATCGGGGTCCTCGGGGCAGTCCGCGTCCTGCGTGCAGCAGCCGGGGAGCGGGATCGTCGCGCAGCGCCCGCCAAGACATGCGCCCTCGTGGCACGGCGCATCCAGGGCCGCGCAATCCGCTGGGGATGTACAGCAATCCGAGGCAGGCACAGACAGGCACGCTCCAGCCACGCAGGCGGGCACGTCGCACGCGGTCGCCGCCGCGCAGTCGGTGGCACGCGTGCAGCAGCCCGCGCCCGGCTCATGCACGCATCGACCGGCGATGCAGCTGGCGGTCGTGCACGCGTTGCCGTCGTCGGGGCAGTCCGAACTCAACGCACAACAGCCGGTGCTCTGGCGGAGCTCGCACTGCCCACCGACGCACTGCGCGGTCGCGCAGACACCGGCGGCGACGCCGCAGTCGCCGTCTTCGATGCAGCAGCCCGGGAGCGGCGCTACCGCGCACTGACCCGCGACGCATTGAGCGACCGAGCAAGGCGCCGTGGGCACGGGGCAATCGGCTGGTGACTGGCAGCAGCCGGGGACGTGGCCCACGGTCAGGCAGGAGCCCAACGCGCACGCGACCAGGGCGCAGGGAGCGCCTGCCGATACGTCGCAATCGGTGTCCTTAGTACAGCACCCCGGCACGGGAACAGCCACGCAGCTCCCATCGACACACGTGGCCGCTTGGCAAGGCGACGCAGGCGTGGTGCAGTCACTGGCCACGGAGCAACAGTCGGGCACTTTGGAGACTCGGCACTCGCCCTCGAGGCACTGGAGGGACATACAGGGCGGGGCTAAGCCACAGTCGATCGCCGTCGTACAGCAGCCGTCGATCCGCTCGGCGACGCAGGCGTGGCCGAGGCAGCGCGTGCGGAGACAGGGCTCCGCGGCCTTGGGGCACGCGGCGTCCGTCGCGCAGCACGCCGGAGTGGTCGCCGTCGTGCACGTGTGGTCTTGGCAGGCGACCACCTCGCAGGGATCGTCCGGCACGGGACAGTCGCTGTCGAGGTCACAGCAGCCGCCATCCTGGGCCAGAACGCAGGAGCCGGCCCCGGTCGCGGCGCCGATGCACTGCCCAGTGACGCAGGCAGAGCCAGTCGTGCACTGCGTTGCGCTCGTGCAGCAGCCGATGATCGCTTCGTAAAGGCACTTCCCGGCGATGCAGCCGGCCTTGACGCACGTCCCGGGCGCGCAGTCCGACGGCGTCGCGCAGCAGCCCGGCAAGAGCTCGTGCTGGCACTTCGCACCGACGCATCGATCCCGCGTGCACGGGTCCGTATCGGCGCACTCGGGATCGCGTTGACAGCAGCCGGGCGTTGCTGTGTGAGTGCAGGTGTGCGTCACCTGATTGCACGCGTCGGTCGTGCAGGTGTTGGCGTCGTCGCAGTCGGCCGCCGTGGCGCAGCACCCGAGTACGGCCAGGTGGGCACAAGTCTCGCCGAGGCACAGATCGCGCGTGCATGGCAGCCCGTCGGCACAAGCCGCATCCGTCTGACAGCAACCGGGCTTCTTGACCGTCGCGCACGTCCCGCCATCGCAGACTCCGATCGCGCACGGCGCGGTCACGGGGCACTCCTCGCTCGTCGTGCAACATCCCGGGACCGCGGCCTCCCCGCAGCGGCCGTAGGTGCACGTCGCTTGGGCGCACGCGCCTTGCGGTGCGGGGCAGTCGGCCACGGACGCGCAACACCCGGGCATCCAGGTGTGGGAGCACGTGAGCGTGCTCGTGTCACAGGAGTCGAGGGTGCAGGTGTTGTCGTCGCCACACGACTGCGGCGTGGTGCAGCAGCCTGGTGTCGCCGCGAACGTACACGTGCCGTCGACGCACGCGCCTGTGGTGCACAGGGGTGCCGGACCGCAGTCGTCGGTCGCCTTGCAGCAGCCGGACCTGGGCGCCGTGACGCACGTGCCGGCGATGCACTGCGTCGTGACGCAGGCCTCGTTGGCCGAAGGACAATCGCTCGCCGTCGCGCAGCACCCCGCGGGGGCCGTCACGAGGCAGCTCCCATCGACGCACGCCTCGGACGTGCAGAGTACGCCGTCATCGCAGTCGGACGCGACGACGCAGCAGCCGAGCGTTGGCGCATGGGTGCACTGCGCGCCGACGCAGGCATCTTGGGTACACGGGTTCCCGTCGCCACAGTCGGCGGCGCTCGTGCAGCACCCGGGCAGCGGCTTGGAGAGGCACGCGCCGGCCTCGCAGCTCGCGACCGCGCAGGGGCCGTCTCCGGTGCACGGGCCACAGCTCCCGCCACAGCCGTTCGGACCGCACGCGGCCCCCGCACACGACGGCACGCATGGCTTGTCGCACGCCACCTGGAGCGTGAAATCGGCCGGCGGACCGGGGAGCAGTCGCTCGATGACGATCGCGTACGTTGCGCCCGGAACGGCCTTCATCTGCTCGAGCGTCCCCGAGGCCTTGCACGACCACGCATCGCAGGCCCCGGCGTTCATCGTCAGCACCGAGGCCACGAGCTCGGGGTCGCTCGATAGCAGCTGAAGGAGCACGTTTCCGCCCGTCGAGGTCGTGAAGCGCCGCGTGACCTCGGGAGCCCCCGCCTCGGGCGCGCCGAGGCACCCGAGCACATCGATGGATGACGTGGCGCTTCCCCACGCCGGGACGGTCCCGGTCACGGTGCCGCCGCACGGAATGAATGGCGCCGTGGCGCACGGCTGACAGGCCGGCGAGGTCGCGCAGCTCGCGTCGCCGCAGTCCGGCAGCCCGTCCTGATCGTCGTCGAGCCCGTTGGCGCAGTTCTCCTCACAGCTCGCGATGGCCACGCCGCCGCACGTCCCGGTGAGCGCATCGCAGGCGTCGTCCTGAGTGCAGGGGCTCCCATCATTGCACGGACCAGCCAGGCCCACGTGCGTACACCCGAGCTCCGCATCACAGACGTCGACGGTGCACGGCGAGCCGTCGTCGCATGTCTGTCCCGGGGGTGGCAGGCACCGCCCGCCGGCGCAGGTCTCGCTCACGGTGCACGCGTTGCCATCCTCGCACGGCGTCCCGTCAGCGACCACGCTCAGCGTGCACGTGCCCTTCCCGGCGGCGCAGCTCGCGAGGAAGCACGGCCCGGGGGCGACGCACTCGGTCGCGATCCCGGGGAGCGACACGCAGACGTTGCCGATGCATCGGCCCACGCTGACGCACGGGTCCGGCTCGGCGCAGTCGCCGTCGGTCCGACAGTCGCAGAGCTGCTTGCCGCCCACGCAGGCGCCCGCCTTGCACGTATCGAACGCCGTGCACGCATCGCTATCGTCGCAGGGCGCCGTCGACGGCTGATGCGTACAACCGAGCGTGGCGGAGCACTTGTCGATGGTGCACGGGTTGAGATCGTCGCACACGAGCGTGCCGCTGCCGACGCACGTGCCTCCGAGGCACTTGTCCGCCAGGGTGCACAGCGTCGCGTCCGCGCAGGGGGTCCCGTCGGGCAAGGCTGCTTCGCCGCAGTGCCCGGTGACGGCATCGCAGACCGTGACGCGGCACGCGGTGGTCGCACCCGGACAGCCGGTGGCGACGGCCGACTCCAACACGCACTGGTTGGCGATGCAGTGCCAGACGCCCCCGCACGTGCCTGCGCCCGGCGTGGAGCAATCGGCGTCTTCATCACAGGGGCAGATCTTGGCTCCCGAGCGGCACTTGCCTCCCTGGCACTGATCGCCCTGAGTGCAGAGGTCGCCATCCTCGCACGGCGCGGCGTTCAGCAGCGTCACGCACCCGGTGCCAGGGATGCAGAGCCCGGTCGTGCACGGGTTGCCGTCGTCACACGCCTGCGCACCGAGCGGCGCGCACTGGCCTTGTTCGCAATGATCACCCGTTGTACAGGGATCCCCGTCGTCGCACGTGCCGGCTTGGGGCGTGAAGACGCAGCCTGCGCCGTCATCGCATGCGTCGATCGTGCATGGGTTCTCATCGTCGCACTGCAGGGAGACCACGCCGGGAGCGCACGCGCCCCCCTGGCAGAAGTCGAGCACGTGGCAGGCCTTGCCGTCCGAGCACGGGCCCGCGACGGTCACCGGCGCGCACCCCTTCAGCGGCACGCACGCGCCGACGTTCCAGCACGCCGGCGAGCAGGGCAGGCCGCCGCACGACTTCGGCAGCTCGCACACCAGGCTGCCCTCGCCCTTGCAGGTGCCCCCGAGGCAGACGTCCACAGGCGTGCACGGGTCGCCATCGGAGCACGACGTCCCGTTTTCTGCGGTCGTCGCCACGCACAAGCCGGTCGAGGCGACGCACCCCGGCACCAGGCAGTCATTGGCGTCGTCATCGCAGTGCGGGACCGTGCTGGGATCGAGCTCGCAGGTCCCCGTAGGACCACAGCGCAGGAGCCCGTTGCAGAGGTCCGCGTCCTCGAACGCAAGGCAGTCCTCGTCGTGACCGGGCTTGCATGGGCAGCTCCCCGCCCCCGCCTTGCACGACCCGCCGGAGCAGGTGTCACCGACGGTACAAGGGTTGCCATCGTCGCAGCTCGTGCCGTTGGCGGCCGACCCAACGACACAGGCGCCGCTGCTCGGATTACACGTGGCCGTCTCACACGGACCGACTGACGTCGCAGCGCACGAGATGCCTCCGACCGGATACATCGAGCACTTGCCTGCGAGGCACTTGGGCGTTCCGAGGCACTTGTCGCTCGGAGGAACGCAGTCCGCGTCGACCCCGCACGCGCAGCCGGCGGCGTCGGGGACGCCGAGGCACGCGCCGGCGACGCAGCGGTCCCCGGCCGTGCACGCGTCTCCGTCATCGCAGGGCGCGAGGTCGGCCACCGGCGCGTATTCGCACGTGCCATCTTCGGGCCGGCAGCCGATCGCCGTGTTGCACGCCTTGGAGGGGCAGGGCGACGCTTCGCCTCCGCCGCATTGACCGCTCAGCCCGCAGGTCGTCCCGGTCGTGCACGGATCGCCGTCGTCGCACGGGTCGAAGGCCTGACGCTGCACTCGCACGCACCGACGCTTGCCGCTGACCAGGTCGGCCTCGCAGCGCGCGAGTTCGCAGGCGTCCAGGGCGACGAACACCCCCGAACAGTCCGCGTCGTCCTGACAGCTGGGTCCGATGGCGGCGGTGTCAGTCGATGTCCCGAGATCCTTGGGCACATCCAGCGGCTTCGTCGGGCCTCCCGTGTCTTTGACGGCCAGGACACCCGCGCCGTCCTCCGCGGTGCAGCGCCCGAGGGCCAATGAGAGGCAAGCCAGTAGAGCCCTCCACGTGCGCGCGCTTCGGGTCACGGGGCGCGTCGTTGCGGCGCGTGCGGGCATGGCTGTGGTCCTGGTCTCACCGTGGGCGGATTATCCGGGGCGGTCGGTAGGGGGTCAAATCCTCGACGCTGGTCGCTGAGCGCTTCGGGACGCGCGAGAGGCAAAGGCGGCGCGAATGCGTGACGTCTGCGGCAAACCACGCTATGAGACGACCAGCGAACGCGCCTGGGCCCCGGGGCACGCGGCAGTCAGGCGACGACGGAGTGGAGGACTTTGCGATGGCGAGCGCTGATTCCAACGATGTAGGTAGTCTCCGACAGAAGCTCCTCGCTCCCGAGGGAGGAGAGGTCGCCGAGGCGCTCGACGTCGTCGTGCGAGACCAGTCGGCTGTCGCGACGCGGCTGCTCGTCGAGTTTCTCGGCGTCGCCAAGGTGGGGCTGCTCACCACGCGCGCGGCCCTGGCGCTCGAGACCCGCGCCGATCCGGCGGTCGCCGCCGACGTCCGCGCGCTGTTGGAGACGCGGCCGGACCTGGCCGCCGACGTCATCCCGATATTGAGCGCCACCCGTGACCTCCCGGGCGTGGCGGTCGTGCTCGATCAGCTCGCCGAGCTCCTCCCGGGGCCCGCGCGGTTGTCGGCCCTCGCCTACCTGGTCAAGTGCGCTGCTGACCGCGGCCGCTTCTTGACGCGACTCCTCGACGCCGTCGCGGCAGCTCGCCCCTCTGGAGAGGTCGAGCGCGACATTCGGTGGGCTCTCGAGCAGGTGCTCCCCCAGGCCGACGAGCGGACGCTCGAGCAGGTCGCCGGCGTGGCCGCGCGCCACGGCAAGGTAACGATGGACCTCGTCGAGAAGTATCTCCCGGCCGAGAGCGCCCTGACCCGCGAAGCGCCCGGCATCGCTCGAGCGCTCCTGGCGGACCTCGTCGCCCACGAGCTCATCGAGTTGGTGGCCGACTCCGAGGCCGCGCTCGTCGATGTGCTCGCCCGCACGATCTGTGAGGCGCGGTCGCCCAAGGCGCTCTTGCGGGACGTGGAGCGGATTCTGCTCGACTCGCCCTCCGTCGACGAGTTCTTCGGTGAGGTCGACGACCTCAAGGCGGCCTTTGCGCGTGTGACCGGCAAGAGCTGAGGCCGGCTCCGTGGTGCAGTGAGACAGCGTTGGAACCGCGCTGAGACGGCGTCGAAACCGCCTTGAAACGAAAAAGGCCCCGAGGGTTACTCGGGGCCTTCCTCGAACTCGTTGGCGGGGTGGACGGGACTCGAACCCGCGGCCTCCGACGTGACAGGCCGGCGTTATAACCAGCTTAACTACCACCCCACAGACCAACAAAGAGCGCGCCGAGCGTTGAGCTTCAGTGGGCGAAACAGGGCTCGAACCTGCGACCCTCGGTGTGTAAAACCGATGCTCTCCCGACTGAGCTATTCGCCCGTCCGGCGCGGAGGGGGTTCTAACGGCCTTTGCCGAGACGGTCAAGCGCGATCGGGGCGCTTCGATGTTTTTATTTTGTAAAACGGTCCGCCGCGGTGGGTTCACCCGTCTGCTGGCGCACGCCCCGCTCGGCGAGCACCAGCGGCAACGGCTCGAAGCCATGCCGTCGCCAGCGCTCAGCGACGGCAGCAAGCACCTCAGGCTGATGGGCCAACGCGATGACGGAGTCGCCGCCCCCCGCGCCCGACACCTTCGCTGCGGCGCCCTCCGCCTCCGCGTGGGCGATCATCGCCGTGAGCTCCGATGTCAGGATCCCGAGATCGAGCTCCGCGTCGAAGGCGCACAGCGCCGCATGGCACGCGCGAACGCCCTCGAGGAGCCCTGATACCGAACCGTTGGCTAGGCGGGCGCCGAGAGCGGAGACGGGAGCGCCGAGCGCCCCGAGCGCGCGCCGGATGCGGGGCGGGTCCGCTGCCGCGAGCGCCTCCAGTCTGCCGACGAAGCGCGTCGTCTTGGCGCTGCGCCCCGAGTAGCCTGCGATCAGCTCGAACGCAGGCGGCCACGGCAACGCGTCCGCCTGCCACGGGAACGCTCCCGGTCCCGCCAGCAGCGCGCGCCTCCACCGAATGAGGCCGCCGTGCGCGATCGTCGCGACGTCGTAGCCAGACCCCGCGCCGTTCTGCCCCGCCCAATGCGCGGCCAGCGCGACCGGCAGCACGCGGTCCGCGGAGACCGCGACCCCTCCGGCCGCCAGCACCGCACCCGCGACGACGACGGAAGCGCCGGCGCTTCCGCCCACGCCGGGCTTTCGGTCTCCCGTCGCTGCGGCGAGCGTCCGGGTCACGAGGCGGAGCGGCGCGGGCGCCTCTCCCAGCGTCGCGAGTGCATGATCGACCGCGGCGATGGCGAAGCGCGCCGCCTCCGGGACGCCCACGTAGCTCGTGCGCGTCGGGTCCGGCGTGAACGGGACCTCGACCTCGGCGCCGGCGTCGTTGCGCACCAGGCTCCAGCGCGCCGCGGGGGTCGCCTCGCACGCGAAGCCCGGCTCGACGGCGACCGCGAGCGCCTCGCCGTCGGGTCCGAGTACGGCGTACTCGCCGGCGATCATGAGCTTGCCTGGGGCGTGAATGACGATCATGGGGCGATGGCTGGCGCTCGGGTGACTTCAGCGCGCCCCAAGGCACTCGGCGGCCGGCCCGGGCGAAGCGACGATGAGGCGACCGACCGCAGGCAGCTCCAGCAGCGCCTCTCGGATGGTGTCCACGGCCGCCGGCAACGTGAAGACCTTGACGTTGGGACCCGCGTCGATAGTGAAGAACAGCGGGACCCCGCTCGCCCGGAGCGCGTGCACGGCGTCGAGCACCTGCCACGTCTCCGGGCGCAGGTACACCAGCGCAGGATCGGCGCCCATCATCGCCGCGTGCATCCGCAGGCATGAGCGCTCGGCGACCCGCCCCAGGCCGACCAGATCGCGCTCCTCGACGGCGCGCTTCGCCTCGCGGAGATCGTTGTCGACTGTATCCAGGTACGGCACATGAAACGGGCTGGTCTCCCGCGTGTGCTCCATGCCGTTGGTGCTGTTGACCGCCTTACGCCGATCGGAGACCACGGCGACGACGACGCGGAGATCCCAGTGCTCGGGACCAAAGACCGGCACGGCGATGCTGTCCTCGCCGTCGTCGCGCACGCCGGCCTGCCACTCGACGAAGCCGCCGAACAGGCTGCGGCAGGCTGAGCCCGAGCCGATGCGCGCCAACCGTGACAGGGCCGCGCGATCGAGCTCGAGACCCGCCGCCCGGGTCGCTGCCAGCGTGAGCGCCGCGAGCCCGGAGGCGGACGAGGCCAGGCCCGCGCCCGTCGGGAAGTCATTGGTGGACGTCACCGCGGCGGACGCGGACGTTCCAGCCAGGCTCCGCACGAGGTCCAGGACGCGCCCGGCCTTGCCGAGCGACGCCGTGTCCGTCGCGACACCGCCAATAGACAATGTATGCTGCGGTTCATCGACCCATCGAACGGTCGTCGTCGTCGTGAGGCCGGCGAGCGTGAGCGAAAAGCTGCCGCGGGCCGGCAGGTTGAGCCGAGCGTCGCGCTTGCCCCAGTACTTGACGAGCGCGATGTTGGAGCACGCCCTTGCGGTCGCCTCGCGGCTCACGTCACCTCGGTCGTGAGCACGGTCGTCGCTCCCGCGGACTCCAATGCAGCCGCCACCTCGGTCGCCTTGCCGCGCTCGGCGAGGGCGACCATGAAGCCGCCGCGACCGGCGCCCGTGAGCTTGGCGCCACGCGCCCCCGCGGCGCGCGCCGCGCTGCACAGCCGGTCGAGGCCTGCGTTCGAGACGCCGACCTCGACGAGGTGGCCGTGATTCTGGTCCATGAGCTCGCCCAGGCTGCGGCGAAAGCCCGACTCGAAGGCTCGAATCCCCGAGTCCACGAGATGCGTCACAGACTCGCATTGGCGGGCAAAGCGCGCCGGATCGGCAGCCTTCCGGGCGTGTACCGCAGCGACCGCGTCAAACGTCGTGCCCTCGCGCGGGACCGCGCCCAACACGAGGACGAGCGTTCGTCCCGGAGCCAGGAAGCGGATGGTCGGGTCTCCCAAGGCATCGCTCCGGCGAAACGCCAAGGCGCGCGCGTAGGTCACGACCGTGTCATCGATTCCAGATGGCGTCCCATGTACGAGGCGTTCGAGCGCGTGCGCCTGCGCGTTCACATCGTCGATGCTCACGTCGACTCCCGCGGCTTCGCTCAGGGCGCGCACGAGGGCGACAGAGAGCGCTGCGGACGAGCCGAGCCCCGCACCAACCGGCACGTCGGACTGCACCTCCACTCGCCACGGCATGCCGGGTGCCACCCCGAGCGCCTCCAGCGCCGCATCGAGTAGCCGCTCGCCGGCGACCTTGACGTCCCCGGTGAAGGGCGAGTCGAGCCACGCCGGTCGCCCCTGTGGGTCCTCGAGCACGCGCACCGTCGTCCCGACGGCCGTCACAGGGACAGCGACCGCGGGGACGCCGTGAACGACGAAGTGCTCCCCCAGCAGGATGAGCTTGCCGCAGGCGCGGGCGGAACCGAGCAACATGGGTGTGGTGACCTATTCTTGGCGCAGCGTTCTATTCAATGTAGCCCTTGAGCTCGTTGGCGACGCCCGGACCCGGCTCCGAACGGAGCATGCCGCGCTGGCGCAACGTGTGTAGCTTCAGGCGCAGCGCGTGCAGCTTGATGAAGCCGTCGGCGTCCGCTTGATTGTATACGGTGTCCTCGCCAAACGTGGAGTATTCCTGGCTGTAGAGCGAGTTCGGCGCCTTGCGGCCGATGATGGTGCAGTTCCCTTTGTAAAGGCGCAGGCGCGCGGTGCCCGTGACGTCCTTCTGGATCTCGTCGGTCATCTTGAGCAGGTGCTGCATCTCCGGCGCGTACCAGAAGCCGTTGTAGACGAGCTCGGTGAACTTGGGCACCAGCGAGTCGCGCAGCCGCATCGTCTCGCGATCCAAGGTGATCGACTCGATCGCCCGGTGCGCGTGGTGGAGCACCGTGCCGCCCGGCGTCTCGTAGACGCCGCGGCTCTTTAAGCCGACGAAGCGGTTCTCCACCAGATCGACCCGGCCGACCCCATGGGCCCCGCCGAGCTTGTTGAGGTGCCGCAGCAGCGCGACGGGCCCCATCCGGCGCCCATCGACGGCGACGGGGACGCCCTGCTCGAAGTCCACGTCGATCTCGGCAGCCTCGTCTGGCGCGTGCAGCGGCGACACGGTCGTGAGGAACATGTCCTCCGGAGGCGCCTTCCACGGATCCTCCAGGATGCCGCCCTCATAGCTGATGTGCAGACTGCGGAGGTCGTGGCGGACCTGCGGGCCCGGGCCGCAGCCCGGGGTCGCGACCTCCGGTTCGGGTTCCGGTGCCACGTGAT
>SXOX01000180.1 GCA_005776585.1 Pseudomonadota bacterium | reverse complement strand
GCGCCGCGACGGGGGGCTGCGGCGGTGCCGGCACGGCGACGGCGATGGGCGCCGCTGGCGGGGCTGTGGGCTCCGCGCTCGTGGCCGCGGGTCGCGCAGCCGTGGGCGTACCCAGCGAGCGGCCGAATCCCAGGAGTCCCAGGCCCGCCACACCCAATGCAACCGACAAGAGATCACGCTTCAGCATTGCTCACCTCGTGCGAGGGACATCATACCCAGGGGCCCTGCGGCTATTCCCGCGAGGCGTCTCGAAAGCGGCCTACCGGGGCACCTCGTGGAGCCAGCCGTGGCGGTCGGGGATGCGCGCGGTCTGAATGCCGACCAGCTCGTCGTAGAGCTTGCGGCACCAGGGACCGGCGACCTTCCCTTGCTCGTGGAACGTGAACGCGCGCTCGCGCCACTGGACCATCCCGATCGGCGTGACGATGGTCGCCGTGCCACAGCAGCCGGCCTCTTGGAACGTGGCGAGCTCGGTGATCTCGACGGGCCGGTGCTCGACGGTGAGCCCCAGGTCGCGCGCGACGGTCATGATGCTGTCGTTGGTCACCGACGCGAGGATCGACGTGCTCTGGGGGGTGATGTACTTGACGTCAGGGCCAGTGCTCTGAATCCCGAAGAAGATGGCCGCGGAGCACTCGTCGATGTACTTGTTCTCGCGCGGGTCCGTGTGCAGCACGACGTCGAAGCCCTGCTCATGCGCGTGCGCCGTGGCCCGCATCCCCGCAGCGTAGTTGCCCGCGGCCTTGACGTCGCCGACGCCGTTGGGCGCGGCCCGATCGACGTCTTCTTCGAGCCAGACGCGAATCGGACGCATCCCGCGCGTGAAGTACGGCCCGACCGGCGTGACGAAGACCAGGAACGTGTATTCGTCCGCCGGCCCGACGCCGACGCGGGGCCCCGTCCCGATGAGCAGCGGGCGAATGTAGAGAACTGCGCCCGACTCGCAGGGCGGCACGTACCGCCGATTGAGCCGCACGGCCTCGGTCACGCCTTCGACGAAGAGTTCGAGCGGCGGCGGCTCCATCAAGAGCTTGCGCGCGCCGCGCGCCATGCGCGTGCCGTTCTCGGTCGGACGGAAGACGACCACGCGACCGTCAACGGTCTCGAGTGCCTTCATGCCCTCGAACAGCGCCTGTCCGTAGTGGAGCGCCGTTGCCGCCATGGGGATGACGAGATCGGTCGAGCGCGTGACCTCCGGAGAACTCCAGACGCCGTCTTTCCACGTGTAGCGGACGTTGAAGTCCGTGGGAACGAGACCAAAGCCCAGGTTCGCCCAATCGAGGTTCGCTCGTTCCATCTGACACCCGTCCTCTCACGCGCCGAGGCCTGGCCGTGCGAGGGCGGAACCTAGCCTCAGGCGTCGCGAACCGCAAGCACGAATCATCAGGTCGACGGCAACTCGACCGGCGTCGTTTGTCGACATAGAGTTTGCCTTCGTGACGGCGCGGTCGTGGCCACGCCACGCGTTCAGGAGGTCACTGTGATTCGAATCGGCGATGTCGTGGAGGTCTACTGCACGCGGTGTCGGCTCAACCTCGATGCCAACGTCGCGGCCATGGCCGACGGCGAGATCAAGAAGGTCACTTGTCGTACATGTGACAACGAGGTGCCCTACAAGCCGCCCGCGGACCTGCAACAGAAGAAGGAGCAGCTGCTGGAGCGGCTCATGCGCCAACGGCGCGGAAAGCTCACGCCCAAGGCCGAGACGCGGGCGGAGCTCAAGGCCAAGGAGCTGCGGCCAGACCTCGCGCTGCGGAAGCTGTGGGATGAGCTCACGACAAACGTCGATCCGCGGCGCGCGCGGGTCTACGACAAGACCCGCACGCTGGCGGAGAAGGATATTGTCCTCCACAAGCAGCACGGCATGGGCGTGGTCACCGCGCTCGATGCGACGGAGCCCGAGTTCCTGGCGACCGTGCTGTTTCGTGAGGGTTTCGAGAAGTTGGCGACCCGCCAGCCACCGGACGAGGACGAATGGGGGCGATACCAGTAGCGCGAATCGGAGCGGTGCGAGCCCCGCCCTACGGGGAGCGGCGTCCGGCGAGCGACTTGAGCGTGGTCCACAGGCGGGTGAGCGCGCGCTCTGGGGCCGGCGCGGCGGCGCGCAGACCGTCGACGACGATGCCCGAGAGGCCGAGCACGTCGCGCGGGCGCGCGTTCCAGTCGCGGGCCAGCGAGCGGTTCAGGTGTTGCGCGACCTCTGGCGGCAGCTCGGGCCGCAGCTCGGCGATGGGGACCGTCGGAATCGGCGCCTTGCCCAGCAAGTAGGCGACGTAGTCGTCGGGTGAACGCACGCCTCGGACCTCGAGCTGAATGGGGCGCTTCCCGGAGAGCAGCTCATAGGCGACGGACGCCAGGCCGTAGATGTCGGTCCGCGCGTCCGTCATCCGCCCCGCCGCCTGCTCTGGCGCCATGTAGGCCGGCGTGCCGACCAGAAAGTCGTCGGCGGACTGGACGGTGTCATTCTCTCCCAGCAGCTTGGCGATGCCGAAGTCGAGGATGCGCACGCGGACGGCCTCACCCACGCCGTCGATCATGAGGTTCGAGGGCTTGATATCGCGGTGCACGACGCGGTGCTGGTGCATCTCCGCCAACGCCCGCGCGACCTGCTCGATGACGGCGGCGACGAGCACGACGTCCACCGGCCGCCCCTTCTGGAGCGACAGGAAGCGATCGATCGTCACGCCGGGTGCCCACTCGGTCGCGCTGAAGTAGCGGCCTGCGTCCGTGGTCCCGACCTTCACGATGCGGCAGATGGCCGGGTCGCGCAGTCGATGACAGAGGAGCTGCTCCTTGTGGTACGGGTTCTTGACGTGACCTGCGCGCGCCTCGAGCTGCTGCTGGATGCCCGAGTGGAGGATCTTGAGCGCGACCGGTCGGTCCTTGCGGGAACGCTGCGCCGCGCGATAGACGGTCGAGAAGGCACCGCGCCCGACGAGCGCGTGCACCTCGAAGTCGCGGTGGACGACGTCGCCAGGCGCGAGGTCGTTGCCCATGGGAGCCGGTGGTCGACTCAATGCTGGCGCGTCGATCGCGAGCTCACGTCGCCCGCTGGAAGAGGTGGCGAAGATAGGCGGCAAAGATCCCCGGGCGATCGCCCTCGTCGAGGCCGGTAATCAAGACGTCGAACCGCGGCGGATCTTCGCTGCTCTTGACGCGGATGACCGTGCCATAGAGCGTGATCTCGCGCGTCTGGCGCTTCTCGGCGAGCTCCAGGACGACCTGCACCGGGTCCGCCATGTTGGGCAGGTGGCCGGGCTCCGCGACGACGCCGCACGTCTCCTCGGAGAGGCGCACGACCGTGCCGGTGACCCGCTCGGCGCCGAGGACGTAGGTGCAGGGCAGCACGATCTTGACCCGCCGACCGCCGCCGAGCGTGGCTTTGTCCTCGAGGGTGGCCGCCGGCAATGACGCGGGAAGGGGCGCCTCGGCCGCCGGCGCGTTGCCCTCTCCAGGGAAGTGGAAGACGTACTCGAACTGCGTGCCGCCCACCGGTAGCTTCTCGACGAAGCCGCCCACGACGTGGAGCTCATTCTTGAGGAAGCGCCGCAGCGGCTCCGGATCGGGCGAGGCGACCGCGCGAAGCCACCGCACTGGCAGGCCGTTGCCCGTCGCCACGGCGGTCACCTCGACCTCCATGCGTACTGGAGCCGCGCCCGGAGTCGAGGGAGCGACGAGCACCTTGAGCGTGGCACCCACAGTCGGACCTTCCGCCGTACGAAGCACCGCGCCCTCGGCGGTCACGTCGATTGCCGCCGTCTCGTACGGAGCGCCATTCAACAAGAACGTCACCTTCAGCGTCTTTACGCGTTCGTCGTGATTCTCGGCCGACACGGTCTCAATCGCCTCTCGCGGAAGACGCCAGCCCCCAGGCTCACCCACGATGCGTGGCGAGAGTAGCCTCGCGGAGCTGCGCTTGCAACGCTCACAGGCCGGTCGGTCTCGCGAGACATCGGCGTGTGAGGCGCTACACTCGAGCGACGAGGGCGTATGATAGCCCGTTGCGCGGTCGCATCGACCCGCCAGGAGTGAGTGACCATGACCTCGTGTTCCTCGACGCTGCCGCTGAGGCTCGCCCTCGCCTGCGGTCTGCTCGGCGCCTGCTCGGGGGTCGAGGAGCTCGGCGGGCCCCGTCTCGACGCGTCCCTCGTGCCCGATCTTTCCCGTGTCCACGTCAGCGCTCGCGACGCGAGCGACCGCATCGCCGTCGTCGGCCTCGACGGTGCGCTCCGCGGATTCTCCTGGATCGAGCTGCGCGATGGCAAGGACGGTGGCTTGCTGGGCGAGGGTAGCGCGTCTGGCGCCGGCGCCTTCGCTATCCTGTTTGCCGCTCGGGACGGCGGCGTCGTCATCCGCCTCTGGAGCTACTCGCGCGACGCGTATGGACCCGACGTGGCGCTCACTGTGCCAATCTCCGGGACCGCGTTGCGGTCACCGCTCGTCGATCGCCTCGGTGTTCGGGTCCCCGGTCCAGATCACGTGATCGTGACCGGCGCGCTCGGTGCCGCACCGCCGGGCTCGGCCGTCGTCGTCGGCAGCCTCAGCACGCCCGGAGGGTGGCGCGAGAACCGCGTCGATGGCTCGTTCTCCGCCGACCTGCTCGGCAACGCCTCCGACGACCTCGTGGTGTTCGCCCAGTTCGTCGACGACCCAAGTCGCGCCTCGCCGCCGGTCGCGCTCGACGCCAAGGCCAACCCGATTCCAACGCTCGTCTCCGCCGTCTCTGGCACCGAGGGCCTCGTCGTGCTGACTCCGGAAGGCTCCGTCGGCCCCGGGTTCGCCACGGTGTTGACCGCGTCGGGTCAGACCGAGCTCGCCACGCTCCGGATCCCGGACACGGGCTCGGTCGCCCTCTGCGCTGCCGGTGTCGCGGCCAGCGAGCGCCTGCGCCTCCGCTCGCCGGTCCCCCCGTCCAAGGGAGACGTCGACGCGACCCCGACCGTCCCCGGGTCGGCCGGTGTGCCGTCGCTCATGGCCACCGACTCGGCGACGGGCATCACCACGACCGTGAGCGCCGGTCGGGTCACGGCCGCGGGACCCTTGCCGTCGGGTGTGCGGTGGGTGCTGCTTGCCAACTGTGCCACCGGGTCGTGGACGACCGAGTCGGCGACGAACGGGACGGTCGACGTCAGCCTGGCCGCCACCAGCGGGGATCTGGTCGCGCTGGTCGCCGTTGCCCCAAACGGGGGCATCGGTCGCGCCGAGTTCGTCCTCGCAGGTGCGGCCAGAGCGGTGCCCGTGCCACCGGTGGCGATGGACGCGGCGGCCTTGCGCGTCTCGGGCCCCGGAGGTCCGCCGATCCTCGCGGCGGTGACGCCGGGTGCCACGACCCCGGGCGCGCGCATCGAGGGTCGCCGCGGCCCGGTCGTCAGCGTCGGGACGACCACGAGCGCCCCGACGGGCACCTTCGCGCTCAAGCTCGAGGAGAGCGCGACGACTGAGCCGCTCGTCGTCACTCAGTCCCTCGGCACGTTTCGCTCTCCACCGGTCACTCTGGCGCAATCGACCACGGTCGTCCCGGGTGCCATCGACGGCCTCGTCTCGTTCGTCGCCGGGTCGAGCGACATCGCGGTCACGGCCCACTCCGCGGCCTTTCGGAGCGCGGTGATCGCCGCCAACCTGGCCACTGGCGATGCGACGACCGCGGACCCCAAGGGTGAAGCGCTGTCGCTGACGCTTCAGGGACACGCGGGTGACGAGATCGCGACCTTCGGCTGGAGCGCTGGTGCGGGTGGTCGCGCGGTCGTCCGTCGCGCGCTGGTGCTCGATCGCCCGTTTGTCACGAGCGCGCCCGGCGGCACGCTCTGCGCGATGGGGCCTGCGGGAGGGGATGACGTCGCCATAGCTGAGCTCCGTGGCCCGGCTGGCGAGCTCCTCTCCCCACTGACGGTCGCCCATGTCTCCGCAGGCCAGTGGGTCGCGACCGGCACCGGCAGCGGCACGACGGTCGCCGCGGGTCCTGCGGGCGGGCCGTTTGCGCTGCGGCCCGTGCCAGCTCTCGCTCCCGCGTCGACCGTCGACGCGCTCCAGATCACCTCCGGCGCCTCAGGCGTCACGTTCTCGGCGGCCGCGGGGGGGCTTGGACCCGACTGGCTCCTGGCGATCGCCGCGCCGAGCACGCTCGCGTTGCTGGAGCCGCCCGAGGCGCCATGGTCCAAGACGTTTGCCGGACTGGTCGGCAAAGACGGTGGCGTGCTCCGCCTCGTCGCCGTCGAGCGCGCGACCGGGAAGGCCTCGGCGTGTCGGGCCGTGAGCATCGCGGCCGAGAAGCCGCTGGGCCCCGCGCTCGCGTCTGTCGTTCCGGCTCCTTTGCGCGTCGGCGAGCCCTTCAGCGTCGCAGGACAAGGCTTCAGCGTTCCGCTCTCGCTCTCGGTCGGTGGTATCACCCAGCCGTTGTCCGTCACGACCTCGGACACGCTCCAAGGCGTGCTGCAGGGGGCCACGCCGCGTGGGGCCCAGAAGCTCGTCGTCACGACCCCCGAAGGCACCGACGCGGTCGACGTGACGGTCATCGCGCTGCCGAAGCTCGACGCCGCCGATCCGAGCCCGTTGCACGCCTATGAGTCGGCGACGCTCATTGGAGTGCACCTCGGTGCCACGGCGTCTGTCACCATTGGCGGCGTCGCCTCGACCATCGTGGCTGCCACCGAGGCGACCGTCACCATCGATGTCGCCGGCCTCACGCCGGTCGGGGCGCAGACCCTCGTGCTCACGACCGACGTGGGCGAGACGACGCTCGCGGTCGAGGTCGTCTGTCCCAAGCCCGCGCTCAACGCCGCGATACCGACGAAGCTCAACCTCGGCGAGCCCGTCACCCTCGCAGGGAGCAACCTCGCCGACGTCGAGATCCTCCTCCTCGGGAAGCCGCAGATCGTCAGCGCGTCCTCGGACGCCGCGGTGTCCTTCACCGTCCATCCCGGCACCCCCACGGGCACGGGCGAGCTGTGGCTCACGAGCCAATGCGGTACGCTCGTCCTCCCGGCGACCGTCGCTGTCGCGCCTCCCACCATCACGTCGGTCAGCCCCGCTCCGCTCGTGCTCGGCAAGACGGCCACCGTCGTTGGCACGCACCTGTCGAGCGCCGCGGTGAGCATCGGCGGCACCTCCCAGCCTACGGTCGTCACGACCGCCACGGAGCTGACGTTCACCGTCGAGTCCGGTACCCCCGTCGGTCTTCAGAGCCTGTCGGTCTCCACCGCGGGCGGCTCGGACGCTGCCTCGGTCCAGGTACGCGCACCGCCCATCCTGACGTCGGTGACTCCCAACCCGGTCAACGCCGGCCAGGCTCTCGTCTTGAAGGGGAGCGACCTCGATGGCGCCACCGTCACCGTTGGTGGCGTCAGCGCCCAGGTCACCGCCAGCGCGCCCACGCAGCTCACCATCCAGACGGGACTCGACACGCCCGCGGGGCCCCAGCCCGTCGTCGCCTCGACCGCGGCAGGCTCGGCGACCGTTACGGTCCTCGTTTCGGCGACCCCCGTCATCCTCTCGGTCGCGCCGGTCTTCCCTGCCCGTGGAAAAGCCCTCTCCATCCAGGGCAAGAACCTCTCGGGCGGGACCGTCACGATCGGCGGCGTCGGCGCCGTCGTGCTCGCGCCGGGTGCGCAGCAGTTGGTTGTCTCGGTCTCGCTCGCGACCCCGCTCGGCGAACAGTCGTTGACGGTCCAGACCGCGAGCGGCAAGGCGACGTTGGCGGTGACGGTGGTCGACGCTCCCGACATCATCTCGGTCGCGCCGACGCCGCTCGTCGTCGGCAAGGGCTTCACCGTGACGGGAACGCACTTTGGCGCGGGTATCGAGGCGCGCATCGGTGGCGTGCTCCAGACGCTCTCGGTGACCGACGCCACGATCGCGAGTGGAGTCGTCGCGCTCGACACGCCGACGGGCCCGCAGTCGCTGCTCGTGACGTCGCCTACGGGCGGCGACACCGAGGCCGTCGCTGTGATCGGCCCGCCCGCACTGACCTCGGTCGCGCCGGATCCCGTCGCCGTTGGGACGTCACTCACGCTCATCGGGAGCGGCCTGTTCGGCTCAAAGATCACCGTCGGCGGAGTCGAGGCGGTCGTCGTCTCCGAGAGTCCGACGGCGCTCGTCGTCATCGTCGGTGCGGCGACACCACCCGGGCTCGTGGTCGTCGTCGTCATGAACCCCGCCGGAGTCGCGACTCAGGAGGTGAACGTCATCACGCTGCCGCCCGTCATCACGAGCGTGGAGCCGGCGCCGCTCTATCTCGACGAGCCCGCGCTCGTGCACGGCGAGTACCTGCTCGGCGCCAAGGTGACGGTGGCCGGCAAGCCCGCGACGGTCACCAAAGGGTCCCACACGCTCGTCGAGCTCGCGCTCGACCCGACCACGCCGTTTGGCACCGACGTGCTCGTCGTCACGACGCAGGGGGGGCAGACGAGCGCGCCAGTCATGGTCTCCCCGCCGTTGCCGATGGCGGAGCCGGTCCTCGCGACCATCAGCCCGAACCCGGTCGCACTCGGAGAGAAGCTGACGTTGACAGGGCAGCACCTGAAGGGCGGGCAGGTGGTGCTCGGCCCGATCGCGCAGCCGACTGCGGTCGCGACGAGCGGCAAGATCGTGCTCACGGTCGACCCCAAGACCCCGCTCGGCGTCGTCGCCGTCAAGGTCACGACCGCCAAGGGCTCCATCAGTGGCGCCGTCACCGTGACGACCAAAGGCCCCGTCATCGATTCGGTGAGCCCCAACCCGGTCCATGTCGGCGGCGAGCTCATCGTGACCGGCAGCCACCTGGCGGACTTCTCCTCCTGCGTCATCGGTGGCACGATCCAGATCTACTTCAGCCTGGTGTCGGACACCGAGCTTCGGTTGACCATCGACCCCGCGACCAGCCACGGCAACGGGCAGGTGCTGGCCATCACGGGTCCCGGAGGAACGGCGACCGCGCTGCTCGATCTGCTGCCGCAGGGCGTCGTAGCGCCTGTCATCGCGGCGGTCGTGCCGGGGGAGATTCGGCACGGGGAGGTCCTCACCGTGAGCGGCAAGGCGCTCAATGGCGCGACGTTCACCCTGGGCGGCGTCACGCTCACACCCGAGCTCGGCGCCAAGGACAACCAGGTGCAGCTCATCGTCACGGCCGAGGTGCCGCCGGGCGTCCAAACGCTCGTCGTCGGCAAAGACGGCGCTCCGAGCGCGCAGGCGACCGTGTCGGTGCTCCCGGATGCGCCGGCCCAGAGCCTCATCTACACGAGCGGCATCTCCGGTCAGGGCACGTTCGTTCTCGTCGCGCTCCCTGGCGCCGTGCTTCCCGGCGCGACCCTGCTCGTTCAAGCTGGCGGTGACTTCCAGGCGCCGACCACGGCCGCCGATGGCTCCGTCGGGCTCGTCATGGAGGGCGTGAAGAACGGAACGGTCGTGCTCGTCAGCCAGCTCGCCGAGTCGCTCGTCTCCGATCCGATTCAGCGCGTGGCCGAGCTGCCCGCGCCGGACGCGCCCAGAGCGCCGCACCACTTTCTCACTCGGGTCGAGCGCACCACGACGGGTGTCCGTCTCGCGGGCCCGCCACCGACCTTTGGCGCCGACGGGACGATCATCCTGGTCACTCATGCGGGCCGTGTGGGGTATTCGCTGGCGGAGAAGCTCCATCTCACGCCATTGGCGGCCATCGAGGTGTCCCTGGGAGCCCCGCCGACGGGCCTCGACAAGACCTACGTCTTCGCGGCCGGCGGGCCTGCTGCGTCCGCCTCGGCGCCGTTGGTCGCCTTCCCGGTCGACTTCGACCCGCCGATGCTCGCGAGCGGGGTCACGAGCCTGGCCTGCCTCGTCAGCCTCCCGGGCACCGTGCCTCCGGGCACGCCAGCGTCGGAGGCGACCGCGGTGCTGGCGCTCGCGAGCGGGTCGAACCTCGACGTGCTCAGCGTCGCGACCGTCACCGGCCCGGCGGGCGAGCTGCTCTCGACCGCGGCCGTCAACGTCGCCGGTCCGGCCGAATATCGCTGGACGGGCCTCGTCGGCGCGCTCTCCTGGCAGCTCCTCGTTCCGGCGGGGACCTACCCGTTGCTCCTCGCCGGCGACTTCTCCACGACGGTCGACGGCGGCTGGGTCACCGTGACGGCGAGCAACGGCGCGGTGGGGCCCAACCGCCTGCTCGTGGTCGCGACTGCCTCGGGCCGCGCTGCGGCGAGCTTCTCTACGGCCGGCGGCAACGCGACGGTCGTCGTTCCCTCCGCCGGTTCGCCGCTCTACGTCTTCGCCGTCTCGATGGGTGCCGCGATTCCGAGCGCCTGCCTGTCGCTCAACGTGGAGTAGCGCTCTCGGTCCCACGTCCAGACGCATCCACTTTTTTCGCGCTGACCGCCCGCGTCTCGGCCGGTATCGTGTCACGGTGGGCAACGACCCGAGGAGCCAGCCGTGATCCCGAGCCCTCCGATTCGCGCTGAGCGCGCCATGAACTTCTCGAACCTCGTCGAGCGCATGGTCCCGTTGGTGGCCGAGCTCTTCGCTACGCTGAAGGTCAACGACCCGCTGCGCATGGACTTCGCCGACATCGCGCACAAGACGCTCTACGACATCGTCGACGTCCTCCGTTCGGAGGGCATGACGACCGAGGTCATCGCCGAGAGCCTGGGCATGACGATCTCGGGCTTCTACAAGAAGGTGAAGGAGCTTCGGGACCTCTACGATCGCCCACCGGACGCCACGACGGGTCGGCGCGGCACGCAGTCGCTGATGGAGAAGGTCTACGCCTTCGTCGATCAGAACAGCACGCCCGTCCGTGCGGTGACCTATCATCGGGTGTCCGAGAACTTCCGGCGCGTCCCGCCCGAGCGACTCAACGCCGTCCTGCGCGTCCTCGTGCAGTTCAACCTGTTGTCCGTCTCCGGACACGGCGACCGACGCGAGTTTCGCACCGTACCTCGGGACGACTCCGCGGGCGCGACCTATCACGACCTCGTCGTCACGCTGTACCGCGAGGGGCCGCTGACCTTGGAGGAGCTGTCGCGCAAGCTCCTCATGGACGAGGCCCAGTGCAAGGCCCTGCTCGCCGAGCTCGACGCCAACGAGGGCCTCGAGACGCGGGTGGCAAGCGACGGCAAGACGCGCTACAAGGCCGTCGCGTACCACATCCCGGTGGATACGCCTGAAGGCTTCGAGGCCGCGTTGTGGGATCACTTCAGCGCGATGTGTCGCGCGATGTCCAAGAAGGTGCGTCAAGCACGCTATCAGGCGGTCTCGGACGAGACGCTGGGTGGGACGACGTACAGCTTCGACGTCCCGGTCGACTCGCCGGAGTTCGCCGAGATCGCGGGCTTCCTTCGCGACACACGCACGCAGCTCGAGCGGTGGCTTGCGGCCGTTCAGCCGTATCTGCACGATCGCGAGGTCGCCCGACCGGTGGCCCGCATCACCATCTACGCCGGACAGATGGTCGAAGGCCCGACCAAGGATGAGGACGCCGACTAGGATGCTGCGACCTCGCTGGCGAACGGTGGTTGGACTTGCTGCGCTCTGGCTGGCAGGGTGCGGCACGGCGTCGCCGTCGGAGGCGACCGCAGGCCTTGCGGTCGCCGGTGACGCGGCGGTCGACGGCTTCGATGGCGGCGGATCGTCCGTGGACGTCCCCGCGCGGCCTGCCGACCTCGCTCCCGGTGTTGACGCGGCTCCCGACGGGCTCGCCGCCGATGCGGCGCCCGACGACACCGCCACGCCGCCACTGGACAACGCGCCCGAGTTGCCGACTCCGGACGTGCCGTCCCCGGAAGACTCCAGCGACGTCGCAGTGGTACCGCCGAGTCACGCGCGCGGCGTCGTCTCGCGCGCCGACGGCCTGCGCGTCGCTGGAGCCGCCGTGCGTCTCGACGGCCCGACGCTCGGGGCCTCCCTTCAGGCCGTGACCGACGCTGACGGCCGCTTCGACTTCGTCGTGCCGCAGGGCTCCTACGCGCTGCGAGTCGCGCATCCGAAGTACAGCCCACGCGCCGCGACGATTGACCTCCCCGCGAGCCAGGATGCCTTCGTGCCGCTCGTCCTGCCTGAGCTGCGCGCGGCAGCGAGCTTCGACGCCGCGATGGGCTGGAAGGGGCAGGGCGTCATCTTCAGCGGCGGCAGCAACTGGCTCGGCTCCGGGGTCATCGAGAGTGGCGGCAGCAACTGGCATGTCGCGATCCCGCCCAAGTCGCTCGTGACCGCGGCCAATGAGGTCGCGACGGGTGCCATTCAGGTGCGGCTGTCGGTGACCGTCACCGCCATCGACGGCGCCGCGTCCCTCCCGCTCGGTGGCTTGCCACCGGCGACCGATGGGCTGGATCTCGCGTCGGTCATCGACCTCGAGGTCGTCGCGGCGCAGGCCCCTCTGCAGCCGAGCGCGGGGCAGCCGCTGCTCGTTACGCTCGCAATGCCGGGCGTCGACGCCGGTCAGTCCCTGTCCGTCTGGTCTCTCGACCACCAGACCGCGGCGTGGCAGTCCGAGGGCACGGTGCTGGCGCAGGCCAGCCCTTCGGGAGCCGGGGCGCAGGTGACGGTAGCGCTCACTCACCTCTCGACGTGGGCCGTCGGCAGGGCCACTGCGCCGCCGCGCTGTGTCGACGTGACGCTCAAGGCCGAGGGTGGCGGCTCGCCCGAACCCGGCCTGGTGCGCGCCACGCGCGGCGGCATTCGCGTCGAGGCGCCGTTGAGCCCGGGCGGCAGCGCCTGCCTCTCGCTGCCCGTTGGCGGGGCGCCGTACTCCTTGGCTTACGTACGGCAAAGCGGAACAGCCGTGCACCTCGCGCACATCGCCGAGCTCACCGTAACCGGTGCCGCAGCGACGTGCGGTGGCGCCGACTGTCAACAGGTCGTGGCAACGCCGCTCCCGCTGACGTGCATCGACGTCGCGGTTCATGAGGGCAGCCCGGGAGCGCCGGGTGGCCCTGAACCCATGGCAGGACTGACGGTTCGCCTCTCGACGGGCGAATCGGGCGTGACGAACAAGTCCGGGAAGGTCACGCTGGCCGCGGCGCCCTACGTGCCAGTCGCTGTCTTGACCCCTTACGCCGATCCCGTTCGCGTCGTTCCGCAGGTCCCGACGGGCGACGACTGCGGCGCGAAGGTGTTCCTCGACCTCGGCGCGGGGAGCCTGACCAAGAGCAACGCCGGCGTCTTCGAGATGGGCTGCAAGGATGGGTCAGGCGCGGAGTGTCCCGACGACGCGTCACCTGCCCACACGGTCGTCCTGAGCGGCTATGGCCTTGCCCACCACGAGGTGACCGTGGGGCAGTATCGGCGCTGCATGGATCTCGGCACGTGCACACCGCCCGCGGGGCCGCCGAACGCCGCGTGCACCTGGCCGGACGTCTTCGTCGAGCCCGCAGCGGGTCGGCTCTCGCTCCCCATCACATGTGTGACATGGGCGCAGGCCGCGGGCTACTGCGCGTCGGTCGGACGCCGGCTCTGCACAGAGGCCGAGTGGGAGGCCGCGGTCCGCGGACCGGCCAAACGCAAGTACCCGTGGGGATTCGAGGAACCGACGTGTGCGCGCGCGGTGTACTTGGGCGAGGACGCTGGGGAGGAAAAGGACCTCGGCGCCTGCAGCAGTGGCCAGCCTTGGCCCGTGGGCTCTCGGCCTGCGGGAAAGAGCATCCACGGGGCCGAAGACCTGGCCGGCAACGCTCCGGAGTGGGTCTCGGACTGGTACGACCCGGCGTGGTATGGCAGCGTGGCCGCCAAGCTCAAAGACACCCCCGGTCCCCAGTCGGGCACCCAGCGGGTCGTTCGTGGCGGCGGCTTTGCGTCAGACGGCTCCAGCTTGACGGCCTATCGCCGCTCCGCCGCGGAGCCGGGCGCGTCGACCGTCACGGAGGACGGCCGCGTCATGGGCCTCGGCATTCGGTGTTGTTCGAGCACGAAGTGAGCGCGCTGCGGGCCCTGGTGCTCTCGTGGTCGCTCGCGGCGAGCGGCTGCGCGGCGGTGGATGGCGTGCCGATCGAGTCCACGCCCGAGGTGACCCCCGAAGAGGTCCGCGTCGACGGAGGCGCACCGGAGCTGGCCATGGCGCCGCCACGGGATCTCACGCCCGTTGCGACCGACGCGTCAGCCGAGGTCGCGTCCGAAGCCGACACCCCGGTTCCCACCGCTCCGGATGCCCTCAGCGACACCCCGGAGGCCACGACCGCCAGTGGCATCGACGCGACCGAGACTGGGATCGACGCGACTGAGGAGACCACGGCCGACGTTCCGCCGCAGCCGCTGGGCACCTTCGCCTCGCCTCTGCTTCTGGGCGCGTTGCCTGCGACCGTAGCTGGGAACACGACCACCGCGCCCGGCGGGGACGCGGCCGCGTACACGCCGTGTGCCCCGAAGATCAACGAGGGTGGGCCGGAGGTGGTCTACGCGCTCTCGGTGCCGGGTGACGGCGTGGTGACCGCGACGGTAGACGATGTTACAGGCGACGCCGTGGACGTCGACGTCCACCTGTTGACGGCGCCTGCCGCCAACGCCTGCATCGCTCGGGGCAACGTGACCGCGCAGGCCAGCCTGCCCGCCGGACCGGCGTGGGTCGTCGTCGATACCTGGGTCGACGCCGGCGGGGTGCCGCACGACGGGAGCTACGTGCTCACGGTCAGCTGGAAGGCGAAGGCCCCGCCAGGCGATCCGACGAACTGCGCCCAGTCGCCGATCCAGTGCACAGAAGCCGATCTCCCCTTGGTGAACGCCGTCCCCGTCGAGCCCGCGGGGGCTCCGGGCTGTCCCGCGGGGATGGCTCACATCGAGGCCTTCTGCATCGATCGCTACGAGGCGTCCCTCGTGCTCGTAGGCGCAGACGGCGTGGCGGCTCCCTGGTCACCCTACGCCCATCCCACCGCCGCGGCCGGCACGCTGCGCGCCGTGAGCGCGCCCGGCCAGGTCCCGCAGGGCTACATCAGCCAGACCGAGGCCAAGGCCGCCTGCGTGGCGGCCAAGAAGCGGCTGTGCACCGACGCCGAGTGGCTGCGCGCCTGTCAGGGACCACAGAAGACCACGTACCCCTACGGAGCGGTCGTGATGCCCAAGACCTGCAACGACTCGCGGGTCTGTCACCCCGCGGTGCAGTTCTTCGAGACCGGCCAGAGCTGGATCTGGTCCAAGCTCGGCCATCCGTGCCTGAATCAGCTGCCGGCAGGACTCGCCGCGACCGGCAGCTACCCCGCCTGCGTCTCCGCCGAGGGAGTCTTCGATCTGATGGGCAACCTGCACGAGTGGACGGCCGACCCCAACGGCACGTTTCGGGGCGGCTTCTACGTCGACACGAAGATCAATGGGGCCGGCTGCCTCTACGTCACCACGGCGCACGCGACCTCGCACTGGGACTATTCGACCGGCTTTCGGTGCTGCGCAGACGTGGCCCCGTAGCCACCAAGCCGTGCCCTGGACGGCCTCGGGCGACCGATGAGACCCGCACGCCGTCGGAGGCCATGTCGGAGAATTTGACCCCTCCGATGGCGCAAAGTAGAAGCCACAACGTCGTGGCGAGCCCCCTCAGCGACTCTAGCATTCCCATGCGCCGCGCCGTCGTGGCGATTGGTGGCAATGCCCTGCTCAAGCCCGGCCAGGTCGGCCACGAGGCGGAGCTGCACGCGGGCGCCCACGACGTCGCGCGCAGCCTCGTGCCTCTGCTCCAGGGCGGTTGGCGTGTCGCGCTGGTCCACGGCAACGGACCGCAGGTCGGCATCGAGCTCGTGCGCAGCGAGGAGGCCTCGACCAAGGTGCCGCCGTTCGGCCTCGACCTGTGCGTGGCTAACACACAAGGCGCGATGGGCGCCCTGCTGCTCGTCGCCTTGCGCAACGTGCTCCACGAGGAGGGCTTGGGCCTCCCAGTGACCTGCATCGTGACGCTGGCCGAGGTCGCCGCCGAGGACCCTGCGTTTCAGCGCCCGACCAAGCCCATCGGGCTGTTCTACTCCGCCTATCGCGCGCATCGTCTCCGGGCCGAGCTCGAGCGCAAGGGTTGGGACATCGTGGAGGACGCGGGCCGCGGGTATCGGCCGGTCGTGCCGTCGCCACGGCCCCGGGCGCTGCTCGAGACGCCGTCGGTCGAGCTACTGCTGGCCGCTGGTCACGTCGTCGTTGCGGGCGGCGGCGGCGGTGTCGCGGTCGCGCGTCCGTCCGAGGACGCGCCGTGGACCATGCGCGAGGCGGTCATCGACAAGGACCGCACCTCGGCGTTGCTCGCGCGCGCGCTGGGCGCCGAGCTGCTCGTCTTCCTCACGGGCGTCGATCAGGTCGACCTCAACCACGGGACGACCCTGTCGCGGCGATTGGAGCGCCTCCACCCGTCGGAGGCGCGCCGGCACCACGCCGAGGGGCAGTTCCCGCCGGGGAGCATGGGTCCCAAGGTGGAGGCCGCGTGGGACTTCGCGGAGGCTGGTGGCACTGCGCTCATCACCTCGGCGGCGTCCCTACACCTGGCGCTCGTCGGCCGAGCCGGGACGCGCATCACCATCGACGATCATGACCTCGGACCCGCGGCGGTGGGCCGTCAGCTGGCCCTGCCGCTGGGCCTGGCCGCCGGGCCGCCCCTCACGTGACCTCAACCCTTTGGAGCTACGCATGTCGACCCCAGTGAGACACTACCGCGGCGATGACGACGTCACCGCCGACGAGCTCGAGCAGATCCTCGCGCTCGGCCTGGACGTGAAGCAGAAGCCCTGGAAGTACCGCCAGGCGCTCGCGGGCAAGACGCTCGCGATGATCTTCCAGAAGAAGTCGACGCGGACGCGGGTCTCGTTCGAGGTCGGCATGGTCCAGCTCGGCGGACATGCGCTGTTCTTGTCGGGCAACGACATCCCGATCGGGCGCGGTGAGACCATCGCCGACGTACGCGAGCGAGCGGCCCCGGGTGGTGCCGAGGTGCTCCCGAATCGTGAGCAGGTCCGCGAGGATCT
>SXOX01000179.1 GCA_005776585.1 Pseudomonadota bacterium | reverse complement strand
GGGCTGCCGAACTGGAGGTTCGACACAGCACCATAGGCCGACGGGTCCTTCTTGGTCAGCGGGAACTGCGCCGCGAGGCCCACGTCCACGTAGGTCGAGCTGAAGCGCAGCCCGGCCGTGATGAACAGCAGGTCGAAGGCGGCGTTGTCCTTGAAGTTCTTCATGCCGCTCAGCTCGGCCGACAAAATAATGTACGGGATGGCCGTAATCGAGAGCCCGGCACCGAATTGGATGAAATGGATGCTCGAGTCGACGGGGCTGTCGCGCACGCCGAACATGCCATTGTAGGCCACGTTCGCCTGGAGCAGCACGTACATCAGGTCGATGCCCGCCGCGAGGTAGAGCGTGGTCGTGAGGTACTCGTGCAGGTACTTCGGCGACCAGTACAGGTTGGCCATGCCGAGCGCGTTCGAGCCGTCGGTGCCCGTTGGAAGCCACGTCGTGAGCCCGTAGCTCAGGCCGCCGCGAATGCCTTTGCCCCAAGAGATGCCGCTCTTGAGGTCGATGCCGATGTTGCCGAGCGCGAACTTGTTCTCGCCGTTGCCGCCAAAGCCGGCGAGAGGCACCGAGAGCACCAGATCGATCCACTTGAAGCGGAACTCGGCGAAAGGCTCGATGGTGTACGTAATGGTCCGCACCGGGTCCTGCATGATGCGCACGAGCTGGGCGGTCATGGCGGTGTCGCTGTCGCTGATCGGCAGGTTCTGGATGGCGGCCTTCTGGTCGGCGGTGAGCTGCGGCACCGCCGAGAGCTTCTGCTTGAGGCCGGCGGCGTTGAGGCCCTGCAGGTCCTCGACCTTGACGAACTTGGCGGCCTCCATCACGGCCTTCGACTCGGCCGGGTAGGCCTTCTCGAACTCGTTGACGAGCGCCTTCTCGGCGGCCTTGACCGGCGCGATGCCAAAGACGAGCCCTACGCCAAACGTGCGGTCGATGTCCTGGCGCATGGTCTGGTTCAAGAACAGGCGACTGCCCTTGAGCTTGCCCTGACCCATCTTGCCTTCGTCGGGGTCGTCTCCGGCGTGGGCGGTCGCGGCCAGCGTGAGTGCGATACCAAGAGCGAGCAGGCGCATACGAAACCTCCTGCGCCCCTTTCTATCACACGGTCTGCCCGTGCGCTTGCCTTGACGCTCCGGCGCCGTGGGCGTCCAATCTCTCGATGCGCGACGTCAGGGCCTTCACCTGCAACCTGTGCGAGGCCCTCTGCGGGCTCCACGTGACGGTGGAGTCAGGCCAGGTCATCGACATCCGCGGCAATCCTGACGACGTCCACTCCCGCGGCCACGTCTGCCCCAAGGGTCCGGCGCTGCGCGAGCTCTACCACGACCCCGACCGTCTTCGAACGCCGCTGAGGCGAACGCCCTCTGGCTTCGTTCCCGTGAGCTGGGACGAGGCGCTCACCGAGATCGCCACGCGCCTCCGCGCCATCCAGCGCGAGCACGGACGCGACGCGGTCGGCTACTACGTCGGCAACCCGGTCGTGCACAACCATCGCTCTGCCCTGGGGTCGCAGCTCCTGCAGGCGGTGCTCGGGACGCGTAGCCGCTTCGACCCGAACTCCCAGGACGGCAACCCGCGCCTGTTCGCGTGCATGCAGGTCTATGGCGACGGGCTCGCGATGCCGGTCCCCGACCTCGACCGCACGGACCTGCTCGTCCTCCTTGGTGCCAACCCGGCGGTCTCGAACGGCAGCATGATGGGGCTCGGCGACGTGCGCGCCCGATTGCGTGGCGTGCGCGAGCGCGGCGGGCGGCTCGTGTGCATCGATCCGCGGCGCTCTGAGACCGTCACTCAGTTTGGCGCCGAGCACCTGCCCATTCGGCCGGGCGGGGACGCGGCGTTGCTGCTCGCGCTGCTGCACGTGCTGTTCGCGGAGGGCCACGTCGACCAAGAGCGGCTCGCCCGCGTCGCGACGGGAGCGGACACGCTGCGGGCACTGGCGCGCCGCTTCACGCCACAGCGCGTGGGCCCCCGGATTGAGGTGGCCCCAGAGGCGATCGTCGCGCTCGCCCGTGCCTTGGCGACCACGCCGCGTGCGGTCGTGCACGGCCGCCTCGGCACCTGCCAGAACGCGTTCGGGCCCGTGGCCAACTGGCTCGTCGAGGCGCTGAACGTCGTGAGCGGCCACTTCGATCGCGAGGGCGGCGCCATGTTCCCTTCGCCCGCCGCCGATGTCGGACCCCTCGCCCGATTGCTGGTGGGCAACGCGTATGCGCGCTGGCACTCCCGAGTGCGCGGCCTGCCCGAGTTCCTGGGCGCGCTGCCGTCGGCGGTGATGGCCGAAGAGATGGAGATCGCCGGGCCCGGCCAGATTCGCGCTCTGGTGTGTCTGGCGGGCAACCCCGTGCTGTCGGTCCCGAACGGTCCGCGGCTCGCTCGCGCGATCGACCAGTTGGAGCTCGTCGTCGCGATCGACCTCTACGTGAACGAGACTGGCCGGCGCGCCGACTTCGTCCTCCCTGCGGCGCATGTCTTCGAGACCGGCAACTTTGACGTCGTGCTGCTCGGCCTCGCCGTGCGCAACCTGGCCAAGTACAGCCCGCCGATCCTCCCCCGCGCGGGCGAGGTGCGTGACGACTGGGACGTGCTGTCCGATCTCGCGCTGCGCCTAGCGCTCCCACATTCGCCCAGCCTCCGTCGTTGGCTGCATCGGCGTGCGCGCGACGTCCCCGAGCGGCTCATCGACTGGCTCCTGAAGCGTGGCACCTCGGGGCTCACGCTGGCGCGTCTACGCGCCGAGCCCAATGGCGTCGATCTGGGCCCGCTCGTGCCGTCGGCGGATGCCCGCGTGCGCACGCCGGATGGCCGCGTGCAGCTCGCCCCGCCCGCTCTTGTGGCCGACCTGCCGCGACTCGAGGCCTGGCTGGACGCGCCGCGACCGCCGCTCGTGCTGATCGGACGGCGTCATCTGCGGAGCAACAATTCCTGGATGCACAACCTTCCGTCGCTGATCTCGGGCAAAGACCGCACGGCGCTGCATGCGCATCCTGCCGACGTCGCTCGGCTCGGGCTCGCCGAGGCAGCGCGCGTCACCCTCACCAGTCGGGTCGGGACGCTCGAGGTGCCGTTGGTCCTGACGGATTCCGTCATGCCTGGAGTCGTGTCGCTGCCGCACGGCTATGGCCACGCCGAGGCGCGCGATACGTTGCACGTGGCGGCTACGCTCACGGCCCCGAGCGTCAACGACCTCACCGACGAGCTCCTCGTCGAGCCCGTGCTGGGGACGTCTATCCTCAACGGAATCCCGGTGTCGCTCAGTCCGGCCCCCGCCGGCTGATGGCGTCACCGACGGCGATCTCACCGGGGCTTACCACGCGACAGTTGACACCCCGCAGGCGGCGCTCGCGATGGGCTCGATCGTTGACCCAGCCCAGCGCCGCGTCGCCATAGCGATCGCGGAACTTCCCGCAGCCGTTGTGAGGCTTGGCCGTGACCTCGACAATCGCCGTGCCGAGCTGCAACTGCGTCCCCACGGGCAGCGCGTCCTCGGACAGATCGAGGTCGACGAGCACGTTGTCGCCCGCGGCGTGGATCGGGACGGTGGCGCCGGCAAGCAGCTCCGCGACGCGCCACTCCATGAGCGTGACCTGCTCCTCCGGGTGACGATCCGGCTTGAGGCTCCAGCGATCGCCCTCCACGCCCAGCTCAGGGGTGACGCGCACGCGCTCCGGACACTGGTGTACGCCGGCGGCGATGCGCACGCACAGCAGTCGCACGCGCCCCTGCGCACGATCCGGTCGCGGAGTCTCGCGCCACAGCTGCTCCAGCGCGTCGCTCATGCGCCTTCCACCCGCCAGCCCATGCCCGCGCGGCGCAGGCGCTCGACCAAGGGCAGGCCGAGCGCGACCGCGGGCGTGAGGACCCCACCGCGCTCGCCCCGAGGGTCGGTCGCGAGGCACAGCGCCGCCTCGCCCAGCATCTTTGAGGTCTCGCCGTATCCGGGATCCGCGTGGCCTTCGACGACGGCGGTGGCGGCGTGGACCTGGCCCTTCGCGTCCGGACGGCTACGTCCGCGGATCCGAATGACGAAGCCTCCCTGCTGTCGCTCCTCGGCGGAAGGTCCCTCACCAGGCCGCGGCAGGCGACGCATCACGAGCGCGCGCGTCCACGGCACGCTCACCAGGCCCAAGAACACGCCGAGCCCCGCAGAGAGCCCCACGGCGCGCGCCCAGCCTTTGGGACCACGCGCAAAGCTCGAGACCTCCGAGTAGCGGAAGTCCCGCCCGTAGGCGAAGTCGAGCAGCGCGTTGGAGCGGCGCACGACGCGCGCGTTCACGGCGGCCATGACAAACGGCGCCATCCAGCGCTGGGCATCCCGGTCCCAGCGCACGCCCATGAGGTCGCCTCCATCGGGGCCCCGCTCCCGGGTACGATCGGGTAGCAGCGCGTACGGATCGCCCAAGAGCCGGCGCACCGCCGGGTCGCGTCGCGCTACGTCGATGAGCGCGACCATCGACGCCAGGGTCCCCCCGCTCGCGCCGCCGCGGATGCGCTCCACATGGAGGCGCGCCTCGGCGAGCGACAGTCCACGCTCCTCGAAGTGTCGATGGAGCAGCAGCACGCCCAGGTCCGAGGGCAGCGAGTCGAACCCACACGTCGGCACGAGCTGCGCCCCCGTGCGCACGGCGACGTCATGCCATTGGTCGATGGCGCTGCGGATGAACGTCAGCTCGCCCGTGATGTCGCAATAGTGGGTGCCTTGCGTGGCGGCCGCGCCGATGAGCACGCCGCCGAGCTGCGCGAACGGGCCCGCCGTCGTGCAGATGGCCCGAGTCGACGCCGCGATGCGCTGTAGCGCCGCCTCGTCCTGAGCGTCAGCCTGCAGCAGCGGCAGCGCCGCGAGCCCGGCATCGCAGGTGGCGAGGCGCGCGCGAACCGCCTCGAGCTTCTCGCGGTTGCGCCCGGCCAGCGCCCAGCGGAGCGGTGCACCCTGGGCCCCGAGGGGCTTGCACGTGGCGAGGTATTCGGCGACGAGCTGTCCGGTGAAGCCGGTCGCGCCGAAGAGGACGAGGTCGTGCGTTCGCGGCGGCGTGACAGACATGGCGCGCGCCTACTCGACGACGACGTATGCGACGCGCTCCGCCGCGTGGCTGCGTTCGGTGTCCGCCGCGTTGTCCTCTTCGAAGGCGAGCTTGAGGCTCGACGCCGTCAGCGGCGTCGTGCCGTAGAGGACCGGCCAGCCGCCATCGGTGTTGCTCATCCCGGCGACGCTGACCACCGCCGTCGACGCGGTGCTGAGGCCCGTGAGCGTGTAGCTGAACGGCGGGTTGTTCGTGAGCCCCTTGACGGTCGCGCCACCGACGGCCGCCGAGAACCGCTTTCCGCTGGCGAGGCCACCCGAGGCGGTCTCGAAGACGAGGTAGCCGATGGTCTCGTTGGCGCGCGTCGTGACCGGGTCCTCGCCCACGTGCTTGCCGGCATAGAACGCCGTCGCTGACGGAGCCGCAGCACGCGAGGCGCCACGCGCCCAGAACGCCGAGAACTTCGCGTCGTTGGTCGTCATGACCTGTCCCACGACGACCGGGCTCGTATACGCCTGCCCGTAGGTACGGCTCTGAGCGACCCACGAGCTCTTGCGGTCGGTGACCGTCGATGTGAACTTGACGGCCTCCATCTTCACCCCGTGCGTGGCGACCGTGAAGATGCCGGCCTCGACGACGAGACAATGGACCGGGATATTCGTCGCGGTCGAGCCGTTGGTGGAGCCCAGGCGGACCTGGAACTGCGTCCCCGCGACGTTCTGGATGCGTGGCACGAGGGGCTGCGTCGCGACCGCGTAGTTCGGCGAGCACACGACCACCATGTTCGCGTACGTGTTCGGGACCGTCACCGTGGTCCACGCGCTGGTGGACGCCGCCACGACCACCTTGTGCAGGTTGGGCAGCGTGAGGTCGCAGGCGTCGCCGAGGCCGTCGCCGTCCGTGTCGGTCTGGCTGGCGTTGGGGGTCGTCGGGCAGTTATCGATGCACGTGGCGATGCCGTCGCCATCGCCGTCGGTGTCCGCGACGCCGCAGCCGCAGGTCCCGGGAGCGCTCTTGCTGGCATCCGTCGGGCATCTGTCCACGCAGTTGGCGATGCCGTCGCCATCGCCGTCGGTGTCCGTGACGCCGCAGCCGCAGGTCCCCGGCAGCGTCTTGGTGGCATCGGCCGGGCAGCCGTCGTTGCAGTCCAGCGCGCCATCCGCGTCGGTGTCGGCGTCGGGCACGCCGCAGCCGCACGCGCCGGGGACGAGCTTGCCGGCGTCAAACGGGCAGCCGTCCACGCAATCGATGGCGCCGTCGCCGTCGGTGTCGCCATCGGAGACGCCGCAGCCGCACGTTCCGGGCTCGAGCTTGGTCGAGTCCAGCGGGCAGCCGTCGAGGCAATTGGCCACGCCGTCGCCATCCGTATCCGCGTCCGAGGTCCCGCACCCGCACACGCCTGGGCTGGTCTTGCCCGCGTCACTGGGGCAGGCGTCGGCGCAATTCGCCGTGCCGTCGCCGTCGTCATCGGTGTCGGCGACACCACAGCCGCACTGGCCGGGCGCGATCTTGCCCGCGTCCGTCGGGCAGCCGTCCACGCAGTCGGCCGTGCCATCGGCGTCGGCGTCCAGGTCCGAGATGCCACACCCGCACTGCCCCGCGACGGTCTTGGCGGCGTCGGTCGGGCACCCATCGACACAGTCAGCGACGCCGTCACCGTCGCCATCGGTGTCGGCCACGCCGCAGCCGCACACGCCGCCGCTGGTCTTGGCCGGATCCGCCGGGCAGCCGTCAAGGCAGTTGGCGACCCCATCGCCGTCGGTGTCTCCCTCCGCGACGCCGCAGCCGCACGTGCCGGGCGCCGTCTTGCCGGCATCGTTCGGGCAGCCATCGAGGCAGTTAGGCGTGCCGTCCGCGTCGGAATCCGTATCTGCGACGCCACAGCCGCAGAGGCCTGGCGCCGTCTTGCCCGCATCCGCCGGGCAGCCGTCTTGGGGATCGCAGGTGCCGTCGCTGTCCGAGTCGGCGCACAGCGTCTCCACGCGGAGCTTGCCCGCGCCGTAGATGGGGTCGGGCCCGACGGCGCCGGCGTCCACCGCCAGGCTCGCCAGGAGGGCACCCAAAGCGGCGGGCGTGAGCGTGGGGCTCTGCTCGAGCAGCAACGCTGCCGCGCCGGCCGTCGTGGGAGAGCTGAACGAGGTGCCACCCGACGCCATCGTGCCGTAGGTCAGCGACGTGGTGCGGTCGGGGGCCATGATGTCGGGCTTCTGGCGACCGTCGTTCGTCGGACCCTGGCTGGAGTACGGCTCCGGCGTGGGGCTGGGCTGGGTCCACCCCGCCTGGTCCGCCGCAGCGACCGAGAACGCGCCGTGCGCATCCGCCGGATCCATCAGGCTCGATGCCGCGATCTTGTACTCGAAGTCATTGTTGAAGCTGAACAACGTGAGGTTCAGCCCCGTGGTCGGCCCGGCGTAGCGCGTGACCCGGATGCGATACGGCGCGAGCGTGGCGCTGTAGGCCACCGACACCGACTCGGCCGGCTCCTGGGTCCCGGTCTGGTTGCCCTCGCTCAGCCCGCGGATCGCGCCGTTCTTGTCCAGCACGTACAGGTCCAGGTCCGTCACCGAATTGCCGTACTGGTTCCAGTTCAAGAACACCTGGATCGTCGTGCTGGACGTCGTCAGGTCCATGAGCTCGTCGCTGCCGCTGAAGTTGAGCCGGTTGTTGGCCGTGGGATCGGTCCATGCGCCGCGCCAGTGACGCCGCGCGTCGTTGCCGGCCGCGACCGCCCAGAAGACGCCGTCGGTGTCGACCGACGTGTTCACGATGGCGTTGATGGGCCCTGTATCGTCGTAGTAGCTGGAGTTGACCCAGCCCACCGAGTGGTTGGCGATGGCGATGCCGTTGGCCACGAGGTAGTCCGCCGCGTTCTGGAGATCGACCTCGTCGCCGACCTTGAGGCAATACAGGGACGCGCCCGGGGCCATGTCCATGACGTGCTCGGCGACGCCCGTGCCGTGCACCGTGGAGGTCTCGAGGCCGGTCCCCGTGAAGTCCACGCTGATCGTGTCACTCGGGAGCTCTCCCGCAGCGATCGCGGCGGCGAGGCCCGTGAACCCGAGATCGATGACGGCGACCTTGACGCCCGCCCCAGACCAGCCCGCGGTCTGCACCGCGCCCGCGCCGGTCAGGCCGACGGCCTCGGAGACGAGGGGTCCGAAGCCGACGCTGGCCTCGCGCGCAATCGCGGGCGTGCGCACCTGCCAGACCCCGGGGTGATCGCGCAGCTTGGCCGCCTTGGCGAGCGGGATGAGAACGCGCGCGTAGTCCCGCGAGACGGCGACGAGGATCCCCCCTGCGGCCGCGACCGAGCCCGCATCGAGCGCGGCTGCCGTTCCCGGCCACCATGGCTCGACGACGACGGGCACGAACCACTTGCCGTTGATGAGCTCCGGCTTGAGTCCGACGGCCTTGGCGTGCTTGGCCGCGGCACTGCTGCCCGACTTGGCCTCGACGTCCACGAGTTGCTCGAGCAGCGCGCCCAGCGCCGGCTTCTCGGCCGCACCTGCTGGCGAGACCCCGATAGCCAGCGTAGCCAACAGGCCCCAGGCGATGCTTACACGGTAGAACATGGACGGCTCCTCCTCGACCGGGACGACCGGCGCGAGGGGGAGTAGCGCGGAAGGCGCTCAAAAGGCAACCCGCAAAATTTCCAGGGGTGACTCGCGCTCGGGCTACCGCTGAGGACCCTCGCACTCGCAGACGGACATCTTGCCCTGGACCGTGGTCCACCACTGGCCGTTCCACCGGGTCGGCGGGAGGCAGAGCTTGGGGCACTTGCCCTTGGCGTCGTCGTTGTTCCAGATGGGGCCAGCCTCGACCGCGGTCTTCACGATGGGCGGTGGAGGCGGCGCGACCGGCGTCTCGCACTCGCAGACGGACATCTTGCCCGGCTCCGTCGTCCACCATTGGCCGTTCCAACGCGACGGCGGGAGGCAGATCCTGGGGCACTTGCCCTTGGCGTCGTCGTTATTCCAGATGGGCCCGGCGTTGACGGCCTTCTTGGTCGCGGCCGGGGGGGGGCTGCGCGACCACAGGCGCGCGTGGCGCGCGGACGAGGCGCCAGAGCTGGTTGTCGGTGTCTGTCGCCTTTCGTGGGAAGCTGATGATCTGGGCCAGTGGTGCCTGGCTCTTGCCCTCGATGTCGAGGACCATCCCGTTCATTCGGCTTGCGATGAAGAAGTGCTTGCCATCGCCAGCTGGTGCCAGGGCCCACTGCTGGTTGTCCGTCCCCGCCGCCTTGCGCGGATAGGTGATGATGCGGGCACCGGGCTTCGTGTTGGCGCCCTCGATGTCGAGCACCATGTCATTCAGCCGGCTCTGGATGAAGAAGTGCTTGCCGTCTCCTGCCGGAACGAGGACCCACTCCTGGTTCGCCGTGTTCCCCGGCGCGTTGCGCGGGTACGACACCACGGGGCTCACAGGCGCCTTGCTCGCGCCCTTGATGTCCAGGACCGACCCGTGAAGCTTGCTTTGGATGAAGATCGAGCGGTCCGCGCTCGGAATTTTCTGCGCGGTGGCCGGGCCGACGTAGGCCAGCGAAGTGGCGACGGTCGCGGCCAGCGCGAGGAGCCAGGAATGAGTGTCGTGCAGCATCGTCGTCTCCCTTGGGTGTGCTCTGCGATTGCTCGGGGTTCTACACGCAATCGCGCGTGGGGCCAATGGGCGCCTCAGCGGGGCGCGATGTCCTATCGCTTCGGTCGAACCGGCCCAGGGTCGCGGCCGAGAGGGCCAGCGCTCCCCGCACGGCGGCAGACGCGAAGGCGCCGAGCTCGAGGTCACCGGTGGCGAGCCGCGTGGCTTGACGTAGCGCCCAATCGGGTCGCAGGTAGACCGTGCGATTCAGGCGAGACACCGTATTGCGCAGCAGGTCGAGGCTCCGCGACGGCTCGCGGATCACCACGTCGTTGAGGAACGAGTAGCGCTCCCAGTTCGAATCGATGGCGATTCCGCGGCGCACACACTCCTCCCGCATCGCGGTCCCCGGGTAGGGCGTGGCGAGCGACACCTGCACGTGATCGGGGGCCAGGCTCTCGACGAGCTCCACGGTGGCCTCCAGATCCGCCGGAGTCTCCCCCGGCGCGTTCAGCATCACGAAGCCGAGCACGCTCAGCCCGGCCGTGCGCGCCTCCCGGAACGCGCGCCGCATCGACGCGAGCGAGACGCCCTTCTTGAGCGAGTGGAGCACCGACGCCGAGCCCGACTCGATGCCAATCTCCAACCGGACACAGCCGGCCGAGCGGAGCGCGCGGAGCATCGGCGGATCGACGGCGTTCGCGCGCGTGAGGCAGGACCATCGTACCCGGCCAGGGAGGCGCTCGGCCCGGACGGCCTCGCACAGCGCGTGCACCCACAGCCCGTCGAGCGTAAAGGTGTCGTCGAGAAAGCCGACGTACCGCACGCCGAGGTCGCGGTGGCATGCCGCCATCTCGGCGGCGACGTCCTCGGGCTCGCGGCGGCGCACCTCGCGCCCGACGAGCGCGGGGACGCCGCAGTACGTACACGCTGCGGGGCAGCCGCGCTGCGCGATGATGGTCGTGAAGTGGCTCGAGTCTGGCGTGCGATAGCGATGGTTGGGCAGGAGGTGGCGTGCGGGCCAGGGGAGCGCGCGCACGTTGGCGACGTGGCCGAGGCCGTGGCCGCGCACCTTGCCGTTGACGTGACGGTAGAGACCCGGTGCCGACGCCTCGCCCGAGGCCAGCGCCAGGAGCGCCGCTTCGCCTTCGCCGGAAACGAGCGCGTCGAAGCCGCCCTCTTCAGCCAGGGTCTCGCGTGGGAGCGCCGTGGCGTGCGGGCCGCCAAGGACGGTGACCGTCGATCGCCGCGCCGCCTTGATGCCGCATGCGATGCGACCGGCGAGACGCACCGAGGGCGTGGCCGCGCTGAGCCCGACGACGCGGGCACCGACCCGGGTCGCTCGGTGGACCGTCTCCTGGAACGACAGTCCCAGCGCGTTGGCGTCGAGGATGGCGACGGTCACGCCCGCAGCCTCGAGCGACGCGGCGAGGTAGCCCAACCCGAGCGGTGGCCCGAGCGAGGCCTGGGCGATGCGTGCCGTGCGTGCGCGAAACGGCGGGTTGATCAGCAGGACCTCGGGCGTCGTGTGAGTCATCACGCGCGCCCCGATGCATCTTGCGCGCCAAGTCAGCGGCCGGACCAGGCGCTCCAGAGGCGCTCGAACTCGCGTTGAAACGCGGCGAGGACCGCCCGCTCGCGGGTCATGATCAGGTTCTCCTGGTTCTCCAAGAACGCGCTACGGGTCCAGTTGTAGCTGCCCGTGAGCAGCTCGTGGTCGTCGAAGATGGCGAACTTGTGGTGCATGTGCGCCGGGCTCCGATCGACGGCCACGGGTACCCCCGCCGCGCTCAAACGGCGTACGTCGGAGCCGGGATCGTCGATCTTCTCGTTGTCGGAGACGAGGCGCACGCGTACGCCGCGCCGATGGGCGTCGAGGAGCGCCTCGGCGAGCCGATCGTCGGTGATGGTGAACACGCAGACGTCCACCGTGGTGCGCGCGGCCCCAAAGCGCGCCGCGATCGCGGTTCGGCAGTCCTCCCCTGGGCTGAAGTAGGCGGCGCTGTCGCCCGTGGGCCCGCGCCCCGCCGCGTCCAGGACCTGGACGACGTCTTCGAGCCACTCCAGGACGTCGCGTCCGTCGCGCGCCGCCGAGCGACACACGGCGAACGCCCGCGCGCGGACGGCTGATCGAACGTGCGCGTCGCCAGCCAGCTCCGCGGCCAACGCATGAAACGCCGTGCGTTCGGCGCGACTCAGGTGCCCATCGGCGACCGTCTGCTCGAGCGCGTCGATGAGCACCTGCGCGGCCGTGGGGGAAGGGATCATCGGCTCACCAAAGCAAAAAGGCCCTGATTTCTCAAGGCCTTTCGTGGAGCGGGAAACGGGAATCGAACCCGCGACTTTCAGCTTGGGAAGCTGACACTCTACCAGCTGAGTTACTCCCGCAGCCGGGTCGGTAACCTAGGATCGGCCGAAGGGCCTGTCAAGCGGCTTGGCAAGGCCGCAATCTCGCGGGCAGCGGGTGAAATCGCAACATGTCAGGACCGTCCCTCCCCTACTTCACCAACTCGCCGAGCGCGTCCCCCTCGACCAGGGGCGCCGCGTACCACGCGATCTTGCCGCCGAGCTCCTTCGAGTCGCGCGCGGCGGGGCACGTGAAGCTCAGCGTCGTCTCCGTGGTCCCGACGATGCCGTTGGCGAGCGCGTCGACCTTCGTACACGCCGTTCCTACTCCTAGGACGAGGCTCGCCTCGCAGATGCGGACGACGTTCTGGGCGCCGCCCGCCTTGACGCTCACCTTGCGCTCGACCTTCTCGCCGGGCTTGCAGTCCTCGAGCGCCAGCTCCGTGAAGCCACAGTCGCGCAGCGGCCCGATCTGCCCGCGCGTGCACTTGGCAGTCACGTAGCCGCCCGACTTCGGCAGCGTCGTCGGTCGCTCCCCCTGGTTGTTCTTCTGCCAGTCCGGGATGTAGTCGCACAGCGGCTTGTCGACGGGCTTGCCGTCCTCGGTCTTGAAGTCGGTCGGCGTGAACTTGAGCTGCCCCGCCTCGTCGAGCACGGGGTTGCCCTCACAGAGGAAGCCGTCGGGGTTGGCCGAGAACCGGATCTTGGCCGCGACCTCGCCCTTGCTCGTGTCGACGCCCGTTACGTCGAACCACTGACAGTCGAGGCTCGCGCCGTACTCGTCTCCCCAGCCCTTCGTCAGGCCCTGATAGTGGCAGCCGGAGAAGTCGGTCGTCGTCGTCGTGAACTCGTCGTTGAAGTGGCGCGTGCCGGTCTCCAAGCAGAAGGCCCGCTTGCTGCCGACGACGGTCTTGTCGCCGATGACGAGGTCGAACTGCCCGTAGTGCGTGAAGTGGTAGTGGTCGTGGCATTCGCTGTACTCGAAGATGTGATGCTGGCCGAGCGTCGTGTTCTTGCCAGTCGGATCCTCGATGAAGTAGTCGACGTCGCCAATCTCCATGTCCTTCTTGCCGGTGTTCTTCAAGAACGCGTCAAAGCGCAAAAGGCGACGCCAACCGGAGTCGCCGACGCACTTCTCGATCATCTCGCAGGAGGTCTTGGATACGTATCGGTAGACGATGTAGTTGTTGTCGAGCGCTTCCGTCACCGGCTGCACGTCCGTGCCGGTCTCCGAGGTCCAGCCATTGACGCGGAACGGCTTTGCCAGTGCCTCATCCCACGCGATGCGCTCGAACGTCATGGCCACCGTGACCCGCCCGATGTGCGCGTCGAGCGCAGCCACGCAGTCCTCGGTCGGCAGAGGCAGCTGCTGGTGGCAACGCGACTTGGGATCGATCGTGGGGTCCTCCTTGGCCATGCAGGTGTCGTCGTAGTAGGTCGCGACGCTCTCGGCGTCGACGCTTCCGGGCGGGAACTCCGCCTCATCGATGCATGCGTAGCCGGTCCGCTGAAGGACCAACTCCGGATCCACCGGCAGCTCGAAGCTCTCCTCGACCGCGTTGCCAACCGTGCCGAGCTCCGGGTCCGACACCGCCACGGAGGCGACATCCGACAGGATCCGGCTCAGGTAGCTGTACTTCACCGCGAGCACGTCGTGCGTGCCAATCTTGGTCCGCGCGGGCTTGCCGTCTAGCGTGAACTGCCAGACCTGCGGGGGCGGCAGGTTCAGCGCACCGACCTCTTCTTCGTAGTAGAAGGCGCGGAACGTGAGCCGGTAATGCGTGAGCTCAACCTGACGGCGCGCGCGCTCGATCCAGAACGCGTCGGGCTCGGCCATGAGCTTCGTAATGACGCGCTCGCGCTCGGCCTCGGGGATCTCGTCGAGCAGGACGCCGACCTGCGCCGTGAACGTGACCTCGACGAGCGCGCCCGGATCGGTGGAGGTGACCGTCTCCGAGCCCGCGTCCCCTGTGCTATCGGTCGCCGAGTCCGCCGGCGGGGCCGCCGTGTCGCTCGCGGCGTCCACCGGTGTAGCGTCGCCAGCGGCAGTGTCTTTTGACGTTACTGCGTCGGTGTTCGTCGGGTTGGCCGTCTCCGTGCTGGACTTGCAGCCCGTGGCTGCGGCTCCCAGGCCGAGGGCCATCACCACCCCAAAGAAACGTCTCGTCGTGCTCATTGCCTGCGCTCCTGGTCCCGTGTCGTGCCGCGAGTCCGCCCCACCTTGGCGCGCGAGTCAAGTCCCGGTGTTCCCGACTGGTGACGGGACCTGTCTCCAAGTGGCGACGCGGAAGTTCATCATTTACGTTGAACTGGCCTTTCATGTCGCGTTCAGCGCGGGCAACCTGCGTGGCACGCGCCGTGCTGAGCGCTGTTGGCCACGATAATGCCCACCAAAGAACCGAAGAAAGGACCAACCTGATGCTCTTCCCGACGCGTGCCACCGCCGTGGCCTCCCTGGTGCTCCTCGCGGGCTGCGGCGCGACCGCTAGCGATCCCGCGAGCCCCGACACTGCCGCGGCGAGCGACGGCTCGATCACGCAAGACGCCGCGGCCGAGGTCGCCACGCCGGACGCGAGCGTGACGGGACCGACGTGGCACGGCGCCGTGCGCGGCCTGCTCGAGGTGCACTGCAACTCCTGTCACGTCGCGGGAGGGGTCGCACCCTTCGTGCTCAATGACTACGGCATCGCCACGCAGTACAGCGCGCTCATCAAGGTCGACGTCACCTCGCGCAAGATGCCGCCGTGGATGCCCTCGGCGGATTGCCGGCGCTACCAGGACGAGCGGCTCCTCACGGAGGCCGAGATTGCCACCATCGCCGCGTGGGTCGATGCGGGCGCGCCCATGGGGAATCCGGCGGAATACGTCGCTCCCAAGCTCAAGCCCGATCCCCTGGCCGCGCTGGGCAAGGCCGACGTCAGCCTGGCCGCCACGGAGGCCTACACGCCCAGCGCGACGCTCAAGGACGACTATCGCTGCTTTCCGCTCGACCACACCTTCACCCAGGAGACCTGGATCCGCGCCTCGACCGTCACCCCGGACAAGCGCCCCATCGTCCACCACGTCATCGTCTTCCTCGTCGACGCCGCGCTGAGCACCCAGCTCGACGCCAAGGACGCCGCGGAGGCCGGGCCGGGGTACACGTGCTTCGGCGGACCGGGGGTCGGCTCGCCGCAGACGCTCGGCGGCTGGGTCCCGGGCTCCATCCCTAACGTGCTCCCCGACGGCACCGCCCAGCGGATCCCGCCGGGTGCGCGCCTCGTGATGCAGATCCACTACAACACCATGAACAGCAAACCAGAAGCCGACCAGACGCGCGCGGAGTTCTGGTTCGCCAAGTCGCAGCCCACGACCCTGCTCAACATCCGCCCGTTGGCGCACCTCGGCCTCAAGATTCCGGCGGGCGAGACGCAGTCGCTCCAGAGCAAGACCTTCAAGAACAGCACGCAGAGCGACTGGCTCATCGTGGGCGCCACGCCACACATGCACAAGCTCGGGAGCGTCATCAAGGCGACCGCGGTCCACGCCGACGGCAAGGAGGAGTGCCTCGTACATGTGCCGAAGTGGGACTTCGGCTGGCAGCAGAGCTATCGCTTCCTCGCCGACCAGCCCATGACCGTCAAGCCCGGCGAGTCGATCCGACTCGAGTGCACCTACGACAACTCGCCTGCGAACCAGTCGTGGGTCGAGGGCAAGCAGGTCTCGCCCAAGGAGGTCACCTGGGGCGAGGGCACGCTCGACGAGATGTGCCTGAACTACATCGCGATCGCTGCACCCTACACGCCGCTGGCCCTTCCGACCGAGCAGTGCAAGGACGTCCAGCCCTGCTACGACGCCTGCCGCAAGTCGACTGGCGGGACCATGACCTCCTGCGTGCTGCAATGCGCGCCGAAGTCCAAGGGCTGCTCGGAGTGCGTGCTCGGGAGCATGGTCCAGTGCGTCATGGGGAGCTGTGACACGGTCACCTATCCGCTCGTGACCTGCCTCTCCGACTGCCAGGGCGAGGCCAACGTGCAGGCGTGCTTCGCGTCCAAGTGCCTCACGCTGCTAGCCCCCTTCGAGGCGTGCGCCGCGCCCATCGTGGACGCAGGCCAATGTGATTCCGCCACCGCGGGCTGCAACGTCAAGCTCTCTGTCACTAAGTAAGGGCCTCCTGGCGGGCGATGATCCTTGACAGGGTTCGGCCGGAGCCCCTAGCATCGCGGGCCGCATGTTGGCCTTCCGCAAGCCGCTTCCAGCCGATGACGACATTGCCGGGGTACCCCGTGGTGAGGTCGTCGAGCGCTACGCTCCGCTCGCCAAGAGCGTGGCCTCCAAGATCGCGGCGCGCCTGCCGGCCAGCGTCGAGCTCGACGACTTGATCTCGGCTGGAATCGTCGGGCTCATCGACGCTATTGATAAATTCGACGAGAGCAAGAGTAATAGCTTTCGCAAGTACGCGGAGATCCGCATCCGCGGCGCGATTCTAGACGAGCTCCGGTCCATGGACCTGGTGTCGCGGGCCATGCGCCGGCAGACCGCCAAGCTGCACGCAGCGCACTCTCGCGCGCGGCTCGAGCTGGGCCGCGAAGTCACCTCGTCGGAGATTGCCGATCGCCTTGGCGTCTCCGTCACGCACTATCACGGCCTCATCCACAAGCTCCAGCCGGTCCTCGTGCTCAGCTTCGAGGATCTCGGCCTCGGCGCCGACGGTGAGCGTCGCAACTTCGAGCAGTACCTGCGGGATCCCAACGCCGTGGATCCCTCCTTGGCCGTCCACCTCGGCCGGGTTCATGCGGTCGTCGGCGGCCTCGTCGACGCGCTCCCCGAGAAGCAGCGCATCGTGATCACCCTGTACTACTTCGAGGGGCTGAACCTGCGCGAGATCGGCAAGGTCCTCGACGTGACCGAGTCCCGCGTCTCGCAGCTCCACTCGCTCGCCATCCGGTCGCTCAAGGACAAGGCTCGCGTCCGCTTCGCCTCGGCGTGAGCGCGAGGCCCGCGCCCTTGCCGATCCGACAGTCGGTCCTCGCGCTCGCACTTCTCGTCACTGGCGCGCCAATCGCGTCCGCCGGAGACGACGACGGCCCGCCCGAGCCCGACGCGCGCGTCATGGAGTTTCAGCTCCGCGACCGCGACGTGGTCGAGGCCGCGGCCAAGCACCGCACCAAGATCCAACAGGTCCCCGCCATCGTCACGGTCATCACGGCGCAGGAGATCCGCGACGGCGGCTTTCGCACCATCAGCGACGTGCTCTCGGTCGTGCCTGGCTTCGACTCCGATCGCTGGGAGTACAACGGCTGGTACAAGAACGACCTCACTCGCGGCATGCCGCGCACGGCGCTCGTGCTCCTGGACGGCGTCAACATCGTCGAGCCGACGCGCAACCTGGCCGTGCTCGATCGCCGCATCCCCATCGAGTCGGTCAAACGCGTCGAGGTGACGAGCGGCCCCGGCTCCGTCCTTTGGGGCGGCAACGCGCTGCTCGGCGTCGTGAACATCCTCACCTGGGACGGCGCCTCCAACCCTGGCTTTCACGCCCGCGTCGGTGGAGGTCATGGGCCCGGCGAACCCGGGGCCGTCCACGCGCACCTCTCCTACGGGGGACGCTTTCAGCGCGACGTGGTGAAGCTCTGGGTCGGGGCCACCTACCACACCGCCTTGGCGCCGACGCTCACGGTCGATTTGCCCAAGGTCTTCGGGCCCTTGCCCGCCCCCGCAGCCGATGGCCCCGCCATCTTGGGGACGCGCGAGGCGACCTCGGGTGGCGAGGGCCGAAGTCACACGTTCAATGTCAACGGCAAGCTCGAGATGGGTCCCGTCACGCTGGGCCTCTCTACGGGCTTCGTCCGCGACGTGCGCGGCCTGGGCGTGGGTGGCGCGCTGCTGGCCACCAATCACGGCGCGGGCGAGACCGGGAACACGGACCTCGCCTCGATTGGCACCGAGCAGATGCACCTCCTCTATTTGCGCTACGCGAGCCGCTTCCTTGGTCAGACGGTCGGGGTCGCGGCGCAGGCGCATGTCGTCAACTGGAAGCAGTCTCAGGATCCGTTCGGCATCTTCCCTCGCAGCGACCTGCTCCCCGCGGGCGGAAAGACGATCCTGGAGTCCGACGGGGTCGTGCGCGCGGGCGGCAGCGTCGACGTCGACGTGGTCCTCCCTTGGCAGAATCACCTCCTGCTCGGTGGCGAGGTCTTCGCCGACCTCAGCGGCGTCCTGCACCTCACCTCGTTCGATCCACGGGCCGGCGCCGAGACCAAGTCCGGTGGGTGTCTCCCTCCGTTTCAGTTTCACCCCGAGCGCGACGCCCTGCGCCCCTGTTCGTTGCGTGAGGCCGCACTGGGCGAGACCCGCCGCATCATCGGCGGGCTCTATCTCGTCAACGAATGGCGGCTGAGCAACCGGTTTGCCCTGAGCGGCGGCGTCAGAGCGCAGCTCTCGTCGACGTACAAGGCCACGCTGCTCGCCTCCGCCGGCCTCGTCGCGGGCCTCACCGACGCGATCTTCCTCAAGGTCAACTTCGGCCAGGGCTTTCGCCCACCGGATCTACTCTCGACCTCGCCGACGCGCGGCATCGCTTCCGCTGTCGCGTTCCAGGGCAACCCGGACCTGCAGGTCGAGCGGAGCCACTCCGTCGAAGGCGAGCTCAACGCGCGCCTCCTCGAGAACGCTGGACCGGTCAAGCAGTGGTCGCTGCGCGCCGACTACTCCTTCACCCGACTGGCTGGCCTCATCGGCTTCCCTGGCGGTCACTACGACAACAGCGGCGATCGCGACCTCCACACGGTCGAGCTCATGACCAAGCTCGTCTTCAAGGGCGGCCACGAGCTGTGGCTCGCGTACACGTTCCTCGACGTCATCGACGCCGAGCTCGGCCGCCTCGGCAACATCCCGAATCACGTGCTGTCCGCAGGTGGCAAGGCCAGCTTCTTCGATGGCCGCTTCTTGGTCTCGGCCGTCGTCACGGTGCGTGGCGCCATGCGCGACGTGAACCGCGGTCTCCCGGCCAGCGCCGCCCTGCCGGTGCTCGGGCTCAAGCTGCCCGACGGGCTCGCATGGTCGGAGGTGACCAACGTCGAGGTCACCTCGGTCCCGACGACCACCCAGTTGCGCATCGGACTCGAGGGGCGCGGGCTCTGGAACCACCTCGACGTGTCTGCCTGGGTCTACAACGTGCTCGATCAGCGGCCACGGGATCCGGACTGGTTTGGAGACGGGCGTATCATGCTGCGCTCTCAGCCCAAGCCAGGGCTGTCGTTTGCCTTCGAGGTCGGGACGCGATGGTAGTTCGGTGCCTCACGGTGGTCTGCGCGCTGCTCGCCCTCTCGGGCTGCCGCGCGCCACGTCCGACGACGGTCGCGCTCACGTTCAAGCCGGCCTTCGAGGCGCCTCCGGCGGGGCGACACTACGCGCTGTTCGTCTCCGTCAATGGCGGTGCCGTCGGACTGCTCGAGTTCACGCTCCGCCCGGCACCCGCGAGCGCCGGCACGTACCTGGAGGTCGTCGACCACCGCAACCGAGCCGTCGTCGTCGGCACGGTCGACGGCGTCGACGCCTTTGGCCGACCCGTCGGCGGCGTGGAGCTCCGCGTGGCCGACGACCTCACCGGCGCCGAGGAGCTCTTCATCACGCGCGAGGTCGACGGCGACACCGACCCGGCACCGTCGCTCGATGTCGTCATGGTGGGCACCCTGACCTCGACCGGAGCCGACGTGCTTGGCACGGTGCTCTTGCCGCCGATTCGCTCCGACGTCGTGGGCGGCTCGCCCCGCAAGCCGCTCGGCACGGCTGCCCTCGTCCTCCCCAACGCCGAGCTGAACGGACTCTGATGCGACACCCCCCGAAGCCGCCCTTGGCGCTCCTCCTTGCGGCCACCGTTGCGGCCACCGTTGCGGCCACCGTTGCGGCCACCGTTGCAGCCACCGTTGCAGGATGCGCTCACGGTCCGCCGCTGCGCCCGGTACCCGCTGCGCTCGACCTGCCGGCCTTCGAGGTCCATCGCTACGACAACGGCCTGACGCTCGTCACCGTGCTCGATCGTCGCCATCCCGTCATCGGTGTCGCCGCCTACGTCACGACCGGAGGCCGCACCGAGAGCGCCAAGTACGCCGGGGCGCTCCATTACATCGAGCACCTCGTCTACAAGGGCGGCACGGCTCGATTCGGGCCCACGGTCTTTCGCAAGAAGATCGCGGAGCTCGGAGACGAGGTCGGTGGGTGGACCTGGGACGACGAGATCAACTTCGGCTTCGAGGTGCCGAAGCGCAACTTTGCGGCCGCCTTCGACGTGTTTGCCGACAGCCTGTTCGAGCTGCGCTTCTCGCGGCAGTGGTTCGAGGACGAGCGACGCGTCGTGCTCCAAGAGATCGAGAAGGACCGCGAGCAGCCCTGGGACCAGCTCTGGCGGGCCTTCGACACGCTGGCCTACCCACGCCATCCGTATGGCCGTGCCGTCATCGGCGATCCGGCGACCATCAAGGCCATGACTGTCGACGATCTCGAGCGCTACTATCGGGAACGCTTTACGCCGAATCACCTCGTCCTGGTCGTGACGGGCGACTTCGAGCGGCCGCAGCTCATCGCCGAAGTTGGCCGGATCCTCGGGAGCAAGAAGCCGGGCCCGGCGCGCTTCGCGCTGCCCGACGTCACCGAGGCGGAGCCCACGACCGCGGCGCGCTGGGAGGGACAGGCCGCCGAGACCAAGACGTCCAAGGCCATCGTCGGCGTTCGGACCGCCGGTGCCAGCCACGAGGACACCGCCGCCCTGCTGGTCCTCGGCGAGCTGCTCGCCTCCGCGGGCGAGGGGCTTCAGGCCTACCTCTTTCGGCACACGCAGTGGGTCACGACGCTCCGCCCATCGCACACGTTCATGGTCGACCATGGCCAGCTCACCGTCGAGTTGGAGACAGACCCAAAGCGCCTGCGGACGATCCTCGCCTGGCTCGAGCGCTACTTGACGACACTCCATACGCGCCCCTACTCGAAGGCCGCCGTCAGCGAGGCCGCGCGCGCGGTGCTCGCCAAGCGCAATCGCACGCTCGAGGGCATGGGCGACCTTGCGCAGAACGCCGGCTTCTGGATCGAGCGCATGGGCCCGGAGGCCGCGCGCCTCGTCTCTGCTCGGATCCTCGCGCAGACTCCCGAGTCTGTGGCCGACGTCGCGCGCCGGTATCTGCGGCCGGTGCGTTGGGTGGAGGCCGTGCTGCATCCCATGGCCGCGACGGCGGCACCCGCCGACGCCACGGCCACCATCACCCGGGACGCGCCGCCGCCCAACCCGTCGCTCGAGCGACCGGGGCTCCTGGCGGCTACGACGTCGCCGCCGTGGACCTTTCGGGCGAACGGCACGTTCTCCGAGGGGGCCAGCGCCGTACAGGTCGCGCGCTTTCGCTACGACAACGGCCTCACGCTGCTCGTGCGCACCGCCGGGGGCCGGCAGACCTCTGCGGTTGCGTGGGTGAGCGGTGGGCAGTGGGTGGAGCCAGCCGAGCGGGCCGGCATCAACCTGCTGACCGCGCGGGTCCTGTCCTCGGCGACCCGCAACCTGCCGCTCGGCCATGTCGACCGCGCGCTCTCCGCGCGGGGCATCCAGATGGACGTCGAGCTGAGCTTCGACGACCGCTCGAACCTCTCGCGCAACGTCTTTTATCGCGACGGCGCGTTCGTGGCCATGACGCGCGTGGGGTCGCCGTGGCCCGTGCTCGCGCTGCTGGGCGACGTCGTGCTCCGGCCTGCGCTCCCCGACGGCGACGTGAAGCGGCAACGCGAGGTGCTCCTCGCCGAGATCGCCGGCATCCCCGAGGACAACCTGGAGTACATCAAACAGGAATTCTACCGCCTCGCCTACCCGGGGCATCCCTACGGTCGGCCGACGGTGGGCGATCGCACGACGGTGGCCGCCATCACCCGCGACGAGGTCGCCGCGTTCCATGCGGCCCAGTGGACCCCGGATCGGCTCACGGTCGCGCTCAGCGTCCCCGCGGGCGTCGAGCCGAGCGCGGTCGCCGCCTTTGTCGCGTCACGCTGGAGCGACGTCCCTTCGCGTCGCGCGGGCCCTCTTCCAGACGCGACCGGCCCCGCTCGCCGTGCCGAGGCCGAGCGCACGCAGCACCTGGCGCTTGGCAAGGACCAGCTCTGCATCAACTTCGGCGACACGACGCTCTGTGAGGCGGATCCTCAGTTCCCCGCGCTCGACATGTTGCTGTCGATCACGCGCGGACGGCACTTCTACAAGTACGTCTACGAGCGCGGCGTGAGCTATCGGTCGTGGATACGCGCGTGGGGCCACCGCGGCCCGAGCGCGTGGATCGTCGAGAACGACATCGCGCGGGCCCGCTTCGGCGCCATCGTCGCCGAGATCGAGGCCGACCTGCGCGACTACGCGCTGGGGACCTTCTCCCAGATCGAGCTGTCGCTTGCGCAGACGCGCGTGCAAAACGGCGCGGTGCTCGACCGCCAGAAGGGCCTGCGCACGACCTTCGAGCTCGCGCGCTCCGAGGGGCTGGGCATCGGCCTCGAGCGCGTCGTGGGTCGCGAGAAGGTCGCTGCGAGCGTCACGCTGGAGACCATCAACGCGCTCGCGAAGGTGCTCTTCGGCGACCCGAAGCGCGTCTATCGCCTGTTTCTGGAGTAGAGCGCCCGCTACGGGACCAGCAGCACCTTGCCGAAGCTCTGGCGCGAGTGCAGCCGGGCGTGCGCCTTGGCCGCGTCGGCGAACGGATAGGTCGAGTCCACGACGGGATCGAGGTGGCCTTGCGAGACCAGCTCGCCGATCTCGACGAGCATGGCCGACAGCTCGGCGGCGCGATCCCACAGGTGTCCCAGGTTCACGCCCATGACGCCCTTGTTGTCGTTCATGAGCCCGATCGGGCCAAAACGCGGCATGGAGAGCAGGCCCGAGAGCGCCGAGAAGATGCTGCGCCGGTCGCCGGGCGCGAAGCTCGACACGCCGAACAGATAGAGCCGCCCCATCGGCCCGAGCGCGCGGTAGCTCTTCTTGAAGGAGGCGCCTCCGACGGCATCCAGCGCGATGTCGACGCCGCGGCCGCCCGTGATGCGCTTGACCTCCTCGGCGAAGTCAACCTTCGTATAGTCGATGCACTCGGACACCCCGAGCTCCTTCAGCCGCGCGTGCTTCGAGCCGCTGGCCGTGCCAATCACGGTGGCCCCGCGATGCTTGCAGATCTGCAGCGCCGCCTGACCGACGCCGCCTGCGACCGCATGCACGAGCACCGTATCGCCCTTGGCCACAGCGCCGAGCTTGACCAGCATGAGCCAGGCCGTGAGGTAGTTGACCGGGATGGCCGCGGCCTTCTCGAAGGTCAGCATGTCGGGAATGGGCTGAACCTGGCCCTCGGGGGCGATGAGCGTGTCGGTGTAGCCGCCAAAGCGCGTGAGCGACAACGCGCGATCGCCGACCTTGAGGCGGGTGACGCCGGCGCCGACCGCGTCGATTGTGCCCGCGACCTCGTAGCCGACCACGGCGGGCAGCGGCGGCGCGTCCGGGTACAGACCGACCCGCGCCATCAGGTCGGCGAAGTTGACCCCCGAAGCGGCGACGCGAATGCGGACCTCGCCCAGACCCGGAGTGGGATCCGCCGCCTCGCGCACCTCGAGCACGTCGGGCCCTCCGGTCTTTGGAATCCAAACCTGTCGCATCGTTCCCCCCTCGCGCTAAATTTCATTTTCGATGAACGAGAAACAATTTCCGGAACTCCCGGCGCGTTCCATGGTCTGAAAGACGATACGGGAGCCCTGTCCCGGCGTGAGCCGGCCCAAGGTCATCCCGCGCGTGCCGGAACTTCCGCCTTTGGCCGCGGAATTCGGCTGAGCTATACTGCAACGCCCGGAGGGTGCAAGTGCGTCGCACCACCGCCGGGGACGCGCGTCGCCAGCGCGAGGAGGGATGAGATGAGTGCCTTGCTGAAGCGTTTCGCCATGGGTCTCGTCGTGCTCTCGGCCGGAGCCGCGCTCGCCGCACCGCCGGAGAAGAAGAAGGACAAGGAATTCAACTTCGAGACCGACGAGGTCACCGTCGACGTGCTCAAGCCCGACGCGGCCATGTTCGAGGTGCTCCGCGCCAAGGCGCGACAGAGCCTCATCCAGATTCGCCTCGACTTCATCAAGGAGATCGTGCGGTCCGCGGAAGACCTCTAGGTCCTCCGTCCGATCCACGGTTGCCGCCACACGGAGCACGCCATGTCCACCGCACGCATCCAGCTCGAACGTCTCGAAGGCGACCAGGTCGTCGAGACGCGCGACTACACGGGCGACCTCATCGAGATCGGCAAGCTCTCGAAGGCGCATCTCCGACTCGATGACGAGAACGTCAGCCGCCGCCACGCCAAGATCGAGATCGAGAGCGACGGCCGCGTCGCGCTGATCGATCTGGGCAGCACCAACGGCACCCGCCTCAACGGCATGCGCGTCCAGAAGGCCTACCTGGCCGATGGCGACGAGTTCGAGATCGGCGTCACGCGCCTGCGCATCCGGCTGGACGCCGAGCTCAAGAAGGCCGCCGTGCAGAACGCGCCCGTGCGGGGCGCGCAGATCAATCGCGACGCCTTCTATCGCACCGAGGAGGCCGCGGAGCGCTCTGGCAAGCTGGCGCTGGAGGCCGCGCTCCTGTGGGAGGACGCGCCGATTCAGGTCTCCTCGTTCATGCGCTCCTCGTCCGCCTCCAAGTTCCAGGCGGTCATGCTGCTCCTGTTCGCCATCGCGCCCATCGAGCTGCTCGCCGTCGGCGGCCTGTTGCTGGCCATGGGCTACCCGTCCACGATCGCCATCGCCTGCGCGGCGTCTGGCATCGGCTTCGCGCTCTTCTTCGTCTCCGATCCCAACTGGTGGCAGGGCCTCGTCAGCGGCGCCTTGTGGACGCTCAAGCATGGCGACGGCGTGCACATCGGTGAGTCGCGCCACGCGCGGTTCTTCGTGCCCGAGGAGGCCATCGGCGCGCGCGAGTACGCTCTCCTCGTCCCCCACGGTGACGGCTGGGCGCTCAACCTCGCGCGGACCGAGATCAAGGGCGACGTGCTGCACGACGGCAAGGTGCACACGGTCGAGGACGCGCGCAGCAAGGGCGTCCTCAAGGGCCAGCTCCTCCCCCTCGGGCCCACGACCAAGGCGCGGCTGCGCTTCGGTCCGTTCACCATGCTCGTCTCGCACGTGCCGGCGCGGTCGCTCGCCCGTGGTGGACGCGGCGCGCTGTCGATTATCTCCGACTGGGGCTACGTCGCCGTCAGCCTCATCCTGCACGTCTCCATGCTCATCTTGAGCCTCTACTATCGCCCGAACGACGAGATCCAGATCCGGCGCCAGGTACTGCCGCTCGAGACCCGCGTCGTGCCCATCGAGAGCATGATGGCCGAGGAGCAGATCGATAAGAAGAAGGAAGAGGAGCTCCCCGAGAAGAAGGAGCTCGAGAAGACGCCGGAGGAGACGGTCGACCTCTCCCGCCCCAAGTCCGACGAGAGCGAGAAGCTCATGCCGGACAAGGAAGAGGATATGAAGCCGGTCGAGGCCAAGAAGAACGACAACCGCACCAAGGAGGAGAAGGAGCTCTCCAAGCTGGATCCGGTCACGCGCAAGGAGATCGCCAAGGAGCGCGCCAAGAGCCTGGCGGAGCAGATGGCGCCTCAGGCCATGTTGGACAAGATCAATAAGCCAAGTCTGCTCGATGGCTTCAACAAGACGCCAAACACCGGCCTCATGGTCGTCGCCGATGCGAACGCGACGTCAACGAGCGACACTGTGTTCGGGGATCCGGCCTCCAGTGTCACGGGATCCAATCCGCTTGGCAGCGGCGGCAACGCCGGGCTCCAGGGGGACTGGGCCGGAGGCGGCACGCAGGGCGGCGGCAAGGACGGCACCGACGGGATCGAAGGGCTCGGCAAGACCGACGAGAAGGGCAAGAAGGCGCTGGCCAACGTGGGCTTCAAGGGCACCATCGAGCGCAAGTCCATCGTCACCGCGGGCGACGCCAACGTCACGGGCGGTCTGACCAAGGCCATCATCAAGAAGTACATCAATCGCCAGAAGGGCTCGATCGTCCTCTGCTACAAGAAGGAGGTCCAGAAGAACCCGGACCTCGAGGGCAAGGTCAACGTGGCCTTCGTGATCACGGGCGACGGCAAGGTCATCAACCCGAGCATCATGTCCTCGACGCTCGGCAGCGCGCCGGTCGAGGCCTGCATCACGCAGCGACTCGCCATGTGGCGATTCCCGGCGCCCGAAAACGGCGGCATCGCCAAGGTCAGCTACCCCTTCCTGTTCCGCACTCGGTGACGCTCCGCTCGCTCAGCCTCCATGTCGTCTTGACCGCGTCCCTCGCGGCAACGTTGGGGTGCAACCGCGAGCAGTCGGACTCCATACGCGTGTCCAACCTCGCCATGGACGAGCTCGGGCGCGGCAAGACCAAGGAGGCTCGCGCGCACTTCAAGGAGGCGCTCGCGCTCCATGGAGACAACGCTGCGGCGCGCTACGGACTGGCGCTGTGCGAGATCGAGGACCGGCGGCTCGACAAGGCCAAGGAGCAGCTGGCCATCGCCACGCGGCTCAAGCCCGAGTTCGCCGAAGCGCACTACCATCTGGGCTGGATCGGCCACGAGGAAGGCAAGCTCGATGTCGCAGAGTCCGCTCTACGGCGCGTCGTCGAGATCGCCCCCGAGCACGCGGACGCTCACCTGCTGCTCGGCCGCGTCCACGATCGCAAGGGCGCGTTGAAGGACGCGGACCAAGAATATCGCCGGGCCATCACGCTTGCCCCGTCTCGGGCGGAGGGCTTCGTGCGCCTCGCTCAGCTCTACGTGCGCGTGGGCGCCGATCGCGAGGCCCTCGAGGTGCTGGAGGAGGCTCGGCGCGTCCTGGCGGCCGTCCAGAGCCCCAACCTCACCGCGCAGGCCCAGCTCGAGAACGAGCGCGGAGTCCTGCTGTTGGAGGCGGGCCGCTACCGTGAGGCCGAATCCGCGCTGCTGGAGGCGCTCAAGCTCGACGGCTCGCAGTCGGAGGCGGCCTTCAACCTCGGCTGCGCCTACGCCAGCCAAGGGCAGTCCGAGCCGGCGCTGCGTTATTTTCGGCAGTACCTCGCGTCGGCGCGCGATGGCGAGCCGGCCACGCTGGCGCGCGAGGTCACCAAGCATCTCGATGAGCGGATTCGACGACGGGCGTCGGATCCGACCAAGGCGACGGGCGGGTGAGCCACCACGAGAAAATTCTCGCGGGGTCTACTTCCCACCGTCGCGACTTCGTTGTACCTTCACCGGCCGTAAGTGCGGTCAGCCCGCATTCGCAGTACGTCCCGCCACGCGGGGCTTGATCGTCCAGGAGGAATTGATGCAGCCGCAGGCAAAGCATGGGTGTGAGGGATTCTTCGACTGCGTTGCCTACGCGTTCGACGCGGGCAAGTGGCCGATGTATCCCATTCTGGTGACGTCGATCCTCACGCTCGGGATCATCATCGAGCGGGCAATCGTGCTGTGGGGCTCCAGCATCAACAAGGAGAACTTCATTCTCCAGCTCCAGAAGTACATCTTCCATGGACAGGTCGATAAGGCCATCCAGCTCTGCACGCTCGTGCCCAAGCCGCTCCCGTCGATCGTCAAGGCCGGACTCCTCAAGGTCCAGGGCAGCGATCACGAGGTCCAGGCGGCCATGGACGAGGCGGCGCTCCGCGAGCTGCCGCGCATCGAGAAGCGCACGCCGTACCTCGCCATGCTCTCCAACGTCGCCATGCTCTTCGGCCTCTTCGGCACGATCTTGGGCCTCATCGGCACGTTCGGCGCCGTCGGTAACGAGAACATCGACAACAGCCTCAAGTCGGCCCGACTGGCCGAAGGTATCCACGAGGCGATCCACTGCACCGCCTTCGGCCTCGGCGTCGCGATCTTCGCGCTGCTCGGCTACTCGGTGTTCCAGGGCAAGACGCAGAGCCTGGTCGACGACATCAACGAGGGCACGGTTCGTGTGCTGAACCTCGTCGTCGCCAACCGCGACAAGATCAAGCGCGGCGGACAGGCCTAGAGGCTCCGGCGCGCTCCTCGAAGACCCGTGGTCGCCTCAGGTGGCCGCGGGTTTTTTGTTTGGTGCGCCTAGCTGCGCCAAGACACGCTCGAGGTCCGGCCACAGCGCGGATTCCGCAACCATCCCCGCGACATCGAGCCGAATCGCGTGCAGGAACGTGCGCGTGAGACCGAAGCGGTGAAAGAAGTACCGGTTGGTCTTCTCGTCGCCGTAGCGAACGTCGCCGATGACCGGATGGCCGATGCCGGCGAAGTGGCGACGAATCTGATGGGTGCGCCCCGTCTCGAGCGTGACCTCGACCAGGCTGTGGCCTCCGATCACGGCGCGGCGCCGATACCGCGTGACCGCGTCGTGCACCGTGCCGCGTTCGGGGAGCGGCTCGCGCAGGGTGCCGTGCTTGCGAGTGAGCCCCATGACGAGCGCGAGGTAGGACTTGGTGGCCCCCTCCAGCGCCGCGCTGCCGCGGGCGCTCAGCGCGAGCAGCCCGGAGGTGCCGACGTCGAGGCGGTGGGCGAGCTGGACGCCGGTGGTGCCGTCCAGCGCGCTGCGAGGCCACTCGGGGTGCGGCGTCGCGGGTACGAACGGCGGCTTGTCGACCACGAAAAGATCGCCCTGCTGCGACACGATCGTGAGCGGGGGCACCGGTCCCCGGGTGAGCGTGACCACCGACTCGATCTCGGGTGTTCCCGGCATCAGATCGATCAGCTCGACCGTCGACGCTGAGTAGCCCTGCCACGCGAGCATCGCGAGGTCGCGCGCCAGCGTCTCGGGGTCACAGCTCACGTACGTGATGGCGGCTGGTTGGCGCCGCATGAGCTCCGTGAGCACCTCCGGCGAGAGTCCCGTGCGCGGCGGGTCCACGAGCGCGATCCAGGCGTTGGCATCGCCGACCCCGTCTCGCAGCGCCTGCTCGGCGGTGCCGGGGTGCAGTCGGACGCCCGCGGGCGGCGCCTCGAGGCCGTCGAGCGCGGGCCAAAACGACTCCACGAGGACCACGTCGCGCACCAGGTCCCGAACATGGAGCCCCAGGCTCCCACAGCCGGCGTAGAGGTCGACGAGCGTCAGCGCGTGCGCCTCGGCGACCAGGCTGACGTGGCGGTGCACCGCGTCGTGCAGCACGCCGGCCTGGGCGCGATGCGCCTGCACGAACGCGCCCGGGGGCGTTGGCGTCGTGACCCGACCCACGGTGTCCGGGCGGGTCAGGGTGCCCACGAGCGGCTGCGGCGTGCCGCCGAGGACCGTCGGCGCACCCGGCCGGCGCAGCGACCAGCCGATGCCGACCACGCCGTCGACCGCGGCGAGCGTCTGCGCGATCGCCTGGGCGGTGGTGACCGCGTCGGGCGGCGAGTTGGCCTCGATGACCAGGACCACGGTCGCCATCCCGTCGGCGAACACGCGGACATCCACGGCTCCGAGACGGGCGCGGTTTGGCAGCGGCTCGACCGGACGCCGCCGGAGCGCCTCCGCGACACGCAGGCCGACCTCGGGCGCCACGAGACAGTGGGGCAGGTCGAGCATCGCGTGGGTCCCACGGCCATACAGGCCGATCGCGCGGCCCTCGACGACCCACTTCAGCCGAGTGCGCCAGCCCACGCGCATGTCGGTGCCCTGCGGTCGTCCCACCTGCGCTGGCAACAAGCCACGCGCCTCGTAGGGACCGAAGGCGGCCGTGACGCGCGCGTGTTTTCCTGCCAATTGCGCGACGTAAGGCCGCTCAATCCACGGGCAGCCGGGGCACGCCGGGCGATGCGGACAGGTCGCCTCGTCGCTCACTTGAGCGCGGGCGTACCCAGCGTCGCGTACGGGTCGCTGATGGTCGGCGCTCCGCCCTGAAGCCAGCTGCTCAGGAACGCGGCGCTCTGCGTGAGGCCCTCGAGGCTGCCCGGCATGAGGCCGTGGTCCGCCTTGACCGGAGGCTTGCCCGGCTCGGTCGTCACGCGGTCGAATTGGAAGAAGCCAATCGTGGCGTCGCCGAGGTTGCCCTTCACGGGAGCGGCCACCTTGTCGAGCAGTGGCACGGGGTACGGGTCCGCGCCCACAATGGGCAAGCCGTAGGCGCGCGCGAGGACCGCTGAGGTCGCGTTGGGCATCGTCGTGTCACCAACCGCCATCTGAAGCAGCACGCTCGGCGGCTTGGAGTCCGGCGTGAACCGGTCCTTGAGCACGCGCGGCGCGTAGTTGGCGGCGTCGCCGCGCTCGATGACGGTCTGGAGCACGGGAAAGAAGCGCGCGACGTCGCCGTCGGTCGCCCCGGCGAGGCCCGCGACGGCGGCGACGAGCGACTGCCAGTTCGCGCCGTCCTTGATGATGGTCGAGACGCGGCCCCCGCAGACCATGAGGTTGGCGCCCCGGATGGAGTCCGACAGTGCGAGCAGCTCGTTGCCCATGATGCCGCCGAGGCTGATGCCCAAGTAGGCCAGGCGGCTCGTGTCGATGTCTGGCGCCTTGTCGCCGTCGATGTCTGGCGAAGACTCCAGCGCGCGAATGAGCTGCAGCTTGTCGTAGGTCGACTGCCGCCAGTTGTCGCGCATCGCCAGCGGGTCGAACTTGAGCGCCGTCAGGTCGACCGAGAAGAAGTTGAACACCGCGGTCTGGGAGTCTGACGCGCCACCGGCCGGATGCGCGCCGTGTCCGACTGCATCGATCGCGACCACCGCGGTGCCAAGCTTGGCCGCGAACTCCGCGAAGTAGCCCGCCTGACCGCGATCACCGCCGATGCCATGGCCGAAGAGGATGGTCGGCCACGGACCCTTGCCGGAAGGCAACCAGAAGCTCACCGGGTAGACGAGGTCTTGCTGCGGCTTGCCGGCCTGAATCTCCCCCTGACGCCGATAGTCCTTGCCCGCGAACTTGGCCTCACAGTGGCGAATGGTGCCCTTGCTCTCGTCTTTGCACGTCGCCGCGGCCTGCCATCCGTAGGTGCGAGCGTAGACGTCGTCTCGGACCGCCAGCGAGTTCTCCTCGATGCTCTGCGTCGAGAACAGCGCCAGAGCGCTCACGTCGCTCGCTGCGATTCCGATGGCCTCCAGCGCCTCCTTTGCACGGGGCACAAGCGGCGCGAGACCGGCCTCGGCCTTGCCCGCGAGCAGGTCGGCGAGCACGGGGCTCGGCGCGATGCAGTCGCCGTCTTTGGCCTTGTGGGCGCGGGTGACGACGGCGACGTGCCGCGTCTTCGGGCGCAGCGGCCGCGCTGGCCACAGGATGAGCGTCGCACCATCGTCGGCGATCTCGGTCTCATAGCCGACGCGCGTCGCGCTCTTCGTGCCCAGCTCGTAGAGCCGCACCGCCGCGGTCTCGGCCAAGGACCCGGCTACGCCGCCCTCGGGCGCTGGCACCGCCGCCGAGAAGCGCAACGTGATCCCCGCGGTCGTGCCAAATCCGTCGAGGCCCGCGATGGCGCGATAGACGTTCTCGAACAGCGAGACCGGGACATTCTTCATCCACGGCGTCTTGTCGTCGACGACGACGCGCTGACCCGAAGGGGAGGAGGGATCCTTCATGGTGTAGGCGTCGTCGGGGAACGTGAGCAGCGTATCGGAGTGTAGCGGATCCCAGCGGTAGGCGGTCTTTCCCGCGCAGGCGGGGACCACGGGGCCCGTGTCGGGAGTGGAGTCCGCCGTCTCGCTCGTCGTCGTCGCGTCCGTCGTGGCGGTCACGTCGCCGCTTGCCGCGTCTCCGACGGTCACCGCGTCAGTCCCATTCGCCGCGCCCGCCTCGGCCTCGGCGCCGCACCCCGCCGCGACGTGAGCCACCATCGCAAGCCCCACCAGCCATCCGTACCGCATCGCCGCCTCCCACTCCGAGTTGTGCGCCCCGGTCCTTTCGGGTATGAGGGCGCGCCATGAAGAACTTCGCCAAGCGCTTCGTTGTCGCGGTGCCCATCCTGTGTTTTTCCGCCACAGGCTGCAAGCAGGAGCCCGCCAAGACCAATCCGCCCGCTGCCGCCGCGCCCGCAGCGCCCAGCACGGCACCGCCTGCGCCCGCAGCGCCCACCGCGCCCGCAGCGCCCACCGCCGCTGT